>NZ_JAMXOT010000061.1 GCF_024220515.1 Oscillatoria sp. HE19RPO
TTGCGCCCCTACTATAAATACACCTGGACAGGGCGATCGTATCCTCCCGAACACTCCATCAATCTATTGTAACGCGGAAGCGGATAAACCCATAGTCACCCACCCCGAGTTCTCCAATGTCCACTACCACTGCTCCCCTCACATTTTGCTCACAAATTAGCGGAGTTGCAGTTCCCGAAGGATAAAACCGGCCTCGGTTACTAGCACTGTTCGCACTTCGCAGATAGGCCGTCGGTAAATCCGGGTTCGGAGGATTTAACGCCAACGCAATCCCCACCTCAGCCCCAAATGTTCCTTCTGTCGGAGTTTGACCATTAAAAGTATCCGTGCGGAAGGTTTGAAAATCTTGCAACGGGTCGCACACCATTGCATTCTCTAACGGTCCACTTCCAGAAGAGAGGAAATAGATTGTATATTCCACTTCATCTCCCGGTTGAATCGTATTGGAACTGGCAACACCTCGCACAAAGTTAGTAGGCCAATCCGCAAGATTCTCACTCTGACCCACAACCGCGCCATTCACCCGAGTAATCCGCTTTTCTAATTCCAGATTGGGATTGCCGCGTAACGTCACCGAGGTGATTTCATTACTATCCGTCGGATCCTCGCTATTATTCCCATCAGGATTTGAGCCATTGGTAGACAAATCGTTAACCCCCGTACCCCCAGGAGTGACACCAGAAGCAGTCACCTGATTATTAAAAGGACCGAGATTGTTGCCTGGGGTAACACGCACCGCAAAATTAATCGTGGCCTCTGTATCCACAGCTAAAGTATTGCCTGTTGCCAGGAGATTAATATTTGTATCGCCATTAAAGCTGGGGTTAACGGTGAGAGTTGGACTGGAGAGGGAATTCGGTTCCAGAGTGTAAGTGAGATTGGAAAAAGTCTCATTGAGATTTTCCGTCACCTGCACAGTATTCAGAGGAACATCCCCATAATTGCGGACCACTAGGGTATAGGGAATGGTAAAAGTGCGATCGCCATTATCCGTGGGAGTTCCCGCTGCCTTCGCCACCCCAATCAGCGGCACTTCGCCGAAAGTGACCGAAGTTGGAGTCGTGTCATTCGTCGGATCGTCATCGTTATTAGTGTCTGGGTTCAGATTCTCGTCATCGGTGGAGTCATCACTCACCACAGTACCCCCAGGAGAAGTCCCTGTTGCGGTGGCAGTGTTCTCATAAGGACCCAGTTGCGAACCCGGAGTCACCCGCACCGTGAAAGTGATATCGATACTTTCTCCCACAGGTAAGGTTTCGCTTCCCAACAATAAATTTTTATCCCCATTCCCGTTAAAGTCAGGGTTAACCCCAGTCAAAGTCCCCGCCACAATTTGGGGTGCGGTAATAATTTGCGGTGCAGCAACCGCACTGGCGAAGGTACTCTCAGCATTGCCAAATAAATCTTCCGTAACTTGCAGGGTGAGAATATCCAGGTTACCAAAGTTTTCGACTCGAATCGTATAGGTAGCATCATAAGTGCCGTCCCCATTATTAACCACCGTGTTCAATTGCTTGGCAACCCCTAGCAGAGGATTTCCGGGGGTTAATGTGTTAATTGTGGCACTCGCTTGTTCGCTGCGATTCCGCTCAACTCCGGTTTGTGGGTCAGGGTCGGCAATCCCATCGTTATTCATGGGATCGGTAACATCATTGGGTCTTGTGATGGTTGCTGTATTGATGACGGGTTCTGGAGCATTGGGAGCGATAGTTCCCGTGACTGTAAAGGTGGCGACGGCACCGTTATTCAGGGCTAAGGTTGCATTGATAGTATTCCCGGTTCCATTTTCTGTACCACAAGACCCCGTTCCTGTGGTAATCTCACAGGTCCAATCCACATTAATAATATCTGCCGGAACATTATCCGTGAAGGTTGCAGGAGAGGCTTCAATAATATCGCTCGGTCCCGCATTTGTCACTTGAATTGTATAGGTAACTGGGCCATCGGTCAATCCGGGACTGCTCACATTTTTCGTAATCTGTAGATCAGCCGCTTTAATTTGCACAATCTCCCGCACCTCCCGGGGTGCAGATGGGACATAGCTCCAAATATCAAGCCCCTTATTATTCCCAAACCCACCGCTAAAGGCAAGCGCTCCCCCGGCACTATTGACCCCTTCTAAAGCTGTTAGAGGATCGGGTGGAGTGCCATTCAATTCTACATTCGGGTAATTGTTATCATAATAAATGGTCGCATTATTACTGGTCGTATTCCGAATAATAATCCCGTCTAGATTATTTTCAATATCTAAAAAGGGAAAGTGAACTTCTCCCGCATTTAAGGTAATTGTGGCATTGTAGGACACAGTTCCAGCCGGGACCAAAGCGCCATTTTTATCTCGCCCGTCCCAAAAGACTGTATTTGTAATTCCAGCGACCGATTGACCTACTAAGGTGCGATCGATGCCATCCCCATAGGTTCCATTATTGTTGAGATCTAGGGTAATCGCATAACTTCCTTCAAAGTTGGCGGGAACATCAAAAGAAAAGTTTCCGCCTAGAGGAGAAGTTCCAGCTTGATTGGGCGTTCCTTCAATCCCAGTAAAAGTAAAATTCTGGGCCTCTGGCACAGTGGGAGGGGCAGCTTGATATAACCAAGTGGTGCCTCGCGTAGAGTTAGCCGTCAGTGGCATCGTCGTATCCGGTTCATTCAGGAAAATTTTATGGGTAACATTATCATTGGCAAAGTCCGTGGGGTCTTCTACGGGGACAGGATCCAGAAAAGTCGGAATGGGAACCGATTGATAACGAGGAGTTCCATCCGGGTTAATAAATCCTTTTTGGTTGGCAAAAAAGATAAATCCCGCTGGATCGATGCCATTGAGGTCACTAAAATACTGATATCCCTGGCGAGTTTGAATATAAAAATCAGACCGAGCCCGTCGGTTATTCGATCCCATATTAAGCGCCATCGAATTAGAAAAAACTCGACCGATTTGGTCAACTCCACCATCTCTAACAGTGATATCCCAAGCAATGACTTGACCGTGAGTTGCTAGTTGAGTCCATCCGGTGAGTGGAATATTCGGTCCACCACCTGGTGCAGCCGGATTTGGACTGACAAACTCAATTTCCCAAACCCCCGCCTCTCCAGGACCGACAGTGATGATACAAGGAGTAAATCCTCCTACATTAGGCAGGGGACCGGCTGCTTCTTCGTCAGAATCAGTAATTAAACCCGTGGCACCACAATTGTCGGGTACATCATTAGGATCACTATTGGGGGCACGATATCGAATGATTCCGGAACCAAGTCCGACGGCACTCGAACCCAGGTTAATGGTTTCTCCTTCTTCGGCATAAACTTTCATAACCGTTTTAAAGTCAAGTCCCCATAACTCGGCTGACCCCCCGGTTTCTCTAAATTCTAATAATGGGCGATTTCCGCCATTTTTAATCAAGTCGATGCTGCCTTCTCCCCGCGCAATGGGGGCGGTGAAACAGAAGGCAAAAGGCAACAGAAACAAGAAGCGATGCAGGATGTTCCAAGATGAATTTGTCGGTTTCATTCTGCACCTCCGGTTTCCTGGATGGGGGTTTCTACTGCTGATGCTGCGGGGGGAATTACTTGACCAAATCCGGGCCAGAGTTCGTTTAATTTGACGGTTAAGCCTAGGTAAGGACCGGAGGCGGACCGATCGCCATTGAAGTCGCGATCGCTGACTTTGCCGAAGACGTACCCTAACCCAATTCTCAAATCCGGAGTCAAATAATATCCCACCTCTGCCACTACTCCCCATTCATCATAATTCGCATTCGTTTGACGAATCCATCTGCCTTCGCCCATCACATCCCAGCGGTATCCAAATCGATAGGTTGCCCTTAACTGATTTAAGGACACTAAACTGGTCCCGACTAAATCATCGGCGAGGTACGAGGTACTTTGCCTTAAAGCTGTTTTTCCATAAAATTCCCATCGCCAATTCGGGGCATAAATGGTTTCCAAAGCAAAGGTATGGTCTCGCGATCGCGTCCCGGACTCAAATAATATCGAATCTGGTATCAACGCTGGATTCTGGCGATAATCATACCGCAACAACGCATTAAATTTATCACTGTTTGGATTCCGATAGGCTAACCCCATTCGCAAATTAACCGTATCCCCCATTTCATCAAACAATTGATTCGATGACGATGCCTGTTGATATCGACTCAGAACGGATAGGGAATCCGTGAGTCTTCCCGATGCTGCTGCGGAAATCACTGTATTGTTGCCACTACTGGAAAACCGATGTTCATATCGGGCACTGGCAGCAAAGTCGGGATTTCCGGTATAGTCAAATCCCACACTGTAACTGTCTCCGCTGCGGATTCCTAATGCCGCAGCACTCTGTCCTGGTGCAGAGGGTTGAGCAAATTGACTGCCAGAACCTGTGCGACTGAACAGGGAACCAAAGACGTGCTCATAGGCAAAATTTAGGCGAAATCCCGGGAAGACTGTCCACCCATGTTGTAATCCTAATGCCGCCCCCATTGTCTGTCCATTAATAAAGGAATAGCGTCCGGTGACGATGGTATCTTCCGTGACGTTATAATCCCCATTGAGGTTGACGCTGGTAATGGAATTATCGTCAAATTGTCCGCCGGTAAACCAGACTTGATTCAGTTCTAGGGTGACTCCGGGAACCAAGCGCCAATCTAATCCTAGGATGGTGCGATCGGGATAAACAACATCCTCTTCTTTTAAAAGGTTAAATTCATTTTGCGCCCGAATGCTAATCGTATCAGTAAGCGGCATAGAAAAGCGCGATCGCAACTGAGAAGAGGTCGCATCTAAAGGACTCGTTGCCGCCTCATCTTTGCGGTTTCTCCACACCCAATCTAATCCGATGTTTGCCCGTCCAATGGTCTGCTGCAATCCGGCAGAAATGGTGGTTAAGGAGTTATTGAGTGCACTGCCGGGAATCGGTTCTCGTCGAGGGGTTAAAAAATCCTCTAGCACACTAATTGGACGGGGAGAATTGCCAAAGTTTTTCTCATGGTCATAGGCAAACTGTAACAGGGTTGTATTCGTTAACCGACTGTTTAATAACGCCCCATACCGCGTTTGTCCTGGCACAAAACTCACCGTGGCATCATTGGCAAATCCTTCATCGGTCGTCCGATAATATAAGCGACTGGAAAAAGGTCCGCCAATGGCATTTAATTCAAATCGGTACGCCTCTCCTGTGACGAGTCCTAAAAGTTCAGAATTGTTGGTGGAATGGGCGTATTCGGCAATAAATTGGCCGCTGACCGGGGTTCTGAAATTCGGCACTTCCCCTTCTCGATAGTCATTGACTTTTTGGGGGGCTTTTTGACCAAAGGTCAGCATGAAATCGGCACCATAGAGTTCAAAATCTCGGATGCCTTGATTTTGGCGCAAGTAGGTAGCACCCAACCATCCGGGGGTATTGAAATCTCGGGAAAAGTTATAGCGAACTCGTCCCCCCCAGAGGTTAGTATCGCCATCTAAGTCTTCATGTTGATAGGTGGCAACAACCCGTCTGGCAACGACGGTTTCTACCCCATTAACGGTGACTACATCGGTTCGCAGGAGGGGACGACGGAATAACAGGGAACCGCGATCATAGTCGATTTCATAATCAGACCCTCGGTTGAGTTGTTGTCGCCGGACAATATTTCCTGGACGTCCCAATTCTTCTAGTTCTAAAAAGATATTTTCACTGCCAGGGATGACTAATCGTTGGGAAAGGAAGTAAAATCCACTGGTGCCATCGGGGGCGATCGCATCCCGTTGAAATCCTTGAACATCGTTGGCAAATAAGGCGCTGACTTGCCATTGTCCCCAGTTATAATTGCCTTTAAATCCCTGTAATGCACGGGTTAAAGCTGTGAACTGTTGGGACTCGGTGGCAAATTCTGAAGTGCCATAATTTCCCCACATAAAGTAATCTAATCCCGCATTGTCTTCCGCTGAGGACCGTTCAAATCTTAGGAACACACTATCACTAGAAGGTGCAGTTGCCTGAACGCTTGAGGCATCTCCATACAGGGGATAATTTTGCTCACTAAATTGGGTATCTGAAAAAAACCGGCGTCGGTTACCGCTACAATCACAATTGAGGGAGCGATCGCTATTATAAGCGCCCGTAAATAACCATCCCCCTAACTCTCCGGTAGCAAACGCCGCACCTGTAACATCTAATTTAAACTCGTTATTTTCATCTGGGGGTAAAAAGTCGCGCAACCGTCCCCAATAGTCCAATCCTCGCCGTCCAAATCGCAGGTTAATTCCCCCAGTGACTAAACTCGGACGGAGGTAAGTATCAAACTGCATTTGCGTAAATGCTTCTAGGGGTCGCCCTGCGATCGTTTCCGTATCTGTGGAGGCACGAATTCTCACCGTTTGCGCGTCTAAAGGCGACTGCAACTGTGCGGTAAATTCCCCAGCAATCACGGGCACTTGAAATCCAGCACGCTCAGGATTTAGCTCTTCCCCAACAAATTCTCCCGCACTGGCACTGAGGGTAATCTCTGTATCCCGTTCGACTAATTTCCCATTTTCATCCAATAACCGTCCCTGAATATTAACAATGGACCGGCCATCGGCAGGCACTCTTTTCTCAACGGTTTCTACGGCAATTTGTGCCGCTCCTCCTGGGACAACTACGGTGACTAAAGCTTCGTTAACGGTTGCTCCAACTACGCGGATGGCGATCGCATTTTCCCCGGCTTGTAAGGGAATCCCAACCCAGGTTTGCGTCACCATCCCGGTATTACTATCTAGTTCCGTTTGTCCGACTGCTTCTGAAGATACCGGATTCCCGTTTACCAGGAGTTCGATTTCGGTCCCTTCCGGAAACTGCACCACCACCGGGGTTGCTGGAACCCGCAAGACTTCCCCAGGGGTGGGGGATAAAATGACGATTCCAGTCCCGGATTGTGCGATCGCCTCTCTGGCAGTTTCTACATTTTCTCCAGTCCCTCTTGACCCTGGATTTCCTTCTGCTATAATGGGGGAAAGGGGGTCGTTTGTCTGAAATTGGGAATTTCCCGAAGTTTCTCCCGCACCCAAATTTATCGCTAAATTTAATGAGTCCCGACTGTTGACTGTCGCTACGTTTGTCAGTCGGTTAACTATATCCGTAATCCTTGAAAACTCCGTGTTTTCAACCCATATTGCCGATTTCAGGGGATAGACATCTTGCGCTTCTTCTGTGTCTACGAATGAGGAGACAGTTGAAGGGGTGAATTGGACTACATTGTTGTTTGAAACTGCTACATTTGTCATGACAGTTGTCATGACATTACCCTCGGGGCGATCGGGGCAAAAATCTCCCGTTTTGCACAAGTTTTGGATTGTATTCAGCAAAAATGCTACATTTGATATGTCATTTGTAGCTATAGTATCCCGATTATTTTTGTCGTAAAACTCAGATATATCAAACGATTCCCGGAACTCCCCAAAATTTCTTGTGGTTTCCAGCAACCCTAAATTTTGGATGATTTCCGGAGACAAAAACATCCGAGGGTGACTGGAGGCGATCGGGAAGATTGGCCCTAATTCAGGATCCGTTGTCTGAATTTCCGATAACTTTCCATCGGAGTCCGTTGCAGATTGCACATCCTCTGTTGACAACAAGATGTTAGGGTCATTTTCCCCTAGATTGTTGGCATTAGAGGAATTGGAGTCCGTTGCAGATTGCAAATCCTCTGTTGACAACAAGATGTTAGGGTCATTTTCCCCTAAGACATTGGACGAGTTATCGGCATCGGGGACTATTTCAGGGACAGCATTTCCAAAAGTTGTCTGAATTTCCGATAACTTTCCATCGGAGTCCGTTGCAGATTGCAAATCCTCTGTTGACAACAAGATATTAGGGTGGTTTTCCCCTGAGACATTGGAGTTATCCCCATTGGCGACTATTTCTGGGGAGGCATTTCCAAAAGTTGTCTGAATTTCCGATAACTTTCCATCGGAGTCCGTTGCAGATTGCAAATCCTCTGTTGACAACAAGATATTAGGGTGGTTTTCCCCTAGATTGTTGGAATTAGAGGAATTGGCGACTATTTCAGGGACAGCATTTCCAAAAGTTGTCTGAATTTCCGATAACTTTCCATCGGAGTCCGTTGCAGATTGCACATCCTCTGTTGACAACAAGATGTTAGGGTCATTTTCCCCTGAGATATTGGAGGAGTTATCTGCATTGGCGACTATTTCTGGGACAGCATTTCCAAAAGTTGTCTGAATTTCCGATAACTTTCCATCGGAGTCCGTTGCAGATTGCACATCCTCTGTTGACAACAAGATGTTGGGGTGGTTTTCCCCTAGGATATTGCTGGCATTAGCGGCATTGGCGACTATTTGAGGGAAGGTATTTCCCAGGGTTGTTTGACAGGAGTGAGGCAGATTGGGAGGCAAAATACCATTGGGACTGGCGATTCTCGAATCGCCACTACAGAGATGGAACTCGTGGGTGAGTCCTGTCTGAATTTCTGATAACTTTCCATCGGAGTTTGTTGCAGATTGCAAATCCTCTGTTGACAACAAGATGTTAGGGTCATTTTCCCCTGAGACATTGGACGCGTTAGCGGCATTGGCGACTATTTGAGGGAAGGTATTTCCCAGGGTTGTTTGACAGGAGTGAGGCAGATTGGGAGGCAAAATACCATTGGGACTGGCGATTCTCGAATCGCCGCTACAGATATGGAACTCGTGGGTGAGTCCAGTGTGAATTTCCGATAACTTTCCATCGGAGTCGGTTGCAGATTGCAAATCCTCTGTTGACAACAAGATGTTGGGGTGGTTTTCCCCTGAGACATTGGACGAGTTATCGGCATCGGCAACTATTTCAGGGAACGCATTTCCCAGGGTTGTTTGACAGGAGTGAGGCAGATTGGGAGGCAAAATACCATTTGGACTGGCGATTCTCGAATCGCCACTACAGAGATGGAACTCGTGGGTGAGTCCTGTCTGAATTTCTGATAACTTTCCATCGGAGTTTGTTGCAGATTGCAAATCCTCTGTTGACAACAAGATGTTAGGGTGGTTTTCCCCGAAGACGATGGACAAGTTAGAGGAATTGGCGACTATTTGAGGGAAGGGAGTTCCCAGGGTTGTTTGAATGGGGGACAAGGTTTCACCTGTTCCCGTAACAAAGGACAAAGGACAAATGACAAATGACAAATAACAAAACTGCATTTTAAATTAACCTCCTTCTTGACCGACGGTGGAGGCAGGATTTTCCTCCGCAGCGGGGGTTACAGCAAAGTTCACCCGTGCCATACCCCCGGGTTCGAGGCGCACGAGACGGGATAGACTATTCCGTTCACTCACAAACTCATTGGGTGCGAGGGTGTATCCAGGAACGCTAGAGAGGTCTAATGTGGCGGTGCGATATCCACCGAGGACATTAGAGACGGAGTACAACCCTTGTTCATCGGTGATGATGCGGTTGCCGTCATCGAGGAAAATCACCGCATTCGGCATACCGGGTTCATCGGGTTGTTGTTCGCCATCGCCGTTGAAGTCCTCAAAGACGCGACCAATTAAGGTGCCGCAGTCGGAGAGAATTCCGGGGTCGATGCGTAGGGAGTGAATCGCCGGACCATCTTGAACTTGGATGCCGGTATCGACCCGCTGACCATTGGCAAAGGCGGAGTTGCGACCATTACCGCGCAAGGCATCGGGGGTGATGCGTGCCGCGTAGGCAATATTGAGGACTTCCGTGGGAGGAATGGTGACGTTGGAGGCATCGAAGGTGATGGAACGTCCATCATGACTAGAGGTGATGCCAATTCGCTGACCGGAGATTTCGGCGCGGACGGAATCCTCGCGGAATTGGAATCCGAGGGGGAGGAAGTCGGCGGCGATGATGCCGGTAACGGGAGTATTGGCGAGGTTGCGGATGGCGAGACGATAGATGACGGTATCGCCGGGTTCGGCAGCGATGCGATCGCCGGTTTTGTCGATTTGGATTTCCTGCGCTTCGCACAGACTGGTGGTTAAGTCGAAGGTGCCGAGGTTCAATCCGACTTGTTGGCGATCGCGAATATCAATGGTCCCATTCGCAACGGTGCTATTAGTCACCACATTCAGAGGACGACCATCCAAGGCGGTGGCGGTATAGGAAACGATGCCATTATTGTTGGCAACGATATCCAGGCGGATACGACGTTCCGCGTAGTTACTCCCACTAGGAGGAGTGACTAGGAAAATATATTGCTGTCCGGGGTCCAGTTGACCTCGGGAAACATCCAGGAGGAAATTGTAAGTGCCTTGTTCTCCATTCGTCAGGAAGAACGGGTTGGCATTTTCCAGGTTCGGCGAGAGTCCCTGACGGATATCCGTGGGAGTCAAGGAGACAACCCCTTGAATTCCTCCCGTGGGGTCGGCAGGGTTGGGTTGGTAGAGTCCAACTCTGAATCCGGTGTAGTCCGGTAAGAGTTCTCCGGCGCATCCGGTAATCCGTCCCAGTCCGTCCCTCCCCGGTTCTCCTGGCAGGGTGGGGGTAATAATCACGGTTTGTTGGGTGGGGGGTTGTTCGGGAGTCTCGACGGAGGGAATATTAACCGTTACCCCACCGCCATCGGGAGGAATCGGTCCAACTTCCACCTCAACCACAATCTGGACACCGCCACCGGGGGGCACTATCACATCCGTTGGGGTGGTGACGGGTTGGGGTTGGGGTTGGGGTTGGGGTTGGGGTTGGGGGGGAGTGGGAGGGGTGGGAATGGGTTCGGGTTGGATATCCGGTGCCGGAGTAATCGTCGGTGGAGGTCCCGATGGCGGTTGTTCTTCCGGTGGCGGTTGTTCTCCCGGTTGGGGTTCGGGGTCGATATCCGGTGCCGGAGTAATCACCACAGGTCCAGGTTCTTCCGGTTCCGGTTCTGGGAAGCAATCGCGAACGAGGAAGACATCGCTGCCACTGCCAATCATGGAATAACTCACCCCACGGACAATGCCGTTGGTGGTTTCTTCTTGAACGGCGTTGGCGTCTGGAATTTGGAAGCGCAGGGCGCTATCGGTGGGGTTATTCAGGGTGAAGTCAAAGAACAGTACATCCCCTTGTTCGATGCCACTGCGAACGCCGTTGCGGAGGTTGCGAATTTCTTCTACAAAGTCTTCGCCAAGGTCGCGCAGGAGAGTTTCGCGATCGGGGACGGCAGCAACCATTGCCTGAAATGCGGCGCGGAAGGTGTCATCGATGGGTGCATTATCTCCTGCGGCGACAATGGTCGAGATCAGTTGTTGGGAGACGGTTTCTGCTTCTGCCTCGGTGAGTCCATCGCTTTGGAGGATGGATTTGGAGAGTTCGGCAGTTAGGGCGATCGCCGTTTCTTGTGCTTCTGAGCGTTGCAGTCGAGCAATCGTAGAGGCTTTACCCGGAACTGCTTGGAATACCGCTGTTCGAGTGGCGATCGCCACGTCTCGGAAACTCGACTCAACCGGCATCTGCGCCAAAGTCACGGTGACGGCAATCACCGCCCGAGTTGCTTCTGCTTGGGTAAATCCCAATGTGATTAATTCATCCGCTAATGCACCCGCAAAAGCACCGGAAACGCGATTATTTGCCCCATCCCGAATTCCACCGGGATTGATGGTAACGGGTCCTCCCCCAACCACCGCATCTGTAATGGGGTTGGTAATCGATTCAATTTGGTTGATGCCATCGCTGCTGTAACTATAGGATGCTTCATTTTGCAGCAAGTATCCTGGAACCACACATTGGGGATTATCCTGAGCAGAGACGGGGGTAAAACCGCCGGTTTTTAGAAACAGAGTCCCCACCGTTCCCGTGAGGAGGGTGGCAGTGACTGCCCAGAAGAGGGAACGAGTCCTAACTGTGGATTTGGAGTTGCTCACTCCAGACTGTTGATGCTTCATTGCACCCGCACCTCAAACTGTCCGGTTACAACGGTGCTGGGTGGCAGGGGATTGGTCAAGGTCCAACGGAGGTGGGTATAGGTCTCAGGGGGTGCGCTTTGGGTTTCCACTTCTCCATTCTCTAAGGTGACTTCCACCGTGGGATTCAGGGTAAAGGTTTCGCCGTTATCGATGCTGTAGGTAATTTCGGCATCCGTATCGATTTGGGAGGAGTCAGGGATATAAACGACGGAATCGGGGATGGGTTGGGTGAGGATGAAGTTGGCGATCGCCCGATCGCTCTGATTCTGGGCGGCGATCGTATAGCGCAGGACCTCTCCCGGTTGTACCGATGCAGCAGCAGGCAGTTCTACCCATTCAGTATTGACATTCCCCTGTTCATCTTCAACGGTTCTGCTCAGATAGAGTTGCAGACGAATGGCAACCCGGTTGCCTTGGGTGAGGAACAGTGGACAGGACCCGGTGAGGTCACAGGACCCGGTAGCATTGGCCGTCTCCCCCAAGGGTGAAACGGATGCCATTGCCAAACCCGTCCATGACAGATTCCCTATCATGCCCAAAGTTATCATTAAAATTGCTAACGGGTTTTCCTGCATTTCCTTCCCCCCCTGATTACTGAGATAATTGATAATTGAGAATGGATAATTGAGAATTTTCGTTTGTCATAAGAATGACCAATGACCAATGACCAAGGACAAATGACCAATGACCAATGACCAATGACCAATGACCCTGGTCAATTCACCCGGCGGCGAAATGTAAAGGTTCCTGATTCTCCCGGTGCAATTTCCTGAAGCACTCGCACGACATATCGGGTGACATCCGTCTCCACCGTTGTCCCGCTTTGTTCCCCGGTGGGTGTCGTTGCAGGTCTTCCCCGGAACAACTGAATGTCTCCCCCAGTTGAATCCACCGCAGACCCAATCACATGAGAGGTATCAATTCCCGTCGTCGGATTGTTATCCTCATCGAGGTTATCCGTATCTAACGCCCAATTATTTCCGGCAGTATTGGTCACCGGGTCATAAGTTGTGCCATCTTCGGTAATCACCAAATTCCGGGCGGTTAGGGTGACATTCCCCGGACCCCCAACCGTGGAAAAGTTATTGTAAGTCAAGCGATATTCGATGATATTGCCTGGGGAGGGGGTTTTGACCTCGGTACTAAAGACCTCCTGTCCCGGGAGCACATCGGGTCCCGTTCCTTTGAGGAGGCGCGATTCTTTAATCGTCTCGATAAACCCGGTATAAACCCGGTTAATTGTGGTCGCCCCGTCTTCCCCTTGATCAAAACTCCCGTTGCCATCGGTATCGACAAAGGCGGCGATCGGAACTGAATATTCGGTATTTACTTCCCCGGTGGGCAATCGAATCTGAACTTGATAGTCTGCCGGAGAGACTTCCCCGGGAATAATAATCGGTGGATCTGAGGTCGTAAATCCGGTGACTGGATCGTAAACATAGGTGACGGTTCGGCCCCCATAGGTGATGGTGACAACTGTCCCTGGCGGTAACGAGTTGCGATCGCTGGGGTTAACCGGGGCGATCGTCAGGGGTTGACCCGTGGGATTCACCACCGTATTGCCAAAATCTCCCGGAGGGACCGGGGAAATGGGTTCTCCCGGTCTTAAATTAGGCGGAATCGGGATCACCGCATTATTGGTGAAACTGTCATCTTGATCCGTGGGACCCACGGCCCCGGGCGTCCCAATTGGACCATTGATAATCGTTGTGGGAGCAAAGGGTAGGGTGACCACATTCGCTTCCCCTCCCGGTCCGACGCCGGTATTATTATTGTTCGGGTCTTGACCATCGTTTGCTGGATTCGCCACCCCGGAGGAGACAACGGGATTCCCGTCGGCATCAAGGACAGGTAATGTCCCATCATCATTAAAGTTACTGGGATTTTGGTCTCCGGATTCGTCATACACCAAGCGGTCCGGATTGCCAGCAGTCCCCCCAAATACCTGGGCAATATTGGCGATCGCCGTTGTCCCTGGCGCAATATTGCTCGTGACGACTTTAAACTCAAATCCGCTCACCTGAGTGCCTTGGGCAATGGTCGCTTCGGAGATAAATCCCACGCGCCGCACATTGGCAACTCCCCCCACTGCGGCCACATCGGTCCGCCAATTCGCTTGCAAGGGATTGGCACTATTGGGATCATCTGCTGTAAACACCACTTGCCATCCCTGGGGTGCAACTGCCGAATCCAGCACCAATTGAGTCCCCACCGGCATCGCATCAGAAATCAGAATCCGGTTGACCAGATTCCCATCGACATTAATGGGGAAGCGTTCATTCGGCGCTAAATCTCCCGGCACAAACCCAGTGACTCCCGGCGGCAGTTGCGATCGCACGTCCAAGGTCAGTTGATAAGGAATCACATCATCGGACGGATCTGCCGGATTATTCACCTCAATCGGCGTCCCATGAGTTTTATACAGGGCCGGCAATGCTAAAGGCACTGCTTGCACCGTCGTTCTTTGGGTCGCACTCGCCCCCCTTGTGCCATTCACCGGCGGTCCATCCACTTCCCCGGGCACCGATCCATTGGGGTTATCTACGGTATAAAGATCCCCTACCCCAGGGTCTTGGGAGACATTCTGCTCATCCCCGGGGGTATTCCCCAGTTGAACCGCAATTTCGCTGCCCACCCCGGCATCAGGACCAACCGTGACCGGGACTCGCACCAGGATACTACCCCCTGCCGGGACCGAGGGGGAGATCAGTTCCGTTCCCGTCACCTGAATCCAAGTTTGACCCCCATCGGTACTAATTTCCACATTACCCGCGAGGGTTCCAGGTCCGGTGATATTGGCCGAATTGGGGATGCGAAAACGAGTGGGGTCATTCCCCACATTGGTGACCTCATATTGAAAGTAAAGCAGGTCCCCCACGTCGATTCTGTCGTCCCCATCGTCGTCCGTAATTCCCGTTGCTTGGACGGTAATTCCAGCAACTTCCGCCACGGTAATCGTAACCGTGTTGGATTCAACTTCAATGGGTATCCCCGGATTTTGCGGGTCCTCAAAACTCCCCGTCGCCCGGTTTTCAATGGGGGTTCCTGCTGGAGTCAGTTGAGCAAACACAGGCAAGGCGACGCCTAAAAATAGCGGCCAAATGCCGATTCCTCCCAGCAACAATATCCTAATTAAATAGGGGTGCTTGGCCCGTTGCTTTCCAGCGTATTGAGTGGATTCCACAATAAAAATGACCCTGGAGTAACTGGTAGATTCAGTTAGATGCCCCTGATGCTCATGCCTTCAAGCTGAGTCAAAATCATTCCCTGAATAGGGGAAAAAAGCGATGGCTTGGTCTGGCAAAAAATAAACTTTAAACTAAAGATATCAGGGTCCCTAAACTCAAACCCCTTTATTTATCTGTTTTGATTCCATTGAAAAAGTTTAAACATTTTATTGTTTTAGCTTAATTAATCTTTGGATTCACATTGACCTATATTTAACCCAAGCGCTCTGAGTGATGTCAAGTAGCTTTAATATTTCTTTACAAAGATTTTATAATTTTCATCCGGATGATTGAATAAAGTAATGAATATAAGACGCCCTAACCTCGAATTTGTTCCCAAATTCGATAAAATTTCTGCAATCAAAGCGGGAAAGCCTAGCCAGTCCAGCCAAATCCAGGAAAAAAACCCATGAAAAACCGTAGTGATGAACCGGAATATGGCATCGTCTGGGTCACTGCCCCCTCGCGCACCGAAGCTTCGGCGATCGCAGAGGCCCTAGTCAAATCACGATTAGCCGCCTGTGTGAGCCTGACCCCTATTCATTCAATTTATACTTGGAGAGAAACAATCAATAAAGAAGAAGAATGGCAACTCACAATCAAAACCGATTTGCGTCAATTTGCCCGATTAGAATCAACGGTCAAATCCTTACATTCTTATGAAGTTCCTGAAATAATTGCCACTCCAATTATTGCAGGTTCTACGCCTTACTTAAATTGGATTAGCGAGTCTGTTGTGAGAGGTTGAAAAATATCTTCAAATCCGGAAGAAAGAGAATTGAGGCCAAGAATCGGTCCCCCAGGGAAAAATCATCCTAGGTGCAATTCCACCCCTGAGAGAGAATCCCCAACACCCGTGGCAGTCGTTCCCAGTCCTGAAAACAGGAACTATAATACCCCCATAGGCATAGAGCGGCCTATCCTGGAATGGGGTATAAAAAAGAAACCTCCGAAGGCAACCCCTAGGGGAACGAAAAAATCACGCCCCCCTTCATACCCAACAGTTCACCCTCAATCCTTGCTAACCCCAACCCCTTATGAGCGATCGAGGAGACCTAATCAAGAACAACCCATACCAGGACCGTCTCCCCCGGGCAGTCCTCCACCTCACCCTGGGGTTAAGCCTCCTGATCTGCCCTGGAGTTGCCGCAGCAGCCCCCCAGACTGACCCTGTGGGAAACCTCCCCGAATCTCCCGAGAACACCACCCCAGACAGCTTAGAAGAACAAGCCAGTCGCGCCTTTAAGGAAGGAGAGCAACTCTTCTTAGAAGGCACCCCAGAAGCCCTCATCGCTGCGATCGCCAAACTGCAAGAAGCCCGCAGCCTCTATCAACAACTCGGCAATCAATCCTTAGAAGCCGAAACCCTAATCGGACTCGCCTTCGTCGCCACAGCCTCCCGCAACTCCCAAGGAGCCCTCGACTACCTCCAACAAGCCCTCACCCTCAAACAAGCCGTAGAAGACCTTCCCGGCGTTGCAGACGTCCTCTTTAACCTAGGCCGCAGCTATGCGGAACTGGGAACCTTTACCCCCGCCCTGGACGCTTATCATCAGGCGCGAGACCTGTATCAAAAACTCGAACTCCCCAGTGCAGAAGCCTTTGCCCTCATAGAACGGGGGGCGGTTTACGATGCCCTAGGGGAATATCAACAAGCCCTCGATTCCTATAACGAAGCCCTCCCCCTGTGGAAAGAAGCAGGCGATCGCTCGGCAGTGGCCGTCACCCTCAATAATATTGGTAAAATCTACGACGACCTAGGACAATATCGAGAAGCCCTCGACTACTATAATCAAGCCCTTCCCCTCTATCGAGAACTCGATGACCCCTTTGGAGTTGCCCTCACCCTCAACAACATCGGCAACGTTTACGAAGCATTAGGAGACAAACAAGCTGCCCTCGATCGCTATAACGAAGCCCTTCCCCTGTGGCAAGAAGCCCGCGATCGCCGAGGGGAAGCCACCACCCTCAACAACATCGGCTTCGTCTATGCCAAAGACGGCGAGTATCCCCAAGCCTTAGAAATCTATCGCCAGGGATTACCCTTGTGGGAAAGCGCAGGCGATCGCCGGGGAGAAGCCAGTACCCTGAATAATATCGGCTTCGTCTATGCCTCCCTCGGCGACAACTCCAAAGCCCTGGAATACTACAATCAAGCCCTCCCCTTGCGCCAATCCGTCGGCGATCGGCCCAAAGAAGCCCTCACCCGCTACCGCATCGCAGTCGCCCTGCGGCAACAAGGACAACTTGACAACGCCCTCACCGAAATCGAAACCGCCATTGCGATCGCCGAGGACCTTCGCACCAACGTCGCCAGCCAGGACTCCCGCGCCTCCTTCTTCGCCAAAGTCCAGGACTACTACGAATTCTACATCGACCTGCTCATGGAACTGCACCAACAGCAGCCCACCGCAGGCTTTGACGCCAAAGCCCTCCAAGCCAGCGAACAGGGCCGTGCCCGCAGTCTTTTGGAAATCCTCAACGAAGCCAACGCCGACATCCGCCAAGGGGCTGACCCCCAACTCCTCGATCGCGAACGCAGCATCCAACAACAACTCAGCGCCCTAGAAGAACGGCGCATCCAACTCCTCTCCGGACCCCATACCCCCGAACAAGCCGACGCCCTCAGCGCCGAAATTGAGGACCTCCTCACCCAATACCGGCGGGTCCAAACCCTGCTGCGCGTCACCAGTCCCCGCTACGCCGCCCTCACCCAACCCCAACCCCTCACCCTCACCCAAATCCAGGAACAAGTCCTCGATGATGACACCATCCTCCTGGAATATTCCCTCGGCAAAGAACGGAGTTATCTGTGGGTGGTTACCAAAACCAGCCTCACCAGCTACACCCTACCCCCCCGAGAAGAAATCGAACAATCCGCCAAACAGTTTAGAAACGCCCTCACCATTCCTAGTCTGCGGATCCGGCGATCGATTTTTACCCAAACCTCTGCCGCCCTCAGCGAGAAAGTCCTCGGACCCGCCGCCGACTTCCTCGGCGATGACAAGCGCCTGCTGATTGTCAGTGATGGCGCTTTGCAATATATCCCCTTCGCCGCCCTCGCCGTCCCCAATCCGCCAGACGACAGCGAGAGTTACCTGCCTTTAATCGTCAAACATGAAGTCGTCAGCTTGCCTTCTGCCTCCACAATGGCCGTATTGCGCCAGGAAATAGCCGGACGCACCCCCGCCAGCAAAACCCTAGCGGTCCTCGCCGATCCGGTGTTTACCCCCTACGACGATCGCCTGCAACCGAATGCATCCGATGAGTCCCTCACCCTGGGGACTAAATCGGAAACCGGCACTCGCGCCTCGGAAGTCGAATTTAGCCGTCTCCCCTATACCAAACTCGAAGCGGAGGAAATTCTGGCCCTAGTTCCCGAATCCGAACGTAGAAAAGCTTTCGGGTTTGAAGCCAGTCGCGAAGCAGCGACCAATCCTGAACTGAGTCAATATCGGATCGTTCATTTTGCCACCCACGGATTGCTGAATAGTGTGAATCCGGAGTTATCGGGGTTAGTGTTTTCCCTGTTAAATAAGCAGGGGGAACCGTTAAATGGGTTTTTGCGCCTCCATGAAATTTTTAACCTCAATTTACCGGCGGAATTAATCGTGTTGAGTGCCTGTGAAACCGGGTTAGGTCAGGAAATCCGAGGGGAGGGCCTGGTGGGGTTAACCCGGGGGTTTATGTATGCCGGTGCGCCTCGGGTTTTGGTTAGTCTGTGGAGTGTGGATGATGAAGCCACCGCAAGGCTGATGGTGAATTTTTACCAGAAAATGCTCCAACAAGGGTTGACTCCTGCGGCTGCCCTGCGATCGGCCCAAATCGAACTCTGGGAACAACAACGATGGCAGGCCCCTTTCTACTGGGCGGCCTTTACCTTACAAGGCGAGTGGCAGTAAGCGTTCTGGGGGATTAATGCTATAAAACCCCACACCCTCAAGGGTGGGGCTATACGGACGAAGCGGTGCCTGCGCGGGCTAAAGAGAAAATCGAGTTTTTATAACCGGATTTGGTATAACGTTCTCGTTAATCCTGCTATTTTTTACCCTACAAGTTGCTAGTTGTCAACAAGAGTTCATAAATTTTAATAAATTTCTGAAATATTGTTGCAAAACTTCATAATGTCTGTTACATTTATTTACATAAGCCACCAACGGGTTCACCAAACCAACTAAAGGAGCCAATAACCATGAACACCACAAAGGGAGTCGTGATCAGCGAAAGCGATAAACTCAACAACTTTGCGATCGAGCCGAAAATGTACGTGGATGAGACCCCGCGCACGGGATTTACCCCCTACGCCGAACGCCTCAACGGAAGATTAGCAATGATTGGTTTTGTTTCATTACTCGCCTTTGAAGTTTTAAGTAAAAATGGGTTAATCGGATTTTTACAAAATTTATAAAATAACGAGCTTTAGCTCGATATCTCCCAATCAACTTTCTCATAGACAAGCCTTTGCAACGCACGAGTCCTCTCAACTCGTGCGTTTTTATTTGTTCAGGAATGAAGGAGAGTCGGTGATAGTCTCGAACTGCCTAAAATTGTTAAACTGAAAACACTATAAAATCCACCTAAATCTATGACTGGAACACTAGAAATTCAACAACAAACTCCGGTTATTTATCCCAGCGAGGACGGTGAACCCTTGGCAGAAACGTATGATCATCTCTACGCGATTCTGGTCACGTTAGAGGTGTTGCGGCAATATCTAATTGGTCGTCAGGCGACCGTCTTAGGGGACCAGTTTCTGTACTATTCCCAAGCGCATCCCCGGATGCGGGTGGCCCCGGATGTGATGGTGATTTTTAATGTGGAACCGGGGGGACGGGATAATTATAAAGTGTGGGAAGAAGGACAAGTGCCATCGGTGATTTTTGAGATGACTTCACCGAGTACCCGCAAGCAGGACATGGAGGTGAAAAGAACCCTCTATGAACAGTTGGGAGTGGAGGAATATTGGTTATTTGACCCGAGGGGAGAGTGGATACCGGAACAGTTGCAGGGGTATCGTTTAATCAGTAAAGCGTATGAGGCGATCGCAGATAGCTATAGTACCGCCTTGGGTTTACAGTTGACCGTCGAAGGTAAGCTGATCGCCTTTTATCGAGGGGATACCGGGGAACGGTTACTGATGCCCGAGGAGTTGCGCTTGGCATGGCAACAGGAACGAGAACAAGCGCAACTGGAACGGGAACGGGCGCAACTGGAACGGGAACGGGCCGATCGCGAACGAGAACGAGCAGAGGCCCTCGCCGCGCAATTACGAGCATTAGGAATCGATCCCGAGGCATAACACTCCACAAGGTTGGGTTTAAACTCAACCTTGTAGATTGAGCTAAAACACTTTTTGATAAAGGAGGGGTGAAAGTCTGGAATAGTCTAAAACCACCTCAACTTATCCAACTGAACACCCAATAAAATTAACTTAAATCTATGACTGAAACGGTACCAACTGAGCAACAAAATCCGGTGGATTACCCCAGCGAGGACGGGCACCGTCTGGCCAGACCTTATGATCATATCTATGCAATTTTCGTCACTTTAGAGGTGTTGCGACAATACCTAAGCGGTCGTCAAGTGACGGTTTTAGCCAAGCAGTTTATCTACTATTCCAAAGGGTTTCCCCAGATTCGGCTGGCACCGGATGTCATGGTGATTTTTAATGTGGAACCGGGGGGACGGGATAATTATAAACTTTGGGAAGAAGGCCCCAAGCCCTCGGTAATTTTTGAGATGACTTCCGTGGCTACCCGCGCCTATAACCTAGAGTTTAAGAGAGTAATTTATGAACAGATGGAGGTTGAGGAATATTGGGCATTTGACCCGAAGGGAGAATTGATACCGGAAAAGTTGCAGGGGTATCGTCTGAACAACCAGGGTGTTTATGAACCGATCGCCGATAGTTATAGTCACGTTTTGGGGTTACGGTTGGCCGTAGAAGATAAGCTAATCGCCTTTTATCGCGGGGATAACGGGGAACGGTTACTGATGCCTGATGAGTTGCGTGTGGCATGGCAACAGGAACGGGAACGGGCAAAGACCCTAGCCGCACAGTTACGGGCGTTAGGGGTTGAACCCGAGGCATAAGTCAGTAAGGGAACTCCAAAAAATAAAACCTTCAAAAAACCCGCAGGCTCAAGCCTGGGGCTACACGGACAAAGCGGTGCCTGCGCGGGCTAAAAGAGCCTTGTTAGGTGCGATCGCATCAAAGCAAGGATGATTTATTTGTT
>NZ_JAMXOT010000431.1 GCF_024220515.1 Oscillatoria sp. HE19RPO
GAAACCCGGTTTCTGGTCCTGGGTTGAGGGTTGAGAAACCGGGTTTCTTTCATAAATTTAGGCGATGAAACAACAATTGTCGCAGAAACCCGGTTTCTGGTCCTGGGTTGAGGGTTGAGAAACCGGGTTTCTTTCATAAACTTAGGCGATGAAACAACAATTGTCGCAGAAACCCGGTTTCTGGTCCTGGGACGATTCATGTTATTTGAAATATTGCTTGAACTGGGCGTTTATTTGATCCAGATTGACTTCTTCTGGGTCAAAAGAGCCACCTACCCAATCGAGCATTTCTTCATGGTCCGGATGCTTTTTATCTTGGATCGCTTCTAGCAAATCTGGATATCCCCAAGGACCGCCACAGTCTTCTGGGGGACAGGCTCTTTTGGCTTTGATGCAGACTGGATAGGTGGCATCCGGATCCGGTGGCAGGACTTTCTCCACGAGGATTTGATGGTCCCAAGAGTCGCCAAAGTCGTAGAGGTATGAGAATTTAAACTTTTCTCCCGGGATGATTTTGCTCAGTTTGACTCGGGTTTCATCGTTGACTTCCATGCCACCAAAGGCAAAATTATCATCCATTGCCATTCCGTACTCTTCCCCATCAATAGTAAAGGCATGGAGATGGCCATCGCACCAACCCATTGCGACTTGAATGACTTGGTGTAAGTCTCCTAGGGTGTAATCGCTGCTCACTTGCACTCGCCGCCAAATGGGGGGTCGGATACCGCTGAGAGTGATTTTCAGTTGATAGATGGATGTAGGTTTTTTTCGAGTTGGCATTTTAAATAGGGGATAGACATCCTGATTCTGAAAACTGTTAGGTTTCCTGATCATAAATGAAGTGAGTCAGTTTAACAAGTTCAGGGTATTTTATTAGAGTTAGCCCTCTTGTGATTGTTTTACGATGTCTGAACCCTCGATCGCCGTTACGGTAAAACTATTTGCTGCTTATCAAGAAGCCTATGGCGTTCCTGAGTTAGTGCTGGAATTTCCGCCAGGGACTCCGGTGGTTGCAGTGCGAGATCGCCTGATTGCCGAACACCCGGAACTCGACTGCTGGCGCGATATCACCCGCTTTGGGATTAATCTCGATTTCGTTGCCCCCCAGACTCCCTTACAAGCTGGGGATGAAGTGGTGTTGATTCCGCCGGTGAGTGGGGGGTGAGGGGGGTTTGTCATTTGTCATTTGTCATTTGTCATTTGTCATTTGTCATTTGTCATTTGTCATTTGTCATTTGTCATTTGTCATTTGTCATTTGTCATTTGTCATTTGTCATTTGTCATTTGTCATTTGTCATTTGTCATTTGTCA
>NZ_JAMXOT010000432.1 GCF_024220515.1 Oscillatoria sp. HE19RPO
TGCGACAATTGTTGTTGGATTGCCTAAATTTAGGAAAGAAACCCGGTTTCTCACCCCCCACCCCAGGACAAGAAACCGGGTTTCTGCGACAATTGTTGTTGGATTGCCTAAATTTAGGAAAGAAACCCGGTTTCTCACCCTTTACCCTAGGACAAGAAACCGGGTTTCTGTGACCATTGTTGTTGGATTGCCTCAGTTGATGAAAGAAACCCGGTTTCTCACCCCCTACTCATAGGACTAGAAACTATGGGAACCGCTATAGTTGCATCAAGTTAACTCCTGAAGGAGTTACTACGAACGGGGGATTTTCATTTAAAATAATCGAGTCAACCCATCGTGAAATTAAGTCCATGAATCTTCCTCGGGTGAGAGCGCCAGAATTTCCTGACCATCAAACTTGGTTCAATTGCGATCGCCCTTTATCCCTAAACCAATTAAAAGGGCGAATTGTGTTACTTGACTTTTGGACCTATTGCTGTATTAACTGCCTGCATATTTTACCGGATTTAAAATACTTAGAGCAAAAATATCCCGAACATCTCACAGTCATTGGCGTTCATTCAGCTAAATTTGAAAACGAAAAAGAAATAGAAAATATCCGGCAGGCGATTCTGAGACATGATATCGAACATCCGGTGATTGTGGATCGGGAGTTTGAAATTTGGCAACAATATGCGGTGCGCGCATGGCCGACTTTAATTTTAATTGACCCTCTGGGATATGTGGTGGGAATGGTTTCGGGAGAAGGGAAACGGGGGGAATTAGATGAGGCGATCGCCCAATTAATCGCCCAGCAGCAAGCTCAAGGTTCCGTCTCCATTCCTGATATCAAACCTGTCCTAGAAAAACAGAAACATCCCTTAATTACCCCCTTAGCGTTTCCCGGAAAAGTTCTCGCCGATGCCGCCAGCAGTCGCCTATTTATTGCTGACTCGGGTCATCATCGCATCATTGTCACCACCCTAGAAGGCACCGTACAATCCATCATCGGCAATGGCACCCCGGGACTCACCGATGGGTCTTTTTCGGAAGCGCAGTTTTTTGGACCCCAAGGCATGAGTTGGGATGAGAACTCCCAATCTCTCTATGTGGCAGATACGGATAACCATGCCATCCGGCAAATCGATTTCACCACCCAACAGGTGCAAACCCTGGCGGGAACTGGCGAACAAAATCGCACCCTGAGTCCCCAAGGAGGTTACGGATTAGAAACACCTTTAAATTCCCCCTGGGATTTAGAACTGATTGGCGGGGAACTGTTATTAATCGCAATGGCCGGGTCCCACCAAATTTGGGCGTTGGATTTGATGGATGGGACCGTCGGGACTTACAGTGGCATCGGTGCGGAAGCTGGCATTGATGGAGCACTTGATGAGGCGGCATTTGCTCAACCTAGCGGCATTACCACCGATGACGAGGAACTGTTTGTGGCGGATAGTGAAATTAGTTCCATTCGGGCGATCGGGTTAGGGGATGAACCCCGGGTGCGAACCCTCTGCGGCAGTGGCGATTTGTTTGGATTTGGCGATCGCGATGGCACCGCAGAAGAGGCCCTCTTGCAACATTGTCTCGGCATCGATTATGCCGAGGGATTGCTGTGGGTTGCAGATACCTACAACCACAAAATTAAAACCGTCCATCCCAAAACGGGTCAGTGCAAAACCGTTCTAGGAGATGGAACCTCGGGATTATTAGATGGGAAAAATACCGCCACCCGCTTTTTTGAACCGGGGGGTTTGAGTATGACTACAGGCATCCTTTATATTGCCGATACCAATAATCATCGCATCCGACAGGTAGCCTTAGATACCCTAACCGTAAGCACCCTGGAGTTGACTGGATTATGTGCACCGGGTTTTTGTGTACCCGAGAATTGAGCTAAAAACTAACTACTGTAACACAAGGCACAGAGGACTTCAAAATAAGGGACACTCGCTCTGAGGTCAAGTTAATAAAGCCCCAAGTAAGCTCCCCAAATGGGGATTTTATTTTTTATCCGGACAACAGAGAGAATTTTTCAAAAATTTTGAGGGCAGAACTAGACAGGAATGCCCGGATAACGTTAGAATTTGGCCCGGGACGTCTAAATCGAAATTCACTTTCGCATTTGATATTAAAGAGTCAACGGTTATCGGTTTGAGTCAACTTTTTTATGAAAGATTCAAACCCTGTTGGCTATTCCTCAAGAGAAGTGGACAAAACGCACCCACCTCCTCGGGTTCCAAATGGTTGGAATGGGGGAGTGTTAAACCAGTCCAATTGGCTTACAGTCGATCACCACACCGTTCATCGTGCGGGAGACGTCAATCGAAAATGAACCCGATATTAAATTTACTCTCATTACTCGGAATCGTGGGGCTATGCTTTGTTGCATGGCTGGGTTCCGAAGATCGTCGAATTATTCCCTGGAAGGTGATTTTTTGGGGAATTGGCCTACAAATGGTTGTGGGATTAATCGTGTTTGGGTTGGGGAGCAGTCTCGTTGAAGGACTGAGTGACTTGCTCAATGTGGTCCTGGATGCCTCGGAAGCTGGGGCGCAATTCCTGTTTGGGGGACCGGCTTCGATGTTGGTGGCAGACCCCAATTTTGCCGCAGGTCCAGGGCCAGCAGGTCGCTGGATTGCCCGAACTGTCGGCAATCCTTACGTTGCAGTGGCGGGCGATCGCCTCGGTACGGATAATCTCAATCCCGGGTTTGCTTATGTCCTAGCCTTTCGCGCTTTGCCTCAAGTTATTTTCTTTTCTGGATTGGTCAGCCTATTGTATCGCCTGAATATTATTCAGCCGGTGGTGAAGTGGTTTGCGGTGATTTTCCAGAAAACCATGAGAATCAGTGGGGCTGAATCAATGGCAGGGGCGGCTAATATTTTTGTAGGGATTGAATCGGCGATCGCCATCAAACCCTTTTTATTAGACATGACCCGCAGCGAACTTTGCGCGATTTTGACCAGTTGCTTTGGTTCGATCGCCTCTTCGGTATTAGCTCTCTATGCCGGGTTATTGCGCCCAACTTTTCCCTCCATTGCCGGTCACTTGGTCTCCGCTTCGATTATGACCATTCCCGCTTGTTTCGTGATTTCTAAACTGTTAATCCCCGAAACTGGCGAACCGAAAACCCTCGGTCACATTCCCGAAGACAAAACCTCGGATTCCACTAAGCGTCCCAACCCAATGGATAGTTTAATTGGCGGGGCCTTGGATGGGGTGAAAATGGCCGTGGGAATTGCTGCGGCGATTATTGCCATTCTGGGAATGGTTGCTCTAATTAATGCCGTCTTTAGTGGGATCTCAACCCTCGTGGTTGGCGCATCGCCAAGCGGGGACCCTTCTTTAGTAACCCAGTTCTTTGCTAATCCTCTAGCCAATCTCCTGGGAATGTTATTTTTACCCCTGACCTTTTTAACGGGGGTATCCCTAGAGTGGCAGGAATTGTGGACCTGTTCCCTCTTGATTGGCCGCAGGCTGTTTGAAACGAATATTCCCCCCTATCAAGCCCTCGGGGCGTTCGCCCAGTCTGGGGAACTGAGCACTCGCGCCCTGTTAGTCGTCAGCTATGTGCTCTGTGGGTTTACCCATTTTGCCTCCTACGGCATTTTTGTCGGAGGGTTATCCGGGTTAATCCCTGAACGTCGCAATGAAGTGGCTTCTTTGGGCTTTAAAGCGCTTTGGGCCGGTACTCTAGCCACGTTAATGACCGGCTGTATTGCGGGGTTATTTGATATCGGTAACGCCGCTGTTTTAGGCCGCTAGGACGTGGGTACAGTATTCAATCAAGGGGACAAGAAACTGGGTTTCATCGCCGTTGCTTTGTGACTGATGAGCTCATATTTTCTGGCATCAACCCGGTTTCTCACCAATCCTGTACCGACGCCCTGGGCGATCGCCTATTTCCTGGATTAATCACTCCCAGTATGAAAACGAGGAAGCTGAACATGAAACGAAACCGGCTTTGGTTGCTCGGTTTGGGGCTGCTAACTGCACTAACTTTGATGATGGCGGACCATCGTGCGGGTCCCCTGCACCCTCAGATGGGTCTCTCTAATTTGCAGTTAAATGCTCGCGCAGCAGAGGCTCCTCCTAGGGTGATTCAAGTCGCCCAAAGAGGCTCTCAAACCAACTCCACTCCCCCATCCTCCCCATCTCCCCAATCTTCCCCATCTCCCCCCTCTTCCCCCGCTTCTACCCCGGCCCCGAGTCTGTCTGAGGAACAATTAGAAGCCAGTCCTGTGCAGTTGACCGAAGAACCCTATCAAGACCCCGGGGGACGGTTTACGGTGGGAGTGCTGGCGGAATATTTACCGACGGAGAATGAAGCGGAAACGGCGGACAGAGGACCGCTGCAACCCTATAAAATTGGCACTTCAGCGGGGATTCCGTTAATTGAATCTCCCGATGGAAATTTAGCCTATACGGTGATTGTCCAACCCCTGGCGACGGACCGCACCTTGAGTAATGAGGAGTTGGCAGAAATTGCCATTGAGGAATTTAAGCGGGGGGAAGGATTTAGTCCTGATGAGTTTAGACCAGTCGCCTCGGGAGATGTGCTCGTCCCTTGGACTGGGATTTTCAATAATCAGACCCCGATGCAGGGGACAATTTTGGTCCGTCAGCGCGATCGCACGGTCTATTTGTTGCTGATTTCCGCAACGGATGTGGCTGCATCGAAGCTCGAACCGGCGATCGCCTTATTATTCGAGACCCTCGAACCCCTCACCCCGGAATCTTCTCCGAATCCTTAGTAAAACAAGGGGGCGCATCCTGTGCGCCCTTTTTCATAACACACCTGGGATGAAGTAATTGTAGTAATTGTAGGGTGGGCAATGCCCACCGTAATTCAGGTGGGCATTGCCCACCCTACAATTACTTACTTGCATCAAGAGGACCCCTGAAGGGGTCACTACGAACAATTTACGAACAATTTAGGAACAATTACTAGACCTCTTGCAAAATTCTTTAAAGCCCCCCTGGAACTCAACATTTATTCCTCTGGCTCCCCCCAGTAATTAAACATTTATTCCTCTGGCTTCCCCCTTCTTAAGGGGGACGGGAGGGGGATAATCAGGGGGGCGGGGGGGGGATCTAAGGGGGGTTGGGGGGATCAATCCTTTTTTTTGCAAGAGGTCTAATGTTCATCGGCTCAACTTAAGATTTCAGACAGCCCAGTAGATTCAGAATTTTATCTTCATCTTCTAAATTTCCGACAATGCGGCGCACGGGCAAGGGCCACATTTTGACCAGGGTAGGTGTAGCGGAAACTTGAGCCTGTTCTGCCTGTTCTGGATGTTTAGAAACATCAATCACTTTCAAGGTATAGGGATAGCCTAAAGACTCTTCCAAAAGCTGGTGCAAAGTCTTAAGGGTTCTCTCCGTTGCTCCTGTATGACCCGAAACAAATAACCGGAGCACATATCCTTGAGTCGGGGTTTGTTCGGACAAAGTAAACCTCAACTTCGGGGATAAATTCGGGGGGTGAACGCTGCCCTCGTCGGCGGTAGACTCCAAGCGGACAATCAGCTCATGATTTTCCCAGAGTTGGGGAAACTGCTGACGATAGGTGGCTAACACCATTGGATGACATAACTCTTCCGACCAAGGCGCGATCGCCCAAGTCAAGTCCTCCAGTTCAAAGATAGCATTCAGCAGGGCTTGATAGCGCAGGACGGAACCCGAGGCGATCGCGGAAGTTTGCACTTGTCCGCTATAGGGATCAAGCCATCGGTCCACCGTTGCGGTATAACAAGGAACCAGGAAATGGGGGGGTTCCATTAACCCTAGCCATTCTTGGAGGACGGCACATAAGTTTAGATGCCACCGATTTTTTTTGCTTGGGTCAATACAGTAAATTAGGTCTCCACCGGGAGTAAACAGAGCAATCCCCTTAAATAATTGGGGAAGAGAAGAGGATGGGTTTTTCAACAACTCGCGATCGCTGGAATATCAGATGGGGAAGATAGCAGTCCTAAAATTTTGTGTAACAAACCAAGGGAGCAAGATGCTCGCTCTCCGGTAACAACCCAAGGGAGCAAGATGCTCGCCCTACAAGAGTTTTAAGTTGGGATCCATGCTCCACTCATTTAGGGTTGCTATAGACGCTATAGGAAACAGTACAGGACGAAACCCACAGTTGGAAATCACAGTTATGAAAGGTAAGCGATCGGCCAGTTTGGACCCCTTAACATTCATAACAACTCCCGCCACACAAAAAACCGAGTTTTTGAACGTTTAAATCCGTCCTCGGAGCATTTGAGCCATTTCGTTCGGGGTGGGCGACTGTTCCAAGGCAATCTCTTCGGTAATTCGCCCTTCTTGATACAGATCATAGAGCGATCGGTTCATCGTTGTCATGCCTTCATAACTATCTTTCATCATGATTTGTTGAATCTCCTCATACTGTTCCTTGAGGATATATTCCTTGATGACATCCGTATTAATTAGAATATCATGGAACGCTGCCCGCTTCCCATCGGTGGTTTTACACAACAACTGGGCAATAATCGAAACCAAAATTTCCGAAAGCGAAACCCGAATCGAAATTTGTTCTTCCGCTGAGAACATATCCAGAATCCGAGTCAGGGTTTTGACTGCACTATTCGTATGCAGGGTTCCCATGACTAAGTGACCCGTAGAGGCTGCTTTAATCGCAATCCCGACTGTCTCTTTGTCCCGAATTTCTCCCACCAAAATCATATCCGGATCTTGGCGCAACGCCCCTTTGAGCGCATTAAAAAACTTCAGGGTATGCCGACCCACTTCCCGGTGTTTAATCAGGGATTTCTTACTTTCATGAACGAATTCCACCGGATCCTCAATGGTGATCATGTGATAGGCGAAATTCTTATTCATGTAGTCAATCATCGCCGCCATTGTGGTGGACTTACCCGAACCCGTCGGTCCCGTCACCAACACCAAACCCTTGTGATAATGGCAGACTTTTTTAAACACTTCAGGCAAGTTTAGCTGCTCCATCGTCAGGATTTTGGCAGCAATCAGTCGCAACACCATCGCTGGACCTGCCAAGGAGTCAAACGCACTGACCCGGACCCGCACAAACCCAAAATCAAACGCCCCGTCAAAGTCTAGGTTTTCCTGAAACTGCTGGATTTCTTCATTGCTCATACATTCGCGCAACCAACTCATAAACGTGCTGAGATCGGTGACGGGATACCCAGCGTCTGTAATATCCCCACGTTTGCGGAAGCGCGGCAGTTCATTCACCCCGAGGTGAATATCGGAAATTCCCTCTTCATTGGCACGGACCACGAGTTCCCGCAAGGTGGGATGTCCGGGACTAGGGCCGGGACCTTTGGGGGCTGCGGGGGCTGCGGGGGTCGCAGGTTGGGCGGCAGGGGCTGCACCAGCCGGGGGACCCGGTGGCCGACCCGGTGGCGGTGGCGGCGGTGGCATCGGAGGACCTCCAGGGGCCCGGGCCGCAGGAGGCCGACCCGGTGGCGGTGGCGGCGGGGGTGGAACAGGTGGGCGCTGAGATTGTGTCATGACTCTCTCTCTTTAACGAACAGGGATTAAATTTTAGGCAATTGGCTCAGTCTAGGGAAGGGGGGAATCCGGGCAGTCGAGTAAGTCTAGCAATCAACGAGTGGATGTATTCTAAGATAGATCTAACTCACCCCTCTCTTTGTCAAAGTTTTCCCAAAACTTGACATCTTTTAACAGAATGGGTGGGTTCTGCCTGTTGTTCACCTGCCGATCAAGCGCCCCATGCTAAACTCTCCCCTGAAAATTTTGATTGCCCTGGGAACCCGTCCTGAAGCGATTAAACTGGCCCCGGTGATCCAGGCATTCCGGCGATCGCCGGATTTCACGACCCAAGTTATTTTAACCGGCCAACATCGGGAAATGGTGGAGCAGGTCATGCATCTGTTCGATTTGCAAGCCGACTGCGACCTGGGTATCATGAAACATCAGCAAACCTTGACAGATATTACCTGTGGCAGTTTACAGGGACTTGAAAGGTTCTTGCAAGAGACTACCCCCAATTTATTAATCGTCCAAGGGGATACCACCACCGCCTTTGCTGGCGCTTTAGCTGCGTTTTATCAAAAAGTGGCGATCGGTCACGTCGAAGCCGGTTTAAGGACCGATGAACTCTTCAATCCTTATCCCGAAGAAGCCAATCGCCGGTTAATTTCCCAACTGGCGCAACTACATTTTGCCCCCACCACAAAAGCGGTAGAAAATTTAGAGCGATCGGGCGTCACCGGAGACATTCACCTCACCGGAAACACCGTCATCGATGCCTTACTCTCCGTCGCCTCTCGCCAACCGGACTGTCCCATACCCGGACTAGATTGGCAACAATATCGCGTCCTCCTCGCCACAGTTCACCGCCGCGAAAATTGGGGAGAACCCCTAACGGGAATTGCCCAAGGATTTCTCAAAACCTTAGATGAATTTCCCGATACCGCCTTACTGTTACCCCTCCATAAAAATCCCACGGTCCGGGAACCATTACAAGCCATGTTAGGCAATCATCCCCGGGTATTTTTAACCGAACCGTTAGACTATGCAGAATTAGTCGGGGCCATGCAACGATGCTATTTGTTATTAACGGATTCTGGTGGATTACAAGAAGAAGCACCGGCATTAGGGAAACCTGTTTTGGTGTTAAGAGAAACCACAGAACGTCCCGAGGCGATCGACGCCGGTACAGCCAAATTAGTCGGCACCGATTCCTTGGAGATTTTCACCGCCGCCAGTGCCTTGTTAAAGGACAAAGATTCCTATCAAAAAATGGCCACCGCAGTCAATCCCTTTGGGGATGGTCATGCGTCAGAAAAGATAGTAGAAATTGTGCGAAAGAAGTTCCAAGAATGAAGGGTATAGCCTCACCCCTGCCGGGTGTAGCTATACAAATTCCTGCCTAAGAATGCAGGGTCTATGGGAACAAAGGTGAGTTGAATTGCTATAAAACACAGACACCCGCAACTTGGAGGAATATCATGGAATCCCAAAAAATTAATATCTTAGAGGATGGGACATTCATGTTACCTGATGAACTTAGAGAAAGTCTGAAAAATAGCCCCGAGTTATGGATGGCATGGAATGAAGACTTCATCATCATTAACCGGAAATCTGTAGCAATGTCTCAGGAAGTTATCTCCCAAACAGAGCGCATCCAACGTTTTTTTGCTTCTGCTGATAGACTTTCACAGTTTAACGAGATTGCTGCCATTTCCGAAGATGAAATTCAGGCAGAAATAGAGGCATATCGCTCGGAAAAACGCACGAACAAGAGAGATAGAGTCTAACGATTCGGGTAGTTTTCGATACCAATACAGTCATTTCTGGTATTTTTTGGGGTGGACATCCTCGCCGAATTTTAGAAATGGCGCGTTCCGGTACGATTTCTATTTGCACGTCTCAAGCGTTGTTAGATGAATTGCTTGATGTATTGAACCGTCCCAAGTTTGTAGTGAGAATAACGACAATTGTTAACTTAACTGTAGAAGAATTGGTTGCAGATTATGCAGCCTTAGCAGAAATTATAGATGTGCCAACCGTTGAGCGCGTTGTTCCTGACGACCCAGATGATGATCAAGTCATCGCTTGTGCAGTGGAAGCGGAAGCGAGTTATATTGTTTCCGGTGATAAAGATCTACTCAATTTAAGCAGTTACCGTAATATTTCAATTCTCAAAGCAGTTCAGTTTGTGGTTTTGTTGTCTCCTGATGAATAATTGATGGGTATTTTAATAGGGATTGGATGAAGGGGTTAACTTTCGGTGAGAACCCTTTGTGGATACAGCGATATCCATTTATTTCGGTATATAGCAATCCTAAATGACTTGTAACGAAGATAGCGAGCAAGATGCTCGCACTCCCCAGGCTCTCAGGTTTGGATCCATGACACAACTGATTTAGGACTGCTATAACCCGCAAAAGGGCTATGTTTACATTTTGGCAGGGGATAATTTAGAAGTGATTATTATGTCCAGTGGAGAATGGAGGTTTATTTATGAACCCGAAATTTGACCTGATGTCCCGCGAGGAATTAAAAGCATATTTATTGTCCCATCGAGACAATTTAGAAGTATTAGATGCTTTAGTGAATCGTCGGATTTCTGATGTGCAGGCAACCTGGTATCCTGCACCTTTAACTGAAGAAACTATCCGCATTTCTGAGGAGGCAATTCAGCGACGGATTGAAGCTGGCGATCGCCCTTCTCAAAATTTACCCAGTTAGTCGTTCTGGAGTTAGGATATTAATATGATTTCCGGCGCTACCGATGCCGGTGATGTTGACTTGGACCCTGAAGAGTCTGGCTCCATGAACGTAGAGGTCCCAGCCGCTTCGGTGCAGGGTAGCCCGAGCAGGCTTGCTATGTATGGGAAAATGGGTATAGACTATAGGGACTCTAGCAAGGGATGAGGGTCGGAAAAAAAATTTCGCCAAATTCCTTGACAAAACCCCAAGACTGTGCATTAATGAAAATTAAAGCAGCTCATAGAGCGACGCAAGCATTACGCTTGGGTTCTCGTCTTATGAGCAGCACCCCTGTACCTTGACTCATCATAAAGTTATTACCTTGGTCTGGTATCAAATTTAGCCAGACCTTCAGGGTAGAGATATGAAAAGTCGTTCAACTGAATGCCTGACTTAAAGGTATTCATTTCAACTACTGTTCATTTCTCCACCCTGAGTGTCTGGCTAAGTTTGATACGAGAGCAATGTAATAACTCTGTGAAGATTCAAGGTACAGAGGTGCTGCGATTAAGACGACAACCGAAATAGATCTAACAGTTCCAGAATGTATCTGGAGTTTTACTGTACAGATATATCTCATAAAGCTCATAAAGCTGCCTCCATTCATAAATTATGATTGAGGTACAAAATGTCGAATCAAGTCGGTATCTATTGGGATTTACAGAATGTCCACCCTTCCCTATCTCAAGTTCTATCTCAAGTTCTATCTCTATACTGTTTCGCTCAGACATTTGGGCGAATTACCTTGAAAAATGTCTGCGCACATTGGCGGCGCGAATCTCCTAAAATAGAAAATATTTTCTACAATTTAGGCTTTAACTGTCCCAACGCTCCTGCTGGCAAAGGCAAGAAAAATAATGCCGACAAAAAATTGATTGAGGACTGCCTCCAAGATGTTCGCCATAACCCCGAAATATCTACAGTCTTTTTGGTTTCAGGAGACAAGGATTTTATTCCCTTGGTCCTCCAGCTAAAAGAGCGGAACATCCAAGTGATTTTGATAATTCGTTCCGATGAAAATACCAAGCCGGAACTCAAAAATATAGTGGATAAGTTCTACTATTTAGATTGGATTGAGAAAGAATTTGGAATTCCCTGCTTTGACCCACAACAGATACTTTCTTTAATTAAGTAGGTAGGTAGAATTGATGTAATTAAACTATAAAAGGCGAACATTAATTCGCCTTTTTCTTTTCTATAGGACTTACGCATTACCCCTAAATGTAGAGGCGATTCGCGAATCGCCTCTACATTTAGGTTGCGTGTTCAAAATCAGATTAAGTCCTGTTATAAAACCCCTAAAAATGCTATGATTTAACCTGAAAACTAACCAGGAGACTCAGACCAATGGGCCATAAATTATTGGAATTCAAGAATGGAAAGCTCTTACTACAGGCATTGACTCATCGTTCTTATGCCAATGAAAAATTGGGCGAACAACATAATGAACGCCTAGAGTTTTTAGGGGATGCTTTACTGACTTTTCTTAGTGGCGAATACCTGTACTGTCGGCATCCGGAAATGGCAGAAGATGAAATGACTCGACGGAGATCGGCATTGGTGGATGAAAAACAACTTGCCAAATTTGCCTATGAAGTGGAGTTACACTTTCATATGCGTCTGGGTCAAGGGCTGCTTCAGACTGGGGGTTTTCATAATCCTAATTTATTGAGTAGTACCTTTGAAGCGGTGGTGGGAGCCTATTATTTAGACTGCGATCGCAAAATAGAGGAACTTCGTCCCATTATCGAGGCGTTATTTGATTCGGTATCTCCCACAATCGTTGAACTTCGCTCTAACATTGATTCCAAAAATAGGCTGCAAGAATATGTCCAAACAACTTTTGGCATATTGCCCAAATACACCACAAAACGGATCGGAGGTCCCGATCATGCACCGGAATATCAATCTATAGTGTCTGTCAATGATGAACCCTATGGAAAAGGCAAAGCCTGTGGCAAGAAAGAGGCTGAAAAGCAAGCGGCTGAAAATGCCTTGTCTGAGCTTAAAAAGCAGGGTAAGATTTAATCATGCAATTTTTTTCCATTAATTTATAGCCGTTCCTGGGCGGATGGGAGCGATATTTTGCTGGGTTAAATCCGATGCCGCGTGACCATTGGCAACAGAATACGGCAGGGGAAATTGCAGAATTCGTGTCGATGCTTGGGTTGAGTTTGCATGGGTTGAATCAGGCGATCGCCGTTTTGCAGGGGCGGTCGTCTTTATAGTTTCCTTTATTTGCTGGGTTGGGAAAATTTCAAGATAAATTAATAGAAGAAACACTGAAAAAAGAATGAGAACAGATACCCTATTTTACAAACTCTTTCAGACCTTCCCCCAATTACTGTTTGAAATCATGGGAGAGGCTCCCGAACGGGCAACCGCTTATCAGTTTTCTTCACGGGAAATCAAAGAACTCGCTCGCCGCTTTGACGGCCTATTTTTGCCCATAGAAAAAGAAACCGATCTGCTCATCTACTTTGTAGAAGTCCAGTTTCAGTTTAAGTCAGACTTTTATTGGCGGTTTTTTACCGAAATTTTCGTTTATCTGGGACAATACAAACCGAATAATGATTGGTGTGCAGTAGCGGTGTTTGCCTCGCGCAGTTTGGATCCCGGATTGCCGAACCAGTATCGGGGATTGCTGATGAGCAAACAAGTCAAGTTTGTCTACTTGGATGAATTAGAGATGCCAGCAGAACCCTCACTGGGTTTGGGAATCGTGGAATTGATTGTGGGAAGTAGAGAGACGGCGATCGCTCAAACGAACCAACTGCTACAGCAGGCAAAGCAGGAACTCGATGATGCCGCACTCCAGCTAAAAGTTGTAGAATTAATAGAAACGGTCATCCTGTACAAGTTTACCGAGTTAACGCGGGAGGAGTTAGAAGCGATGTTTGGATTAGAGGATTTAAAACAGACGAGATTCTACCAACAAGCGAAAGAGGAAGGGAAGGAAGAAGGCAAACTCGAAGGCAAGCTCGAAGGTCAACAAGAAGGAAAAATCCAAGGTAAGTTAGAATCCATACCGGGGTTGTTGGCGATCGGTTTAAGTGTCGAACAAATTGCCGCAGCGTTGGGGTTGGATGTGGAGATCGTTCGGCAGGCAGCACAAGGACAGTCTAATTCATAGACGGTTTCGGCTGAACGAGAATGAAAATTGGATAAAGGCGATCGCTTTTTAAACTAGAAGCGATCGCCTTTATCCATTATGTAATGCGAATTGTGGATCGAATAGATATAAAGATGGATAACAGCGATCACTGATAAATTGAAGACGATCGCTTCATCCAACTGAATTATTATTTTAGTGGCAACAGCTTGGAGAGTTTAGTTAACAGTATTGCCATTATTTTTTTCAGTTTTGGATTATTCCGGATAACTTTCGCGAGCGCTGGTGCCACATAATAGTAAGCACGAATAAATGCAGTACCCAAAAATGTCTTTCTAAGGTACTCATCTCTAAAACGACGGTATCTATTCACTTCTGGAGCATAGGGTGTTCCAAAAGTTGCTGTTGCAATAAAGCAGTCGTTTGATGATGTAGTTGATGATTTGGATGAATGAGTTGATGATTTGGATGAAGTTTGACTTGATGACCTCGAAGATGAAGCAACTGGATAAGTGGTCTGCGATGGCGGAGTAGATCCTCTGGTTGTAGAGGAAATTGGTTGTACAACTTGAGGTTGAGGCGGTGGTACTGGTCTGGGGGGAAGTGGTCTAGGTGGAACTGAAGGAGATCCAGAGGATGAAGTTGTTTGCGACCCTGAAATAGTTGTCGGTGGTCTGGGTCTAGGAGGAACCCTGTTAGAGGTCGAACTTGTGGGCTGAGTTCTTTGAGGTGGAGTAGGGTCTGATGCTTGTTGAGGGGGTGGAGCCAACAATTGACGAGCTTCTGCACCCGTAACGATCTTTAAGTGATAGGGATCTTCTAAAATGATTTGAGGAGTTAAGTAGCCATTTTTCGGATACAAGCCAAGTAGCCCCGTTATTTCAACATACTCTTCTTTTAGCCCCTCTAAGTCGGAAATATCCCATTTCTTAACTTTGTAAATTTTTTCTATACCTTGGGCAAATATAACTACAGTAAATGGTTTATAATGACAGAAGTCATCCCAACGGTTGCCAAAGTTAATAAAAAACATTCCTCCCTCTGCATAATGTTTTGCACTAATTACTTTACCTACAATTGTTATTTTTTCACCCTCTTGCTTAACAATTTCTTTAATATTAGTAGAGGCCAATACTTTAAACTGCCTTTGTATAAACTTCGACGAGTTAAGGGTATCCTTCTCGATAGAAGAACGAAAAGCAGCTTGCAAGTGTGGCAGAGAAATACTGTTATTTAGGAATTCGTGGAGGGGGGGAATATTCTCAATACGGCAAAGGCATAACTGTTTAAAACGATTAACTAAAGGTGCTAAATTAGAAAATTTTTCTAAGTCTAAGAACAGAGCAGAACTGTTGACATCTTGATAGTCTATACGACTAAAAAGTAGATTTTCTCCCGTATGATACTTGTTCCATAAGCTAGGATTGGAAGCTACGCTAAGGAGACTAAGATAGAGAACTATTGTAGAAAATCGATCTATTCTTTCATTAAAAAAAGAGCCAGTGCGACCCGGATGCTGAAAATTAATATGGCCTATTTCATTGCTAGATTTATAGGGCATACCTGGTACATACATCCCGTCATAGTCAATCAAGATAGGATTGCCACTGTGAACTAGCATATTTCCATGCTGAAGATCCCCATGACTCATTTTCAGTTCATGGAGCCGCTTGCTAATTAACTTAACTTCCTCTGCGAGGTTGCGAAGGATCGTGGGGTTGTTGAGGTTATCCTCAATATATTCATTTAAAGCATCACCTTCAACCCAAGCCATTTTGACGATTGGATACCAACTTCCTCTAACCTGAATTCCTTCGGGTTCATATTGAAAATTGACAAAAAATTTATCAGCCTGCTTTTGCAGAAAATTACTAATATACTGGTATCTTTCCTGAAGATCTGGAACTTCTTTATGAAAGCACCGAATTGCCCATTTAGTGTTGTGACCGTTGGTTTTTGTTGTCACGCAGGTCGTGAGAGCAAAACCACCAGAAACTAGGACAGGAAGACCCAGAGGTGTTTGCTTAACATTTGCAGCTTTAAGTTCAGGATTTTTAAAAGCTACTCTTGGGTTCTGGAGAACCTCACTGTAGTCTGACATTGATGGGTATGGCATGGATCAGCACTAAAGTTACATCATCGTTTCGGATTTCTTTCTGAGACCGTAAGCTTTCTATAAAATTCGTGAAGGAAATTGAATCAGATAGTTTAAAGAGTTTTTCCCAAATAAATAGATCTTTTTTTAACTCTTTGACTAGCCAACAAGCCAAGGCATCTGTACAAAGAATTACCTGAAATCCATTTTGTAGGTTAACTTCTTGTTTGACTATTTTTGATTCTAGGTTTTGCCAAGTTTTCTGAAGACTACAGATCGATGCGGGAAAAACACCAAAATCTTCTGCTGAGAGTTCTGGTAGCATTTCTACATTCCCATTTTCTTCGTTTCGCCAAAAAATACAACTATCTCCCACAGCTAAGACTTCCATAGTTTCAGGGTTATAAAACTCAGCAGCTACAAAAGTTGCATGGCTTCCCCTCTCTAGCTTTTCATACATAAACCAATGCCGCGTTTCTGGCATTTGCAAAATAAGCTTGCTTGCTGTATGAAGAAAGGCTTGAGTTAAAGACTGCAAACTACCAATATTAAATAGTTCAGCGCCTTTTTCAATATAACTATTTACGATAAGCTCCGCCCAAATATCGCTAAATAGACTTTCCGTTGCACCATCTGCAACTGCTACACGCAATCTTCCTTCACTAGAACTTAAAGCACTTTTATCTTCACATTCCGCTTCAGTTAGTCCCTGTTTTGGAATCTGGAACCTCCGAATTTCCACGGGATAATCGTCTAAAGCTCTGAGTTCTACACCATCTTTAATTTCACCTTTAACTCTATCTGAGGGACTAGATTGTTCATCTCTTTGCTCTTCTGTACCTTGCGTTGATGAATCTAACTCGATTGGAAGAGTAGACTCAGGTTTGATTTCATTGGCTGTTGAAACGACTGGGTTATATTCTGAATCCGGTTCCTGGTTATCTTGATTTCCATTGTCAGTTGATGTTTCTTTATCTCGACCGAGGTTGTCCAATATCAACCAAACTAAACATCCTAACAATATTAGGCCCGCCAGGATATCGATAGGTGATTGCTGTTTTAACATTATTTTATTTACCTATCTATCCATATCAACCACGTCCATTGCTGCCTTGGTGCCAATTTCCAAGAGTTCAACTAGATCGGTGATGTCATCAACATTGTAAGCGAAGCACCGCGATTCTGATGAAACATCTTTTTTGCCAGATTGTCGGGCAAATTTCACCATGTTTTCTGGCATATAGCTGGACATCCCAAACAGCTTTTCGGCATACCCATCAGGTAAACCATAAGCAGATGCAGGAAGAAAAACTTTGTTACCGCCCTTGCTGGAGAGGTGAATATTGAAAACTAAGACATTGCCATCATTCGTAGATAACTGCTGAATATTCTGGGCAATTTCTTCTGGATCTCCGTCTGTACTTTGCCCATCAGTAATATGAATTAACAAAGGAGGATAACCATCAGGATGAGTTGCACACCAGTAATTCAGTACATCATAAGCGGTTTGCAAAGCTGCACACATTGGTGTGCCACCCTTCGCAACTGGCTCAAACCATACAGCAAACTTAGTAGTAGTCTCGATAATACCACCAGCACCATCAGAAATCTTCTTCTGTCGCTCTTCTATTCGCAGAGGATTGGTTTCAAAAAGACTAATTGGGTTTATCCATTCATGGGCTAAATCGCCAGTGAGAGGATTGACAACTCCTAGTGTCGTGTCGTATCCAATCACGCCCATCTCAAAGTAGTTACGAACACCTTCTGATTTAGCGCATTTAATAAGTAGCTCACTAAAAACTCGGTTCATCACGTCGCTCACACACTGCGCTTTAGACTGACCGGATTCCATTCCCTCTTCCATCGAACCAGAACGATCAATGGCAAAAAGAAATGCTGTTGGATTTTTCCGACTTATTTCTGCAGTATAGGCCATACTTAACTCTCTTTTTTTAGGTATTCACCAGTCAATGAAAATAATTTCTGCCAAGTCAGCAGTTAGTTGAGTTATGTCTGTAGGTATTACCAGCCCTTTAGCAACTATGGGAGGCTGTGGAGCCAGTCCTTCAGCCATTTGGCTGTTTCTGTCTGTGAAAACTTCTCAAAATCTTTCTCTTCTAGCTCCCCAAACCAGTTTTCAACTTTTGGTAAAATGCCTTTCTGAGTACCATACTGTATAGCGGCATTTTGCAAACTACGCAATGAGTCACGAGACAGTCGTTCCTTGATTGCAGTATGAGCTTCTTGTAATACCTTTTCACGATTCATAAGAGTTCCTCCCCACAAAATACCAAGAGAGACAATGCGACAATGCCTGTATCGGCAGATTGATGTTCTCCCTCTGGGCCTATTGACCGGTGCCTTATCCTCCTGTAGAATCTTTTCTTCGATCTAGAATAAGCTAAGTTAAACCCGTAGTTCCCTAGCTGTCATCAGGAATTGTGCTAGGATATCATTAGTAGTTTTGGAGGATCCACCGATGACACCCAATGAGGAGCAGTTTGCTGAGGCGGCAAAACACTGGGACTTGGAAACCCTATACGCGGATCTGGCATCGGCGAAGGGCAGGCGGCTGACTCCAGTGGAAAAACTTCACTTGCGCGGGTTGCTGTGTGGTTGCAGTCCGACTGAAATTGGGGAACGCTTGGGCAAGAATGTTAAGGGTGTGGAAACTGACCTCTGTACTACCTTATATCGATACGTGAAAAGTCTGGTGGGCAAAAGCAATGGCAAGGTAGACAATTGGAGGAATATCACCGAATGGCTTGAAGGTGCTGGATATCAAACTCCAACCCCTACTGAATTCCCAGACGATCGGGGTTTATCTGATAAGGTTAATATTACGAATATCACGTTTCACGATAATGAAATAACTATTGGGGTTTACTTACAAATCACTGTACCACTATCTTCGGAAGTTTCTGCACAAAATTTAGAGTTTGAAAACGACTCTGTTAGTTAGGCTTGTTGCTAAAATTGTATGAAAATATTCACTAAATAGTCGTAAAGTTACAAAAAATCTGCAGCCCAGGTGTTAGTGAAACTGAAAAAATAAGCTCACAATTGCAATTGAATCAAGAAATTGTGAGTTGCTCACCCTCAAGGCTTCCTATGTTATAAAAATAAAAAAATTAAAAATGATCTCAAATTAGGGTAAAAATAAAAACAGAAATAATGAAAACAGATACAGTATTTTACCAACTGTTTCAAATCTTGCTACAGAGGAGTTAGAAGCGATGTTTGGATTAGAGGATTTAAAACAGACGAGATTTTACCAGCAAGCGAAAGCGGAGGGTAAGCTAGAATCCGTACCGGGGTTGTTGGCGATCGGGTTAAGTGTGGAACAAATTGCCGCAGCGTTGGGGTTGGATGTAGAGATCGTTCGGCAGGCAGCACAAGGACAGTCTAACTCTTAGACAGTTTCGGCTGCACTCAATTAAAAGTTGGATAAAGGCGATCGCAGTTTTGCAGGGGCGATCGCCTTAACTGCAACTTTGTCCGAGGCGTTCCCGATCAGCGATCGCTTTTGGCAACCCTGGGGGATAGAATCGAGGAAAGTCACCTCAAACCCTTAGCAGCATGGCGCGATCGCAGAGAATAGAGAGCTAAACCTAATGCGATCGAGATCGGTAGTTCGGGTTCCCAAACCCGAGGAAAATATCACCCAAACTTTCAAGGGGAGAACCATGAAAATTAGTGACAATCCCGAAACAGATGTGTTGAATATCTATTTTCAAGAAAGTCCGGTAGAAAAAAGAGAGCGCGAACAACCTGACCGGATTCTTGATTATGACAAAAACGGAAATTTGGTCAGACTAGAAATGCTGAATGCTTCCCAGGGAGTGGCGAATCCTCAAAGGGTTGAATATTCTGTAATTTTAGCCAATCCCGTTACCGAAGAAGAGAAACCCCTCTCCTTAAGCGATCGGCGGGCTTTTATGCAATTGCCTGTAGACAAACGTCGCCGCATTTTGGCAGCACAATCTGAGGCAATGGTCGAGCATTACGAACAAGATACAGAATGGCGCGACTTTCAAGGGGGTGACATCATTGACTACTAATTGTCCCGTGCCTCAAACCGTATGAGTTATAATCAAAATTAACAACAAGTTATGAGAAAGTATTATGACTGAGACAGTAACCAAAACCGATTTACCACCGTTTTTTCCAGACCACACCCAATTACCTGAATCTGATGGTACGTTTGTGAAGAATTTTCAAGAACATCCCCAAAGTCTGCTGCTCACGGACTCCCTAACTTCCACCTTACAACGCCTGCATCCCGATGGATATTATTGCATCGGTCAAGATTGCGGGATTTATTGGCGTGAAACCGAACCCCCGGAAAAGGGTGCAGAGGCTCCTGATTGGTTTTATGTGGGCAATGTTCCCCCAAAATTACAGGGACAGTATCGGCGTTCTTATGTGATTTGGCGAGAACATATTGCGCCGAGAATTGTGTTAGAATTTGCTTCTGGCGATGGCAGTGAGGAACGCGACAGAACTTCCTTATATCGGAGTGATGAGGGAGAGGTGATAAAACCCGGTAAGTTTTGGGTGTACGAGCAGATTATTCGGGCACCTTATTATGGGATTTTTTCGATCCGAGATAGCAGTTTGGAGGTGTATCATCACGTGGATGGATTCTATCAGCAGATGAACCCAAACGATCGCGGCCATTATCCGATTCCGCCCATGCAAGTGGAGTTAGGAGTTTGGGAAGGAAGCTATCAAAATCAAACGCAAAAATGGTTGCGCTGGTGGGATTTAGAGGGAAATTTGTTGCTTATCGGTCAGGAAGAAGCGCAGAAAGAACGACAAGAAAAGGAATTGGAACGACAAGAAAAGGAATTGGAACGGCAAAAGCGGCAAGAGTTGCAGGAGAAACTGCGATCGCTCTCTCCCGAACAACTGGCGGCGCTGGGTATTGATTTGGATGCGATCGGTTAGATCGCCCTCTATTACTCCAGGGTGCGTAATGGCAATTGCTGAATTTTTCTCTAGTTTAGCAGTCCTGACGCGATAAAATGTCTCTAACTCTGGATATAGCCTCCTCCGGGTTCTGCACAATTATCACCCAATCCGGCGATAAACTGCTAAAAAACTGCTGACTTTCTCGGCTATCATTTAATAAAATAACTTGTTTACCGGCCTTCAAGGCTAACGCAATTTCTGAAGCCGTCCCGGTTCCCATTCCGCAGGCAATCACCACATCGCTGGTGAGAACATTAATATTATTTCGGGCGCTACCGATGCCGGTGAGGATGGCGATATCAATGGCGTCGGATATGCCGGTTTTATCTTCTCCTGGGAGGATGCCGAGGGTTAATCCATTGGCGGATTTTGCTCCTTGACTGGCGGCATCCATGACTCCAGCTTTTCTGCCTCCGGTTAATAAAATCCACCCCTGTTCAGCGATCAGTTTTCCGAGTTGATAGGCGTTTTCTAGGTCGGGTTCTGTCACATTAGAACCGGGACCCATGATGCCGATGATGGGTTTTCTCATGGGATGCAGGGTGAGGTATCTAATCTCAAGGATGTTAATTCGTGCTATGAATTAAATCATCTTTGGGACTGACTAATTTTAGCAGTTTTTGTTTAATTTGAAGGTCAAAGACTTCCCATTTCATGCGGGCAAAATCTTTACTATCGTTGCTGCCAGAAAGGAATCCCATTGGAATTTCAAATCCGCCTGCTTGCGATCGCCCTCCACCAAAGAAGCGCCCTTGAGCATCTTTGCCAAAGGCTTCCTTGATAAATTCATCCGGGTCTAAGGTTAATTTATTGGTTCTTAAAGACCCTGTAACTAACTCGATATCTTCATCTTCATCGTGAACGATGCCATAGACAACGGCGGTATGAACGTTTTCTTCGGTGACGAGAAAATCGGCGGCTTGAGGGATGGCATCCCGGTCATCGTAGCGCAGGTATCCGACCCCCGCAATGCAGAAATTATTCTGAACGATTCTATTTTTAAGCGATCGCTCGATGACATCCATCACCCGTTTAGACCGAGAGGCTTGCAACACTGAACTAATCAACTGGCTATCATAAAATCGGCTTAAATAAGCCGCTGCCATAAAATCATCTTCCCGCGCTTGGCGCAGTTGGTTCGTGTCCGATCGCAACCCATGCATTAACGCTGTAGCACATTTGACATGATCGCTGACATTGACATCCATGCGGAGCAATTCTGCCATCAAATATTGGGTAAAAATGGTGGCAGTGGCGCGAATATGAGGGCGAATATCCAGGAATTCGGCGCTTAATTCATCCTGAATCGTATGATGGTCGATCGCCACAATCAAGGGAATCTGTGCCGTTTTTAACAGAGAAAAAAGCTGAGAAGTTGTTCCCTGATTGTCAATCAAGACACAGCCATTGTAGATAGACCAATTCTTAGTTTTGGCAACTTCTAGAGGCAAACGCTGCACCGGCAATCCGGTGAGTTTCACCAAGGCAATATTTTCCTGGTGACTGAGTGCGCCAGCGTAGACAATATCGCATTCAATCTCATACTGGGCGGCAATTAATTTGTAAGCCCAAGCACAAGACATGGCATCGGGGTCCGGGAAGTCTTGGAGCACCACCAAGTGCCGATCGCCGCTATGCTGCTGCAAAACCTGCCGCAGTGCTTCGGCTTTCGTTGCGCTTCCCGGATCTAGCCATTGCTTACTATCGCCAGAAACGATTGGTAATGCTCCCTCCCGAACGGCTATTTGAGCGAGTTCGGTGTTCGATTCCTCCACTAATTTTCCCCTCAATTCGGTGCATCCACTTCAAACGCGATTGCAGACCCATAACTGTTTTGAGATTATTGCCTGCGTTTATAGAATAACTCTACGATAGCGCTTCAAGTGCACCCTTGCGATCGCATAAGTCAGGAACTCTTGGCAAAAACCCCTCATAGTTGAACCAACTACAAGGGGTTTTAAGCACCAATCACATATTTTTGCCACTCTTGATGTAGCCCGCTTTTGAGATGCTTACTCACCTCAAAATAAAGGCTGCTGTAGGGTCTGCGGGGTATTCTGGTTAAAGGCATTTTACTTTCCTCCGGAGTTCGGTTTCCTTTTTTGACATTGCAGCGGACGCAGGCAGAGACGAGATTTTCCCAACTGTCGGGACCCCCTCGCGATCGCGGAATCACATGATCTAAGGTCAATTCATCTCCGGAATAACCACAGTATTGACAAGAATGGCTGTCCCGGTGTAGGATATTTCTCCGGGTCAAAGGAATTTCATGATACGGAATGCGGACGTAATGCCGAAGCCGAATCACCGTAGGCAGGGGAACATCGGAATAGATAAATTTCCCGTTGTGCTCGACCTGCTCGGCTTTCCCTTTCAGCAATAGCACGATGGCCCTCCTCCAGCTCGTAATGTTGAGCGGTTCGTAGGAGGCGTTAAGGACTAGAACCTTGCCCATTGCGTCTCTATTAAAAAGAAGATTTTTACAGATGTTAGCACAGCTTGAACAGACTGTGTAAAGTTCGTGAAATTTTTTTCGGAAAAATTAAGGGCCTTGCTCACGGTAAGCAGGGTCCGCTAATCCTTGGGAGGATGAGGCACTCACCTGGATTTCCACCGGGGTTTCTTCCTTCAAACCTAGGAGGAGATAGGTTTTCATCATTCCCTTCCCCTTGATCTGGATCGCGCCGCGAGACTGGAAGTCGAAGCGATCGCGCAGGAGGAAATAGGTCACCTCGGAGACTTGAATTTGTCCAGGAATGCCATGAGATTCCATCCGGGAAGCGGTATTGACTGCATCCCCCCACAAATCGTAAATAAATTTTTTGATGCCAATCACCCCAGCGACAACCGGACCATTATTGATGCCGATGCGGATGCTTAAGGGGATTCCCGTTTCTGCGGCGAGTTGGCGCACCTCTTGCTGCATATCTAGGGCCATTTGCGCGATCGCCTTGGCACAATCGGGATGAGGTTGCGGAAGTCCTCCCACCACCATATAAGCATCCCCAATGGTCTTAATTTTTTCCACCGCATACTGTTCCGCAAGTTGGTCAAAGATAGAAAATATTTTATTGAGCAACTCCACCACTTCTACCGCAGGTACTTCCGTAGAAAGCTGAGTAAAGCCCACTAAATCGGCAAATAAAACCGTAGCATTGGGAAAACTTTCGGCAATGGGATAAACCCCCTGTTTCAATTGTTGCGCGATGGTATGAGGTAAAATATTCAACAGGAGTTTTTCTGATTGGTCTCGGGCAATTTCTACCTCAGCCACTAAATTTTCCAGTTCTTTTTTACGGTCTTGGATTTCCTGAAAATATCGATTGATTTGGTGATTCATCCGGTTAAAATCAATCAACACATCTCCTAATTCATCTCGACGATTCTTGGCGAGGGCTAGACAGTCCAAGTCTCCCATGACTGCTCCCGGTGATTCTCCTACGGCAATTAAGGCTTTTCTGAGTTTCAAAATGGGAACGATTACCGCTGGTGCAAGGGCGGCTAAAGTTGCGATGGTTACAAAAATACAAATCAGAATAACTAAGCCCAAAATTCGGATAACAAAGGCTTTTATTTCATTTTTTATTTGAGAAGAATCAAGGCGAAGAATCACGAGATAGGGCTTCCCCTGGGCTTCGGCCCACATAGCCATTTCATGGCGGTTACCATCAGGAGTGCGGAAGCGCACAGAAGGATCGCTCATGACATTATTAAAGTTCAACGCTGGGGGTTCGCCAAAGGAGCCGATCGCCTCTCCCTCTTGGGTGTAAACATGACCGCCCGCTACCCGAGATTCTAACATTAAATGCTGGGCGACTTCTTTAATTTTAGGCGCAGTTATGGGCGAACCACATAACCGCAATAGGGGAGAAGTAGTGGCAACTCCAACATCTTCTAACTGCTGAATCAGTTCGCGCTCACGACGATACGCAGAAGGGAGTAAAATCAGGGCTTCTACCACAACAATGCTAATAAATACCCATAAAGCAATGCGACGCGATAAACGAGCGTTGAGCAGATTGAAAATAGAGGTGAATCCATTTAGCATCGATTTATCCGTTATGTTCAAAACAATTTAGGAGGATCCAGATAGCACCCGATATAACCGCAGAAAGCAGGCGATCGCACCCTTTCCCACAGGATGGAGTCTGGGAGTTTTGAGGAAGGCAACCCCTGTCGTGTTCCCATTCTCCTCCAACCCGTCACCCCAATGCCAAAATACTGGTCCCAATGCCAGATCTTCAAGCAACTCGGAAGGTTTCCCTACAAACTTAGGGTAACAAACCCGGGCGATCGATGAGTCACTCTTTTTTGAGCGACTGCTACCCACTGTTCAACATCCCGACTAAAGTCGTTCTTAAATGTTTGTAGTAAAGACTTCAGTCGTTATCCTATCCGGTGTTTGTAGTAAAGACTTCAGTCGTTATCCTATCCGGTGTTTGTAGTAACGACTTCAGTCGTTATCCTATCCGGTGTTTGTAGTAAAGACTTCAGTCGTTATC
>NZ_JAMXOT010000433.1 GCF_024220515.1 Oscillatoria sp. HE19RPO
GCCCGCGCAGGCGGGCTTTGTCCGTATAGCCCCAGGCTTCAGCCTGCGGGTTTTTACAGTCCTTTGACAACCGGATTCCGTATAATTGGGCGTTGAGGGAGCAACTTCGGTGCGATCGCCCATTGAGCCGCTTCCCTCGAATGGTTTGGCCTTTTTGATGTCCTTTATCTTAGCTGATTCTAAGTGCAATTACTTAGGTTTCTTCGCGGTTTGGCTGATATTAAATAACTCTTTAGACCTCTTGCAAAAATCCGGATTGATCCCCCCAACCCCCCTTAAGAAGGGGGGCTTTTTAGAATTTTGCAAGAGGTCTTTTCAATATCGCTTAGTTTAGTTGAGCAATTGTAGGCCCTTCGACAAGCTCAGGAGGGCCTACCATTTTTAATGCTTTTATCAACCGGATTTAGTATCAAGACTGCACTGCTCTCTCGCGCCTCGGCCAGAGATGTTCTACAATAAAGCACTTCAACCCATCACCTGATGACTGCATTTGAAAAAACATTATGGGTTAGAGTTAAGGAACAAAAAACTCAGAGTTGAACCCCAATGGCTTGGACTGGGGAGAAATTCCGTATTTTTACAGAAGTAAAAACCCCGAGGTTAAGCGATCTAGCGGATGTAAATTGAGCCGGATTTATTAGACAATTAAAAACAAGCCGAGATCCAACTTAATTCTCGATACCCTGTAACGAGATGTCGCGCATCTCCTCCAAGTCGCTATGCCAATCACCGAACCTGCCATCCATGCCCTCAACTTAGAAGCGGCGATCGCCTCTCACCCCATCTGCGTTCCGCCCCATACCCCGGTGAATGAGGTGCTGGAACAGATGAATCGGGTCAAATCGAACTCTTGCCGTCTAGACGATAGTGGCTCAAGCCCCCTCAATTCAACAACCCTCTCCAGTTGTGCCGTTGTCCAAGAGAACGACAAATTTTTAGGCATCTTTGTTGAACGGGATGTGGTGAAATTGATTGCCTCGGGCAAATCTCTCGAAGGCATCACTGTGGGAGAACTGATCAATCCCTCCCCTGTCTCGGTACGTCAATCCCAATTGCAGGATATTTTTTCCGTACTGCCCCTCTTGCGGCAATATCATATTTCCCATTTACCCATTCTGGATGAAGGCGATCGCTTCATGGGTATTATCAGCACGGAAACCCTTCGGGAAATCCTGCAACCGGCGAATCTGTTGCAATTGCGACAGGTTGCCGAAGTGATGACTCCCCAGATTGTCAGCGCCACACCCCAGACTTCTTTACTGGATATTGCCAAACTGATGACCCGCACCCAAGTCAGTTGTGTGATGATTTGCCAGAGAGGAGAGGGAAAAATCACTCAGCTTGGGACCGGAAACCGAGGAGATCTCAAGCCCCTGGGCATCATTACGGAGGGAGATATTATCCAAATCCAGGGACTCCAACTGGACCTCAATAGCACCCCCGTCGAGCAAATGATGAGCTCCCCCGTGTTTGCCATTGGGACCGAGGATTCCTTGTGGATTGCGTTGCAGAAGATGCAGCAGTACCATGTGGGGCGATTAGCCGTTACGGGCATCCGAGGAGAACTGCTGGGAATTATTACCCAAACGACCCTGCTCAACTTGATCAATCCCTTGGAAATGTACAAGGTGATTGACGTGATGCAGAATACGATTAGCGCATTGGAAACCGAAAAGATAGAACTGCTGCAAAATCGGACCAGTGAACTGGAAAAACAAGTGCGATCGCGCACGGCTGAACAAGAACAATTAATCGCCTCCCTGGAAGCCAGCAGCCAACGCGATCGCCTCCTGTCTCAAGTCTCCCTGCAAATTCGCAAATCCCTCAATCTCGACGAAATTCTTGCCACCACGGTAGAAGAGGTGCGGCAGGTGCTCGGGTGTCATCGGGTTCTGGTGTATCAGTTTGCGCCGACGAAGGAGGGGAAAGTGGTGGCGGAATCGGTGGAGTCAGGGTATCCGGCGATTTTGGGCATCCAGGTTCGGGATACCTGCTTCCAGGAAATGCATGGCATCGACTATCTGAACGGGCGCAAGCAGGCGACTGCCGATATCCGTCAAGCCGGATTAAGCTTTTGCCATCAGCAGCTTTTAGAGGACTTTCAGGTACGAGGAAATCTCGTGGTCCCGATCGCCATTGAGGGAGACCCCGCTCACCCCCATCTCTGGGGCTTGCTGATTGCCCATCACTGCAATGAACCGCGACCCTGGCAGGCATCAGAAATTGATTTATTGGATAAAATTTCGGTGCATATTGCGATCGCCATCCACCAAGCCCAACTTTACCGAGATACTCAAATCGAACTGGCGGAACGTCACCGAGTAGAAGCGGCCCTGCGTTCCAGTGAAAAATTATATGCCACCTTAGCGGAAGCCTCTCCCGTGGGCATTTTTCGCACGGATCCGGCAGGACAATGTATTTACATCAACGATCGCGCTTGTGAACTGCTGGGGTTATCTCGACAAGCTGCCCTCGGCGAGGGGTGGTTCCAAGCTTTGCATCCCCAGGACCGCGCTCGTGTCATGGCGGAATGGGCCAAAGCAACCCAATTCCAAACCCCCTTTGCTTGCGAATATCGCTTCTGCCGTCCCAATGGGGAGGTGAGTTGGGTTTTTGGTCAAACCCTTGCTGAAATTGGTCCTGCTCAAGAAGTGACGGGCTACATCGGGACGATTACAGATATCAGCCATCGCAAACAAGCCGAACAAGCCCTAACCACCTTAAATGCCGAACTCGAAGCCAGAGTTTCTAGGCGAACTGAGCAATTAGAACAAACCGTTCAACAATTACAGGAAGAAATCCAGCAACGACAGCAGGCACAACAAGAACTGATCCTGGTCAAAGAACGGCTGCAATATTTACTCTGGGTCAGCCCCACGATTATTTATAGCTGTCAAGTTACCGACCCTTACCCCACTACCTTTATTAGCTATAACGTCTTCCAGATTTTAGGATATGAACCCAAACAATTCCTAAACAATCCCCAATTTTGGTGGGATTGCATTCATCCGGAAGATCGGGAGATGGTCGAGACTGGATTTTCGCAGATCTGCGATCGCCAAAACTTGAGTCTGGAATATCGATTGCGCCATGCCGATGGCAACTATCCCTGGGTGCAGGATGATTTTCGCGTCGTCCGAAATGCCCAAGGTCAAGCGATAGAAATTGTCGGGTCTTGTGTTGATATTAGCGATCGCAAATTGGCCGAAAGTGAACTCAAAGAAAGCGAAGCCCAACTCAGTGACTTTTTTGAGAGTGCCAACGATTTGATTCAAACCGTTGACGCTCAGGGAAAAATTCTCTACGTCAATCGCGCTTGGCGCGAAACCCTGGGCTACAGCCCGGAAGAACTCCAGCACCTCTCCATGTCAGACATCATTCATCCCCACTGCAACCCCCGCTATCATCAACTCCTAAGTACCCTCACCGGAGACTGCACTCAAACCGTTACCTTTGAACTGAAAGCCCTCAAAAGCAACGGAAAATCTGTCTTTTTAGAAGGGAGACTTTTCTTGAAAATCGAGGGAAATCACTCCCTCATTCATGGAGTATTTCGAGATATCACTCGGCGAAAAATTGATGATTTGAAGCTAAAAAGACAAGCGGAAGTTTTACAAACTATTTTTGATAATATTCCGATTATGCTGGCTTTTTTTGATGAGCAAGGTCACATCCAGCTACTCAATCCAGCCCTAGAAAAAACCCTAGGTTGGTCCTTGGCAGAAGCCCAAGCCGAAGATACCTTGGTAAAGTGCTATCCTGACCCGAAAGAACGCCAAAAGGTCCTGGATGGAATGGAGGCAGGGAGAGGGCAGTGGGTGGAGGTGAAAGCCCTAACCCGTCAGGGGAGAGAGCTGGATGCCGCTTGGGCCAATATCAGACTCTCCGATGGCAGTGGGATTGGCATTGGACAGGATATCACTGAACGGAAGCGATCGGAAGCCGCCTTGCGCGACAGTGAGAAGTTATTCCGTTCTACCTTTAATGGGGCCACCATCGGACTGGTTCATAACAATCTCAAGGGTCAGTTTCTGCGAGTCAACCAAAAATACTGTGAAATTCTCGGCTATTCTCAGGAAGAATTGCTGCTGAAAAGTTGGAAAGATATTACGCATCCCGATGATGTGGAGGAGAATATTCAATGTTTGAATCCGCTGATCCGGGGACAGGTGCGCGAGTGTTCGTTTGAGAAACGGTATTATCGGCAGGATGGGTCGATGATTTGGGCATCCCTGACGGTATCCCTCGTGCGTCAACCTTCGGGAGAACCGGACTATTTTATTGCTGCGGTGGAAGATATTACCGATCGCAAACAAGCAGAAGCTGAAAAAGAAAAACGCGATCGCTATCTGACGGCTTTAGTCGCCATTCAGAATCAATTATTAAATGCCTCGGTAGATACGGACCTCTACGAACTGATTATGAGTATTCTGGGACCCGTCTCTGGTGCCAGTCGCCTCTATATTTTTGAAAATTCCCACGATTCCCAAGGGCGTTTAGTCACCAGTCAAAAAGCGGAATGGTGTGCCGAGGGCATTGAGTCCCAACTGGACAATCCTGACTTGCAAAACTGCCCCTACGAAGAATTTTTTACGAGACTGCCCAATACCCTAGGGAAGGGGGAAATCATTGAAGGTATTGTCTCGAATTTTTCCGACTCCGAACGCTTAGTTTTAGAACCCCAAGGGATTGAAGCCATTCTGTTGTTACCCCTGATGGTCAATGGGGACTTTTTTGGCTTTATCGGTTTTGATAACTGCAAGGAAGCCCAACCTTGGGACCCGTTAGAAGTCAGTTTATTAAGTTCCGCAGCAGCGGCGATCGCCCTGGCAAAAGAACGTCAAATCACCCAAGCCGCCCTCGCCCGTCAGTTGGCGGCAGTAGAAGCTGCTACCGATGGCATCGGCATTCTCAATGAAAACAGCGAATACATTTATTTGAATTCCGCTCACGCGAAAATTTTTGGATATGACGACCCCAAAGAGTTGCTGGGTAAAACCTGGAAGGAGTTATACTACCCCGAAGAAAGTCAAAAAATAGAACAGGAAGTTTTTCCAGTGTTGGGAGAATCGGGACAATGGAGTGGGGAAACGGTTGCCAAAAGACGAGACGGCACCACCTTTCCTGAAGAAATTTCCCTTACCTTAATTGCTGGAGGGGGATTAATTTGCGTGGCTCGGGATATTACGACTCGTAAACAATCCGAGGAACAAATTAAAGCCTCCCTTAATGAAAAAGAGGTATTGCTCAAAGAAATTCACCACCGGGTCAAAAATAACCTGCAAATCATCCACAGTTTATTGAAGCTGCAATCCAGCTACACGAAAGACCCCCAAACTCTGCAAATGTTTCGGGATAGCCAAAACCGGATCCGGTCAATGGCCTTGATTCACGAACTGTTATATCGCTCCAATAACTTGGGCAGCATTAATTTTTCGGAATATATCAACCAGTTAACCACGAATTTATTGCGAGCCTATAATATCACCGCTCATTCCCGGCCCGAAATTCTCATTAATGTAGAGCCGATTCAATTGGGAATCGACACCGCGATTCCTTGTGGACTAACCATTAATGAATTAATCACCAATGCCTTTAAATATGCATTTATCGAGGGTTCGCCTGGTACAATTAGCATTGACTTCCATAAAGACGGGCCTGACACCTACGAACTGAAAATTTCCGACAATGGGGTAGGACTTCCTCCTGACTTAGATTTCCGCAATACTGAATCCCTAGGGTTGAAATTAGTCTGTAACCTCACCCGGCAACTGGATGGAGAAGTCAGCCTCGATCGCAGTCAAGGAACCTGCTTCACTATTCGCTTTCAAGAATTAACTTACCAACCTAGAGGATAAAACAGTGGACAAGATGATTACAGTTTTAGTCGTTGAAGATGAAATTATCACGGCGATCGACATTCAAGGTAGTTTAGAAAACTTAGGGTATAACGTTCCCCCCATCGCTTCTACGGGCCAAGAAGCCCTAGACCGGGCTGCGAAATTTCAGCCGGATATTATCCTCATGGATATTGTCCTCAAAGGCGAAATAGATGGCATTGAAACGGCTAATTTGATTCGCGATCGCCAGCGAATTCCAATTATTTTCCTCACCGCTTATTCCGATGACGCCACCTTAGCCCGGGCAGGAATCAGCGAACCCTTTGGCTACTTACTCAAACCCTTTGATGACCGAGAACTTCATACCACCATTCAAATGGCCCTCAAGCGCTATCAGGCTGAATCAAAAATCCGTCAAGAGCGTGATACCGCCGAACAACTCCAACGAGAAGCCGAGAATCTGGTAGAATTGAATTCTCGCTATATTGCCATGACTTCCCACGAATTCCGCACCCCGATGACCACCATTCACTCCTCATCGGAATTACTGGAACATTACAGTTATAAATGGTCCGAGGAGAAAAAACTCAGCCATCTCAAACGGATTCAATCTTCGATTAAAAGTATGACCAAACTTTTAGATGAAGTGTTGACCATTGGCAAGGCTGACGCCGGTAAACTAGAGTTTAATCCGATTGAGTTAGATGTGGTCACCTTAGCGAAAGAACTGGTAGAAGAACTGCATTTGACCACGGATAAACCTCGGATCAATTTGCAGGTTTTCGGGGAGATTGACCAGGCCACTATGGACCCCAAATTGTTGCGTCACATCTTGACAAATCTCCTGTCCAATGCTTTAAAATATTCCCCGGCTGGAGGAACCGTTGAGTTTACCCTGACCGGACAAGGGGAATACCTGATTCTATCGGTGCAAGATTCAGGAATTGGGATTCCCGAATCGGATTTAATCCATCTGTTTGAGTCCTTTCAACGGGCTAGTAATGTCGGCAGTCTTCCCGGGACAGGTTTGGGATTGGCGATCGTTAAAAAGTGCGTCGATCGCCATCAGGGAACCATTACAGTCAACAGTAAAGTAGGCGTCGGCACCACCTTCACAGTCACCTTACCGATGCATTCCTCCGTTGCTTCCGATATCCCCGTGATTTAATCCAATTTGTCATAAGGGAAAGCTAGGAAGCGACTCCTACTCTCAAAAAATAGACCCTTTGAACGGTCCAGGTTAGAGTGCCTTTCTGAAGCGGATTTTAGGTCTAGGATTGTAGGGGCGCAATGTGCAGGCCCTCCGGAGGGCCTGCACATTGC
>NZ_JAMXOT010000434.1 GCF_024220515.1 Oscillatoria sp. HE19RPO
CCAGTTTGACGAGTATCATAGCCCCCTAACCCTTGCAGTTGAGACCGCACCGACTGATGTCCCAAGGTACTCAGTAATTGTTGCACCGCAGTCTCTTCTAAATCCGTCTTGAACACCACTAAATCATAGCGAGCCTGATGCAGGGGAATAAACCCCAACCCAAAAGCAGCAGCAACAGAGGCGGTACTGACCCCAGCAGCGACTTTTCCCGATGCCACGGCGACTGCCACCTCTAAATGTCCTGTCACCATCTGGTCAAATCCTTGAATTGCGGCAAAGGGAATATTTTCCCCTTGAAGTGCTCTCTCCAACACTTGCCGACTCCCTGCACCCACTTCCCGATTGACAATTGTAATTTCAGGTTGAGCCAAATCCGCAACAGTTTTTAAATTAAAGGGATTATCGGACCGAACCAGCAATCCCTCCTCCCAAATTCCTAAATTAATTAAAACCACCGCCCGATTCTTTCCAGGAATCGGTGGCATCTTCTTCAGGGCTGCTGTCACAAACGATACATTATGTGCGTTTGCTTCTGGATCATATAGATGCATTCCAGCGATGTGAATCTCGCGGCGACAAAGCTGCTGTAGCGCTTCCGTACTATTCTTAGAGAGACAATGTATCCGTAAGTCTGGATGCCAATGTTCTGCGGTTCTCGCCCAGAGAGAAAGTGCGGGAGAGCATCCGGCGATCGCCAGAGTCTGTTGCCATCGTTGGGGTTGATTGAATCCCTGAACCGCCATTGTTGCCGAGTGCGGTGTCCGTATCCCTTCCCCATCCGCTGGAATCATCTCCAGGCGAAAGGCATCTGCACCGATTAAAGGGTGGGCAACCCAGCGGCGATCGACAGACACCAAACTCACTCTTAACCGTTGACCAACGGGCATATTTTGAGCCGGAATAGCCGTCATTTCTGTCGGGTCCTGTTCTAACCAAAATAACTGTTCCACCGGGCAGCCGAGGGCTTTTGCCAGTCTCAGGGCGACGGTCGTTGAGGGTGCATATTGTCCCGATTCAACCCCACTAATCGTCTGACGAGAGACACCGGCGACTGCCGCCAAATCTTGTTGACTCAAACCTAACCGCTGTCGAATCTGTTTTAAACTATTGCAAAGATTAGCATCTGCTTTCATACGGAATCGGGTATTCAAGGATTAGCCCTCTCAAGGTGTTCAATTTAAAAACAAAAAAAAGCGAACTCATGTAGCCGCGCTTCGAGAAGCGCCTGAATTGATGTTCAATTTAACAACAAAAAAGAGTGAGTTCATGTAGCCGCGCTTCGAGAAGCGCCTCTCCAGTTCAAATGTCCAACAAAAAAGAGTGAGTTCATGTAGCCGCGCTTCGAGAAGCGCCTGTCCAGTTCAAATGTCCAACAAAAAAGAGTAAACTCATGTAGCCGCGCTTCGAGAAGCGCCTGTCCAAATGTCCAACAAAAAAGAGTAAACTCATGTAGCCGCGCTTCGAGAAGCGCCTGTCCAAATGTCCAACAAAAAAGAGTAAACTCATGTAGCCGCGCTTCGAGAAGCGCCAGTTCAAATGTCCAACAAAAAAGAGTAAACTCATGTAGCCGCGCTTCGAGAAGCGCCTGTCCAAATGTCCAACAAAAAAGAGTGAACTCATGTAGCCGCGCTTCGAGAAGCGCCTGAATTGATGTTCAATTTAATCACAAAAAATGGTTATTTCATGTACAGGCGCTTCCCGAAGCGCCCCTACAAATACACCTTGACAGGGCTAGGATCTATCAAAACCCGCACCCTAAAGGGTGGGGCTATACGAACAAAGCCCGCCTGCGCGGGCTAAAGAGTAAAAACGACTTTTAATACCCGGATTTGGTATCATTGGTTTTCCTGAGCATTTTCCAACAATCTAACTCCCCACAACAAAGTAAAGGCGATGACAGTCATCATCAGCACCATTTGATTGGCGCGTTGATAATCCTGCATTTGAACCGCATCATAAATAGCCAAAGGTAACGTTTGGGTGCGCCCGGGAATACTGCCTGCCACCATCAGAGTTGCCCCAAATTCGCCTAACCCTCGGGCGATACTTAAACCAAACCCTGCCAATACTCCACGATAGGCTAAGGGTAGACTAATTAGCCATAAAACTTCTAGTTCCGATGCGCCTAAAGTGCGGGCGGCAGCTTCTAGTTCAGGGTCAACACTGGCGATCGCCACTCTTGTGGATTCCACCATTAACGGGAGTGAGACTACTGTGGAGGCGATCGCCGCAGCTTGCCAAGTAAATAATAGATCAATTCCCAACCCCTCTTTAATCGGACTCCCTCGCCCTAATACCAGCAATAACCCATAACCCACCACACTCGGAGGCAGGACCAAGGGTAAATTTAACACCGTCGAAACCAATAGTTGTCCTGGGAAACGGGTTCTTGCCAAGAAAATGCCTAACCCTAACCCTAAAGTTAAGATGGCTAGGCTGGCAACTCCTATCACTTGTAATGACAAAAATAAGGGTTGCCAAATCATTTTAAAGGGTCCTCTCCCGGCAAAATAACTCCATGTTTTTGCATAAGAGGTCTACTTTTAAAGCTATTAATAAACAGAGCAAATTGCTCGGCAATCTCAGGATACTGGGCAGTCTTAGGGACAACTAACATCTGCTCAATGGGTTGATGTAAATCTTCGGAAATTAAGCTCCATTGACCCGGACGATTCAGGCTGAGGGATAATGCGATAATCGCCACATCCACATTGCCAGTTTCTGCATATTGCTGAGTTTGCCTGATGTTTTCCCCTAAGACTAACTTGGGCTGAATTTCCTCCCAAATTCCTATAGATTGCAAGGCTTGTTTGGCCGCAATCCCGTAGGGGGCGTGATCTGGATTGGCAATGGCAATTCGTTCAATTTCTGAGCTTGTTAAGTCCTGGAGTTCTTTTATAGGAAGGGAGCTATCTTCCCGATGCCACAGGGTAATTCGTCCCACCCCGTACAATGCTTTTGTTTCAGAGAAAACTAGCTCTTTTTTGTCTAAATCCTCAATAGATTTTTTATCGGCTGCCACAAATAAATCAACAGGCGCACCTCGTTCAATTTGTTGTGCAAGTTGCCCAGTGGAACCCAAGTTAAGCATCACTCTATTCCCCGTTTCCTGTTCCCAGAGTTTGGCGATCGGGGGTAAGACTTGATTCAAACTTGCCGCTGCGGAAACCGTGAGGGTCACAGGGGCAGAGGAGGAGTCAGGCGGCTGGGTCCCCGTAGATATCCCACAAGCGACTAGCAGGGTGAGTAGAGCATAACCCATATATCTAAGCAGTTTTCGCCGATATTGTCCCATAGTTGTTGCGGTTGACCGGAGTTGGCATTTTGCTATTATACTGGCATCCTGCTAAAATACTTGCATAATCAGGGGTCTGCAAAAACCCGCACCCTGAAGGGTGGGGCTACACGGACGAAGCCCGCCTGCGCGGGCTAATTTATAAAAACGACTTTTGATAACCGGATTTGGTATCCGATCGCGATCGCTACCTAATCCCACCCTAAATACAATTCTGGTGAATGCGATGCCCCCCTATAGGGTAGATTCTCCGCTAAAATCAACAAAACTGCTTCTTCTCACAAAAAAACCAAAAACGAGATAATTATGGACATACAAGCCGCCGTTGCTTGGCAAGCTGGAGAACCTCTAAGTTTAGAAACCGTCCAACTTGAGGGTCCCCAAACCGGAGAAGTTATGGTGGAAATCAAAGCTACCGGCGTTTGTCATACCGATGCCTATACTCTATCTGGAGCAGACCCCGAGGGACTATTTCCGGCTATCCTCGGCCATGAAGGGGCTGGAGTTGTGGTGGAAGTCGGCGAGGAAGTCAAAAGCCTGAAAGTAGGCGATCGCGTCATTCCCCTCTATACCCCTGAATGTCGTCAATGCAAATACTGTCTCAGCAACAAAACCAACCTCTGTCAAGCAATCAGAACCACCCAAGGCAAAGGAGTCATGCCGGATGGCACCAGTCGCTTCTCCCTCAACGGTGAAAAAATCCATCACTACATGGGCACATCCACCTTTGCCAACTTCACCGTTCTACCAGAAATCGCCGTCGCCAAAATCCGGGATGACGCCCCCTTCGAGAAAGTCTGTCTAATCGGTTGTGGAGTCACCACCGGCATTGGGGCCGTCATCAACACTGCCAAAGTCGAACCGGGGTCCAATGTCGCCGTCTTTGGATTAGGGGGAATTGGACTGAACGTCATCCAAGGAGCGCGTTTAGTGGGAGCCAACCAAATTATTGGCATTGACCTCAATCCGGACAAACGGGACCTCGCTGAAAAATTTGGCATGACTCATTTCATCAACCCCAAGGATGTAGATGATGTTGTTGCAGCCATTATCGACCTCACCGATGGCGGTGCGGACTACAGCTTTGAATGTATCGGCAACGTCAACGTCATGCGTCAGGCCCTCGAATGCTGTCATAAAGGCTGGGGCGAATCTGTAATCATTGGCGTCGCAGGGGCGGGCCAAGAAATTAGGACCCGTCCCTTCCAACTCGTCACCGGACGGGTTTGGCGAGGAACCGCTTTTGGTGGAGCCAAAGGTCGCCGGGATGTGCCTAAAATCGTCGATTGGTACATGGATGGTAAAATCGACATCGATAGTCTGGTCTCCCATATCATCCCCGTCAATCGTATCAATGAGGCTTTTGACCTGATGCATACCGGGGAAGCCATTCGCACCGTTATCACCTTCCCGGAATCATGACCCTTACCCTAAATCAGCAGAGTCGTTCCTTTGGTGGAACTACCCAGTTTTATCAGCATTCCTCCCAATGCTGCGACGCTCCCATGCGGTTCTCGGTTTATATTCCGCCCCAAGCCGCCCAGCAGCCGGTTCCCATTCTGTATTGGCTATCGGGGTTAACTTGTACGGAGGAAAACTTTATGAGTAAAGCTGGAGCCCAACGTCTAGCCGCCCAATATGGCTTGCTGTTGGTCGCCCCGGATACCAGTCCCCGCAATCTGGGACTTCCGGGAGAAGAGGACCGCTGGGATTTCGGGAGTGGGGCCAGCTTCTATGTCGATGCCACGGAATTGCCCTGGGCGAAGCATTATCAGATGTACCGCTATGTCACGGAGGAACTTCCCGCCCTGATTGAGAAGAATTTCCCAGTGGATCCGACTCGTCAGAGTATTTTCGGTCATTCGATGGGGGGACATGGGGCGCTGATCTGTGCCTTACGCAATCCCTCCCGTTATCAGTCGGTTTCCGCCTTCGCCCCCATTACAGCCCCCATGTGTTGTCCTTGGGGGGAAACGGCATTTGGGGGCTATTTGGGGGAGAATCGTCAAACTTGGGCTGCCTATGATGCGAGTGAGTTGGTGAAGACTTCGGCTTGGCGGCGTCCGATTTTGGTTGACCAAGGGGACGCGGATTCGTTTTTGGCCCAAGGTCAGTTATTACCGGAACGGTTTGAGAGGGCTTGTCAGCAGGCTGGGATTGACCTGCGGTTACGGATGCGATCGGGGTACGATCATAGTTATTACTTTATTGCCAGTTTCATCGATGACCATCTCCGCCATCATGCGGAGGCGTTAGGTTGTTTTTAGGAGCTTGGGGTGAGTTGCAGCGGGTAGAGTCAACTGGGGAATTCTGCCGCCTGATGCGATCGCAAAGCGTCTCAATCAAGGAGAATCGCCTCTCAACCTGGACCACTCCATCTTTGACGAAAGCTGCATCAACAGGCGGTTGCCAGTCTGGACGAGACCGACCGTGACACCGGCTAGAAAACTGAAACTGATTGCAGGTTGTTGGTGGCGATCGCGTTGAACAACATCCCAGCCGCCTAAAATACATTGCAACAAGGCCAATGCTTTAGGCGTTCCCTATGTCCAAATTGTGGCGGGAATTGCTCCAGAGGCGCTCAATCATCTCCCAGAACCGGATGCCATTTTCATTGGCGATGGACTTACCACACCGGATTTGTTAGAAACTTGCTTGACAACTCTTCGTCCCGGTGGTATCTTAATTGCCAATCCGGTCATAGTCGAGAGCGAGCAAATGCTATTTCAGTGGCACGGTAAGCTGGGAGAAAACCTGACCTGCATTGCCATTCAGCGGGCAGAACCTGTCGGTAAATTTCTAGGCTGTAAGGCAATGGCACCTGTGACACAGTGGGATGTAGTCAAGGGATAAACCATGAGTCTGAAAATATGCTGAAAACTTCTCGCTATCCACCTTTAGCCGTCTATTATGTGAAAAGTTTCTACCGAAGTGCCACCATTGGGGTATTATGCTGAATCATTCTGCCTATCCACCCAAATTGGGATCTTAGGCGGAAAATTTCAGCCTATTAATAGTTAGGCTGATTTAATGGTAGGTACGAGCCATGTTTCAAACTTGTTAGTGATATTTAACTTACTTGAACAGCTAAATTGATGCAGCAAGTTTTAGATGAATCTTTGAGAGGGATAGGCTTATTTGGGATAGGGTAAAACAGATCGAAAAACTTGGAGAAGGTGGGATGGGTGAAGTTTGGCTGGTGTATGCTCCATCTCGTGCTGCTCAGTTTGCCGCCAAGAAACTACATCCTCACCTATTACGAGATAAAGACCTAAAGAGATTTAATAGAGAGATCAACAACCTCCTACTATCGCTCCAGCATCAAAACATTGTAAGAATTATTGATGTCTCTGAAGATCCAAACTTACCTGGATACATGATGGAGTAAAGTTTAAATGCTAAACCTTAGTCTAGCAAATTTCGGGCTAATCTACCAGGAAACCATAGGATAACCTAAAAAAAACTTAAACGGCAGTTATCACATCAATTTCCAATTTTAATTTCCGCGAAATTCTAGAAATTTACTATCTCAACGGAGACAATAACTTTACTCAATAGCCCCCAGAAATTACCGCTACCCCCGGGGGTTCGGTTCGCATCAGTTCCACTTATTTATATCAGTTACCTCGGACGGATTCTGATGGCGATCCGTTGACGGTTAACTTCGTTCAATCTCCCACCGGAATGCAACTGAATGAGTGGGGTCGCATCGTCTGGACACCGACTCCCAATCAATTCGGTTCTCATCCGATTTCTCTAGAAGTTAGTGATGGCGAAGATACTACCACTTTATCTTGAAGGTTAAATGTCAGCGATCAAACTTTTAATCGTCCACCTAGCATCACCTCTACTCCAAATTTAATTACCAAGTTAGAACCTGGACAGTGAAAAGTTCTGTATAACCCCAAGTTGGTCGCTCATGGGGCCACAGAAAAAATGGACCGGCATAAAGCCAGTCTATAAGTCATACTGGTAAGTATTCTAAGCCTAACCAGTGTTTCCATTATGCCCCCAAAAGAGCGAATTTACCTTCCCTCCAAAGTCTACGGTCTGCATTCAGCCGTGAGGCGGCGTTTGAATGGTTCGTGATTATGGTCTGGGGCATTCTGTTATGCAACCGGACCCCCGCCATCACCAGTTATCTGAATGCAGTGGGCCTAAGTCAATTCTACTATGACCATGCTCTCCATTGGTTTCACGCTACAAGTTGGAGTGCCAAAACATTATCGCTCCAATGGCATCAATGGTTGATTTCTCATGAAAATGTCAAACGGTTGAAGGGTCAACCTATTTATGTTGGGGATGGCATTAAAGTCGCGTTCATAAGGCCGAAAAATGCCCCTAGTTAAAAAATTACACCAAGAATCAGGTAATGTGACGAAACCGGAATGGATTCGGGGTCATTATTTTGGAGCTATTAGTCTTTTATTACAATCCGGGGATTCTTTAGTTGCTGTCCCAGTTACGTTCGTTCCTTCAAGATGGACTTCAAACACTTGATGTAAATTCCCCCACTTTAGTTGATAAAATGTCCGGCTTATGTAGGGCTTACATGAAAGCTGGAAGTTACGCCATCTTAGATGCCTATTTTGCTTCAAAAAAATTAATTAAGCAGTTTCGGTCCGATTCAATTCATTTAATTACTCGGGTCAAGATTAATACGGTCGCCAAGCATCCGTTACCACCGTCCCCCGTGAAAAAAGGTCCGGGCCGACCTCGCATTTGGGGAAAAAAGCTGGAATTACGCACGTTATTTAATGACCCAAATTCTTTAAGGACTGAATCGTTATCCCTTTATGGAAAAAAACAGAAAGTCAGTTATCATACCCTAGATTTACATCTTCGTCTGTCCCGAAAATTTAGGGTGTTTTGTTTTAGTATTGTGGCCCGGATGAAAACCCAGCATTCTGCTTTCAACAGACCTGGATTTATCGGGAGGAGAAATCATAACGGCTTATAGTTGGCGGTTTAAAATTGAAGTGACTTTTCGGACCTTAATCGAGCTTTTATCCGGCTTCAACTATCGGTTTTGGATGAAAAATATGGCTCCATCTTCCCGAGGCACTAAAAATATGAATATCCAAGACTACCCTGATAAAGACCGGGTGAATATCCAAGATAAAATAGAAGCATTTGAACGATTTGTCATTCTTATTGCTTTAGTTTTAGG
>NZ_JAMXOT010000062.1 GCF_024220515.1 Oscillatoria sp. HE19RPO
GCGCTTCGGGAAGCGCCTCTACAAAGGGCGCTTCCCGAAGCGCCCCTACAAATACACCTTGACAGGGCTAGGGTTTCTGGCCCTGACTTTGTTCCTAATTCTCAGTCTTTTTGTGGAGAAACCGGGTTTCTAATCGCTACTGAACCCCTAGACTCGATCCGGTTCGGTCCGTCTTAACCGGATGCCAGAGGGAGGGCACAGAGGGCAGAAAGGATAAACCCGCCCGAGTTCAACCTAGGGCGGGAGAGAGTTTGGACTCCACAGAGTCCAGCGATCGCAAAGTTGATCTGGAGCAGTTCAGTTTGAGTGGAGTCCAAAGAAAATTAAGAATTAGGCTCTAACAATTAAAAGATTTAATGTTGAGCATTCTAAATTCTGAATTCTCAAGAACCAACATTTCGTTATGAAATCTCCAGACAATCCGTTTACTAAGGGAGTTTCGATGGTGAGTCGATTACTTTGCTGCTATATATTTTTCTAGGGTATTAGCCAAGGTGGTTTTCGGCACGGCACCGACCACCATATCCACCCGTTGGCCGCCTTTGAAAATCATTAAAGTAGGAATACTTCTGATTCCGTATTGGCTGGCTACGTTCGGGTTTTCGTCGGTATTGACTTTAACGACTTTAACCTGACCGTCGTACTGTTGGGCGATTTCATCGACAACAGGGGCTACCATCCGGCAAGGTCCGCACCAGGGTGCCCAAAAATCGACGAGAACTGGAACCTCGCTATCAAGCACTTCTTGCTTAAAAGTAGAGTCTGTAACTTGTGCGGCTGCTGACATTGCCCTTGATTCCTTTTCTATAGGGTTTCTCAACGAGTAATTTTACCATCCTAGAACCGATCGCCTGTGGTCAGACTTCCTGGCAAGAGGGTAGCACGGGGCTAAATCTCATGTATTGAGTCGATTTAGTTTAGGACGATTGGTTTGGATGCAGATTTTAGTTTAGTCTATTTTGGCATTCTAACAAGTCATCCTAAATAAAAAACCGCCCGAACAGAAGTCCGGGCGGAGTGTGGTGTGAGGAGTGAACGGAAACATGCGTCTCCGCTATATTCTATTCTAAACTACAGATTGCTGTGATGGTGTAAAAATTGTGCAAAGTTTTACACCACCTTTACACCACCACCGAAGGAAAGTAAATTTACTTACCCATGCCGAGTTGTTGGGCTTTTTGATAGACTTTTCCTTCCGTGAGCAAAGAAGGAGCGATCGCCACTTCCACCTGTTGCATTTCCTTCATGTCCTTAGCGCCTAAAGTCCCCATACTGGTTTTTAGCGCCCCTAAGAGGTTATGAGTCCCATCATCCAGACCCGCTGGCCCCCGGAGAATCTGTTCTAAACTCCCGGTACTGCCCACCCGAATCCGCGTCCCCCGAGGCAACACCGGAGAAGGCGTCGCCATCCCCCAGTGATAGCCCCGTCCAGGAGCCTCGTTCGCCCGAGCGAAGGGAGACCCAATCATCACCCCATCGGCACCACAGGCAATACATTTACAGATATCTCCCCCAGTTACCAAGCCCCCATCAGCGATGATAGAAACGTATTTTCCAGTTTCCCGGTAGAAATTATCCCGCGCCGCAGCACAATCCGCCACTGCCGTTGCCTGGGGAACCCCAATACCTAAAACCCCGCGAGAAGTACAAGCGGCACCGGGTCCAATCCCGACCATAATCGCTGCTGCACCGGCTTTCATTAACTTCAGACTCACCTCGTAGGTGACGCAATTTCCCAAAATCACGGGAATGGGCATTTCCTGACAAAACTTAGCCAAGTCCAGAGGGGTGATGGACTCGGGAGATAAGTGATCCGTGGAAACCACGGTCCCCTGGACAAAAAATAAATCGGCCCCCGCTTTGGCAACCGTTGCCCCATACTGAGCGGCCCCTGCCGGAGTCGCACTGACTGCGGCGATCCCGCCTTGGCTCTTAATTTGATGAATACGCTTCTCGATTAACTCTGGCTGAATCGGTTTGGCATAGAGTTCCTGCATTAATCCCACAAACTCTTCTTTGCCGACTGATGCAATGCGATCGAGAATCGGTTCGGGATCTTCATACCGGGTTTGGATGCCTTCCAAATTCAGGACACCCATTGCTCCCAATTGAGAAAGCAAAACTGCCATGCGGACATCGACGACTCCATCCATTGCACTGGCGATAATCGGGATTTCTCTCTCAATCCCGCCCAGGGTCCAGCGCGTATCCGCTAAAGAAGGATCTAGCGTTCTCGTACCCGGGACTAAGGCAATTTCATCTATTCCGTATGCCCTGCGAGCTGTTTTGCCACGCCCAATTTGAATGTCCACTGCTTCTATCCGTTCCCAAAACTATTTATGCTAGACTATCAAATTTACAGGCAAACTGACCTAGAGTTGTCATTTGTCATTTGTCATTTGTCCTTGGTCGTTGGTCATTTGTCCTTTGTCCTTGTTTGATCGGGAGGTGGGGGAGATTCGGCGCTGAAGCTTGCGATCGCCACTTTAGGCCCGTCAGAACTTTAGAATAAGAATAGAAAGAAAGTTCATAAAACTTAAAGGATGATGAAGCTGAAACGGATCGGACATATTGCCATTCGCGTCACGGACCTCGATCGCGCGGTGCATTTTTATCACAACTTAGGCATGACTGTGGTCTGGAAGGACCCTGATTGGGCCTATTTAAAAGCCGGAGAGGATGGATTGGCCCTCCTGAGTCCCAGCTACCAACACGCAGGACCCCATTTTGGCTTTGTCTTCAGCGATCGGGCCGAAATTCAGTCCGCCTACGATCGCCTCAAAGCAGAAGGGGCCGACGTTCGGGAAATCCACGATCACCGCGATGGCACTGCCTCTTTTTACGGCAAGGACCCGGATGGGAACTGGTTTGAATATCTCTACGAACCCACGGCGATCGATCAACCCGCCCGGACCACCCATTAAGGTTCTCACTTCAACCTACACCCAACCAGAAACCGGGTTTTTGCCTAAATTTACGAGTCCCCATCCAAATTTTGGATAAAAACCCGGTTTCTAGCCCCCCCGACACCCAACCAGAAACCGGGTTTTTGCCCTAATCTTTGTTTCTCTATCCCAAATTTGTATAAAAACCCGGTTTCTTAACCCCCATAACTCACCAAATTGAGGTATGATAGTTTTAAATAAACTTCACCTATAAAAACTCATGTCTTTAACCGTTGAACACTTGCAAAACCTGCAATCCCAACTCCAAAATGATTCCAATGATTACCAGATAGAATTACGCGAGGGAAACCTGATTGTCATGGGTCCATCAGATATTGTCTCCAGCTATATTGGTGCCCAGTTGAGTCGATTGCTGGGTAATTGGGTCACCCCTCGTCGTCTGGGGTTAGTCTTTGACTCTAGCGGTGGATTTATTCTCCCCAATGCTGATTTAACCGCGCCGGATGTGTCTTATGTGTCGCGATCGCGAATGCCGCGCACAGTCCGGTATTTTAGTGAAGTGGTTCCGGATTTAGTGGTGGAAATCAAATCCCAAAGCGATCGCATTACTAAACTTCAAGAAAAACTTCAAATGTTTCTGGGACAAGGGGTAAAAATGGGTATTTTAATCGACCCCGATGAATTAACCGTTACCCTCTATCGCCCCAATCAAACCCCTATTCTGTTTACCGACAACGATATCCTGACCCTTCCCGAATTGCTTCCGGGATGGGAATTACAAATTTCTGATTTATGGCCCCCAGTGTTTGAAGAGAATGGGGATTAAATAGAACGACTTTGAGGGTCGAGGGCGTCGCGTAATCCATCGCCGATATAATTAATGCTGCTGACGGTGATAAAAATTGCTAGTCCTGGAAAAATTGCTTGATGGGGGGAGGTTTGTAAGTAATCTCGGGCATCATAAAGCATTCGTCCCCAGGTGGGAACGTCGGGAGGAAATCCTAATCCAAAGAAACTGAGGGTGGATTCGGTAATAATGGCATTCCCGATCGCCAAGGTTGCAGAAACAATTACCGGACCGATAATATTTGGTAAAATATGAATCCAAATAATCCGCCGGGGAGATGCACCTAATGCCCTCGCTGCACTCACAAAATCTAATTGTTTAACGGTTAAAAATCCGGCCCTAACCAGTCTCGCCACAGACATCCAGGTGAGGGAACCAATCACCCAAACAACTAGGATAAAAATGCCCAACTCTGGTCCAGCAACTGCCCGAATCGGTTCACGAAAGAGGTAAACCACTAACAGCAGTAAGGGTAACTGCGGAAGGGCTAAAAATAAGTCAGTCAGGCGCATGAGTAAGGCATCAATAATGCCGCCATAATATCCAGCAACTGCACCGATGAATACCCCGACAGTAATCGCCACTAACATGGCAGCGACACCCACGGCGATGGAGATTCGTCCTCCAGATAACATTCGGGCGAGAATATCTTGACCCAGGGAATTGGTGCCAAAGGGATGATTCCAACTTGGACCCATTGAGGACCGACTGAAATCAATTTCATCAATGGTGGTGGTGTAGAAGAAGGGACCGAAGATAACGCAGAGGAGGATAATAGTAAGGGCGATCGCACCTAAAACCGCCATTTTATCTTGATAAAATCTTTGCCATGCTTTTTTACCTAAATTTGGGTTAAAATTTGGCGGTATTTCGGTTTGAACAGGGCTTGCATTGGACATAATTATAACGGAATGGTTGGATTATTATGATAAATTCAAAAGAGAACTATGAATGATGTTTTACCCTTGGATCTAATATCGCATAAAGTAAATCAGCAATCAAATTGAAAATGACAATTAATACCGCATAAATAAATGTAATTGCCATCACCACAGGGGTATCGCTGCGATAAATAGAATCAATTAACAGAGAACCAATTCCTGGCACTCGAAACACCTGTTCCGTGACTAATGCGCCCGTAAATACCGCAGGAATATCGAGGGCGACCAGGGTAACGACGGGAATCAACGCATTCCTTAAAACGTGCCGTTGGATCACCCTAAATTTCGATAGTCCTTTGGCGTAGGCGGTGCGGACATATTGCTGATAGAGTTGTTCTAAAATCGAGGACCGGATAAACCGCATTAAAATCGCCGCTTGATACAGTCCTAAAACAGCAATTGGCATAATGGACTGCTTAAGTTGGGCGATAAAACTATTCCAATCCGTTACCCTTAAGGTGCTATTATAGATAAAGGGAAACCAGTTGAGTTGAACGCTGAAAATAATGATAAACAGCACTCCGGTGAAAAACGTGGGGAGAGAAAACCATAAAAAGGCAAAAGTTGTTGCTAGTTTATCTAGTAGAGAATAGCGGTTAAGGGCGGAGATAATGCCCAGGGGAAAGGCGATTAATATCCCTAAGAGATAGGCAGAACCGACGACCCATAACGTAGTCGGTAACCGTTGCAGTATTAAGTCGATAACGGGACTGCGACTGGTAAAAGAATATCCCATATCTCCGGTAAAAAAGGCGAAGGCCCATTTCATATATCGGATATGAATCGGTTGGTCCAATCCAAAGGAACGCCGCAGATTTTCTCGCACTTCGGCGGTGATGGCAGGATTCGTGGCAAATTCTCCTAATGGGTCGCCCGGTGCTAATGCTAAGATGGTAAAAATGACCAAACTAATGGCAATTAAGGTGGGAATGGAAATCAGCAGGCGTTTCAACAAATAGGTTTTCATAGGCACAAAAATAATCAGTTTTAAGCAACCGAATCCAGCAGGGGTTGAGGTTCAAATCCCCTCCAATTGATGCGATCGGGACCCATTGTAGGGGCGATTCGAGAATCGCCAGTCCAGAGGTTCCAATCCCCTCCAATTGATGCGATCGGGGTCTTGTAGGGGCGATTCGCGAATCGCCCGTCCAGATGGTGTCACGTTCCCCTGTAGGGGCGATTCGCGAATCGCCCGTCCAGGAGGGGATTTAAACTATCTCCGTCGCCATTGGTGGATGTTCCAAACGACTCTATCCCAGGAGGTTAATTCGACTCCTTCTAGGGTGTTGCTCACTGCGATCGCATCGGCGCGATGGACTAAAGGAATCACTGCCACATCCTCCACTAATAAATCATTCATTTGTATAAATAATGCTGCCCGATTTTCCGGGTTCAATTCCGTAGTGGACTGTTGAAACAGTTGGTCATATTCCGGATTACAATAGCGGGAGGTATTGCTACCGGACCAGTTATTTTCAGGACGCGCAATTTCCCCGCAAGTGAAGGTTTGGAGGTAGCGCGTGGGGTCGGGGGAGGTGTTGCCGGTGGTCACCATTTGTAAATCCGCATAAAAGCGATTCAGGGAATCAGTATTTGAGGGATCGCCGGAGAAAAAGATGCTGGCATCAATACTTTTGATTTCCATTTCTACCCCGATGGTTCGGAAGTTTTGTTTGATGATTTCCTGGGTTTTCTGACGCACGGGGTTAACCGAGGTTTGAAACAAAACACGCATTTCTACTCCATCTTTATCCCGGATGCCATTGCCATTGGTATCCTGCCAACCTGCGGCATCGAGTAATGCTGCTGCTTGTTCTAGGTTAAATTCAAATCGGGTATTGGGGGAGAGATAGGTGGGGGGAGAAACGAGAAAATTGGGGGTGGGGATGCCGGTGACACCATAGAGTTGCTCAGAAATGGTATTGCGGTCGATCGCCAGATTGAATGCCTGTCTCACTTGGCGATCGCTCAAAAAGGGATGGGGGAATTCCAAACTAGAGCGATCGCCTGCTGCTGTTGCACGATTCGGGTCAGTTTGATTCAGTTGAATCCGTTCGCTTAATGGACCAAAATTTGCCATCACTTGTCCTTGTCCCCCCGCTTCTAATTGTTCTAAAACCAGGGGTTCGACTTGCAATCCATAAGCATAATCCGCATCTCCCGTTTGTAAAACCGCCCTTGCTGCGGAAGTAGAATCCCCACCGCCTTTGAGTTCAATTCGCTGAAAATAGAGGTCTTCTGCTTCTCGGAAATAGGGATTCGCTTCATAAACCACCGTATCCCCGGGTCGAAATTCTACGACGCGATAAGGACCTGTTCCCACAGGTAATAAATTACCCGGTGCTTGTCGAGAATTTGCGCCAGTATAATCGGCAAAAATATGTTGGGGTAAAATCATCCCTTCGGACCCGACAAAGGGTAAAAACCAACCGGGATTAACCGCCTTAAAATTAACTTTAACAGTTAGGGGGTCGATCGCTTCCACTGAGGCGATCGCATCATAATTAGAGGAACTTGCCGAAGCAGTTTCGGGATTGGAGATAAATTCATAAGTAAACACCACATCAGCAGCAGTGAAGGGAGTGCCATCGGACCATTGTATATCCGGTTTGAGTTGCCAGGTTACCGATAAACCATCTGCTGCCACTCCGCCATTTTCCCCAGTGGGAACTTCTGCCGCCAAGAGGGGGATTAACTCCCCCTGATTATTGAACGTTGCCAGGGGTTCTAAAGTAATTCGACTCGCTTCCCAATCCTTGAACCCCACAGATAGATGAGGATTGAGAATGGTTGGCGCTTGCCAGTAGAGTAAGCGGAGGACCTCCGGTTGTTGGATTTGGCGGGTGGGGTTCGTCCCGCATCCTGACAACAGGGATGCAGCGAGAAATGGTAGCGCCAACAGTGGCAGGATAAAAGGACGGCGATCGCGCTGCTGTTTCAAATTTTTCCCTCCCAGTGACGGTTTAAAACTCTACAGTATCAAGAAAACCCGGTTTTGTCTTGGGAGGGACGACGGCGATTAACGGCACCCGGTTTAATGTCCCCCCTCCCGGATTCACGGAACTGGGTTCACCAGGGACCGAACCCAGTCCATTGAGTACACAAAAGGCGATCGCCACCGGCAACAAGGCGATCGCCTTTTGACGCCGGGTAGAAGTGCGATCGGTTTTGTCTCCAGTCCAGTGCCACAATAAGCAGATAACGCTCAATGCACAACCAAAATAACTATCAATATACAGTCCTATTAAATTCGGAATAACGCATTCCATCAGTTGCCAAACTTTGGGGTCTAGGGGGATTTTGTTGCTCATGGGTTGAACTCCGAACGGCTATATCCCCATTAAATGGATTGGCAAAATCACTGTAAACCGTTCACAAATACAATTAAATATTTGTTTCTCCGAGTTACTTATCCGCGCATAAATCCCTCTATTAATTGCTTGAAATCACGGTAAATAAATTTATTTACGGAAAAATAAGTTTAAATAACGACAAATAATTTGCCCGATTTGGGCCGATTTTGCCGGGAGTTTTTTTCAAACCCATGGTAAAGTAAGAACAGTAACCGACCCGGCACTTTTAACTACCGGGATATTCAAGCAAAATAGGAGAGCGGAAATGATAGAACTTCCACTAGCCACCTCGTTACACGAAGAATTTCTCAATAATTTTACCAACGACGTTATTCCCTCTTTAGGTAGTGACAACGAGCGGTTCTGCTGTTGGTATCGCTTTCATCCGAAACACAGAAATATTCGCAATACCGAGTTAGCCGTACAAATCAATGAAGAGGCATTAAACAAGTCCTTTACTCAAAACATTGAACAGTGTTTAGGGAATGTCATTAAAAAGATAATCCTCAGATTTGGCGAAAAGATGGCAGCGGATGGGATAGCGCTTGACTTGTTGCCAAGAACAAGAGGGCGGCAACCCCAACATCCGGATTACAAAGCCCCTTGGCAAATCATTTATCAGTGGTTGTGGGAAATAGACTTTCCTCGGCAGGGGTGGAAATTGGCGGAGGAAACGGCGACTTATGCGATGGAAGAATTGCAGATGATTGATTTAAAATCCCAGGACCGGGATTTGTGCTTGAATGGGGTGAAAAACCCGGTGACGATTTACAAAGGGGAAGAATATGCCTTACAGGTGGATTTCCCGCAAACGGGTCATTTGCTCTTGATTAATCAGGGGGTATCCGGTAAGCGGTATTGCCTTTGTCCGTCTCTGGCATTTTCTGTAGAAACCCAGGTTACGCCGGATAAAAAACTGCATATTCCCAGTATCAAGGCGTTAGCCAGTTCTTTGCAATATACGGATATTGGGAACGAGTATTTTCTGGCAATTCTGACAGACCATCCGGTTCAGTTATCCTGGGTGAATCCGAATTATAAACCGGGAGATATTGTCGTCACCGAGGAACGATTGCGGGAGATATTTCAGCAGGTGGGACGGCAGTGGAATGCCCGGGTATTTTCTAAGAAATTTGAGGTGGTGGAGTTCACCCCCTAACCCGGCGGGGGTTTAAACCCCCGCCGGGTGACGCCACCACACAGTTTAGGCAAGGATTAGTCCTCGCGGTTAGATTTTTCTACCATTTTTTGGAAAAGCCAAGACTTGGAAACATCATCCAGAGAGGGGAGGAGGTGGAAATTAAAATATTCTTCCCACACTTCAATCCCATATTTGGCAATAAAGGCATTTTCCAACTCTTGAAATAGGCTGTAGTTACCCGCTTCAATGGATTCCAACAATGAAATCATTTGTTTTAAAGGGACTTTGGCCGTTTCTGTCAATACTACTGAGTTACTCATCGGGGTAATCCTCCAATATGCAAATAAATCGTAAAGGGTTATTTTGGGTATCGATGATTTCGACTAACCGCTTCCCCTTCCTTTTAGCAATCTTTTGGCAAGCTGTTTCAGTAGCCGCCGCCGCCCATTCTCGGCCTTCTTCACATGGGTCCCACTCTTTTTTGTTTTCAGTCATGAAAGGGATTTAAGGGTTATGTTGTGACCAATTGAAGTGCTTTGCTAAAATTTCGGCAACTATCTCATTTGCCTTTACTCCTTTTTCCTCTGCCTGTTGCCTGACTAAGGCATCCAGACTTACAGGAAGGCGCATGGCGATCGCAGCCCCCCTTTTTTCCCGGTAGGGACTGCCAAATTTTCCTTGATGGGTCCTGGGTTGGCTAACTTTTCGCGGTTGCTTGGTTTCGGTTAGCATATCACTTCCTCCTGTCGTCCTCCCTATCCTAGCACCGAGTTACACGGTGATGTCAGTCCAATCAGATTATCCGTGTTACGCGGCAGAAACTCATTAGATATTCTGATGCCACCAGAAAGAAGCAAGAAGTAACCCCCTCTCCTAACCTCAGATTAAGCAACGGATGTTTTTTCCCGAGATGCAATTAAAGGAGTCAAATCAATGCCTTTCCAATCTTTAATAAATTCACAGATGATTTCCGGAGTAAAGGTTTCCCTGCCTCTAAAAAACGCAAATTGTTTGGTATGAACATTCAGCAGAAAGTGCAAAATATTACAATGGTCTTTCACCCCAAAGGGACAATCTCCCGCTTTCCAGTTATCCACACTGGCAGCATAGTCAGCAATTGCCGTGAGTGCGGGTTCTATCTCGCTATCATGCTGTTGGCACAAATCCAGTAACTCGAATGGGTCCTGGGCAACTTCGCACAGCAGATGGAGGGCTTCACAAGGAAGAGTGGAACGCTGACGTTGAATAGTTTTTAAAGATTTGCAAACCTCTAAAGATTGGTGAAATTTTTCGAGAGATAAGGGGTTCATGATGATATCTCCTGTCTTTTAAACGTTGATGCAAACCCACAGTTCCAATCCGTAACCATTGAGCATTGGGCAATGAATCCTAGGGATAAAATAGGTTAAATCCCTCAGAAAAACCCCCATCAGTTGATGCCACTTACATAAGTTTATCCGATGCCCTGATGATTTTTTGGACCTATCTGCGCTCATCTTTATCGAGATGCGTCCCTCGGTCCGGAGGCAGAGAGTTGGGTTATTCGGGGTTGGTTTCGGGAATATTAGATAAGGGAATAAGACTTTGACCTGACGGAATATTAGTTTACACAAGTATTGGAGGTTGACTGATGTCTGATAATCTGCTTGAGCAAGTTAACTCGCTAAACAGGAAGGCAGAAACCGCTTACAAGGAAGGTCAGTATGAGCAAGGAATTCAATTTGCCCAACAAGCGTGTGAACTGGGGAAAGATGGATTGGGTGAGAATCATCCCGTCTATGCCAGCAGTTTGAACAATTTGGCTGGATTGTACAAAGCAAGGGGGCGGTTGACGGATGCTGAACCGCTTTTGCGGCAAGCAATAGAGATTTTTAAAGTGCAGTTGGGTGAAAATCATCGCGACTATGCCATTAGTTTGAACAATTTGGCTGGATTGTACAAAGCAATGGGGCGGTTGACGGATGCTGAATCCCTTTTCTGCCAAGCAATGGAGATTGACAAGGTGCTGTTGGGTAAGAATCATCCCAGCTATGCCACCAGGTTGAACAATTTAGCGTCACTCTACCAGGCAATGGGGCGGTTGACCGATGCTGAACCCCTTTATCTGCAAGCAATGGATATTTTAAAAGTGCAGTTGGGTGAGAATCATCCCGTCTATGCCAGCAGTTTGAACAATTTGGCCGGACTGTACTATGCAATGGGGCGGTTGACGGATGCTGAACCCCTTTTCTGCCAAGCAATGGAGATTGACAAGGTGCAGTTGGGTGAGAATCATCCCCACTATGCCGCAAGCTTGAAAAATTTGGCGTCCCTGTACCGAAAAATGGGGCGGTTGACGGATGCTGAACCCCTTTTCTGCCAAGCAATGGAGATTGACAAGGTGCAGTTGGGTGAGAATCATCCCCACTATGCCACCAGCTTGAACAATTTAGTTGCACTGTACTATGCAATGGGGAGGTTGACGGATGCTGAACCCCTTTTGCGGCAAGCAATGGAGATTTGGAAGGTGCAGTTGGGTGAGAATCATCCCGATTATGCCACCAGTTTGAATATTTTGGCCGAACTGTACAAAGACATGGGGCGGTTGACGGATGCTGAACCTCTTTTGCGGCAAGCAATGGAGATTCGGAAGGTGCAGTTGGGTGAGAATCATCCCGATTATGCCCAAAGTTTGAACAATTTAGCTGTAATGTACAAAACAATGGGGCGATTGACGGATGCTGAACTCCTTTACCGGCAAGCAATGGAGATTTGGAAGGTCCAGTTGGGTGAGAATCATCCCGACTATGCCACCAGTTTGAACAATTTGGCGGGACTGTACTACGAAATGGGGATGTTAACGGATGCCGAACGCCTTTCCGTACAAGCAATAGAGATTAGAAAAGTGCAGTTGGGTTCAAATCATCCCCACTATGCCCAAAGTTTGAACAGTTTGGCGGGACTGTACAAAGAAATGGGGAGGTTGACAGATGCCGAACCCCTTTTCTTGGAGTTAATAGAGATTGAAAAGATGCAGGCGGGTTCAAATCATCCCCACTATGCCCAAAGTTTAAACAATTTGGCGTCACTGTACAGAGCAATGGGACGGTTGGCGGATGCCGAGCCCCTTTTGCGGCAAGCGATGGAGATTAGAAAAGTGCAGTCGGGTTTGAATCATCCCAATTATGCCCAAAGTTTAAACAATTTGGCGTCACTGTACCACGCAATGGGGAGGTTGACGGATGCCGAACCCCTTTTCTTGAAGTTAATAGAGATTGAAAAGGTGCAGTTGGGTGAGAATCATCCCCACTATGCCACCAGTTTGAACAAGTTGGGGGGACTTTACAGAGCAATGGGGAGGTTGACGGATGCCGAACCCCTTTTGCGGCAAGCAATGGAGATTGAAAAGGTGCAGTTGGGTGAGAATCATCCCCACTATGCCAGCAGTTTGAACGATTTGGCGTTACTGTACTACGCAATGGGGCGGTGGACGGATGCCGAACCCCTTTTGCGGCAGGCAATGGAGATTATAAAAGTGCAGTTGGGTGAGAATCATCCCCACTATGCCCAAAGTTTGAACAACTTGGGGGGACTGTACTACGCAACGGGGAGGTTGACGGATGCCGAACCCCTTTTGCAGCAAGCAATGGAGATTTTTCAGGTGCAGTTGGGTGAGAATCATTTCGATTATGCCCAAAGTTTGAACAATTTGGGGGGACTGTACAGAGCAATGGGGAGGTTGACGGATGCCGAACCCCTTTTGCGGCAAGCAATGGAGATTTTTCAGGTGCAGTCGGGTGAAAATCATCCCCATTATGCCACCAGTTTGAACAATTTGGGGGGACTATACAGAGCAATGGGGAAGTTGACGGATGCCGAACCCCTTTTGCGGCAAGCAATGGAGATTTTTCAGGTGCAGCCGGGTGAGAATCATCCCGATTATGCCACCAGTTTGCACAATTTGGCGTCACTGTACTACGCAATGGGGCAGTGGACGGATGCCGAACCCCTTTTGCGGCAAGCAATGGAGATTACGAAAGTGCAGGTGGGTGAGAATCATCCCGATTATGCCACCAGTTTGAACAATTTGGCGGGACTGTACTACGAAATGGGGAAGTTGACGGATGCCGAACCCCTTTTGCGGCAAGCAATGGAGATTAGGAAAGTGGAGTTGGGTGAGAATCATCCCGATTATGCCCAAAGTCTGAACAATTGGGGGGGACTGTACTCCACAATGGGGAGGCGGACCGATGCCGAGCCCCTTTTGCGGCAAGCGATGGAGATTACGAAAGTGCAGTTGGGTGAGAATCATCCCGACTATGCCAGGAGTTTGAACAATCTGGCGGAACTATACAGAGCAATGGGGAGGCGGACAGATGCTGAACCCCTTTTTCGGCAAGCAATGGAGATTCAGAAGGTGCAGTTGGGTGAGAATCATCCCGATTATGCCACCAGTTTGAACAATTTGGCGGAACTGTACCACGCACTGGAGCGGTGGACGGATGCCGAACGCCTTTTTGTGCAAGCAATAGAGATTCAGAAGGTGCAGTTGGGTGAGAATCATCCCGATTATGCCCAAAGTTTGAACAATTTGGCGGGACTGTACTACGCAATGGGGAGGTGGACAGATGCCGAGCCCCTTTTGCGTCAAGCAATGGAGATTCAGAAGGTGCAGTTGGGTGAGAATCTTCCCGACTATGCCAACAGTTTGAAAAATTTGGCAATCCTGATGGCGGCAATGAATCGCCCTCAAGAAGCATTCCAACTCATGCAGCAGGCAACCCAAATTCAAAACCGGACGATTGGTGAAATCTTATCGATCAGCAGTGACAGGCAGCGCCTGGAATATATGCAGCAAAACTATTGGCAGTTAGAGGTATTTCTCTCTCTGATTACCCAATATTTGTCGGAGGATGCAGCAGCGAAACAAGCGGCGTTGGATTTGGTTTTGCGGCGCAAGGGGTTGGCGACGGAGGCGGGTTTGTTGCTGCGATCGCTCATCTTCTCCGGACGTTACCCGCACCTGATGCCGGAATTTGAGAAGTTGCGCCAATTGATTCAGCAAGTGAGCTTTTTGACGACCCAGATGCAGAATCAATCCGGGGAACAGTTGTCCGGTTATCGGGCAGAATTGGCACGGATCACCCAGGAACGAGAGGAGGTGGAACGATCGCTGAGTCGTCAAATGCCGGAGATGAACCTGCAAATGCACTTGAATCATGCCAGTCGGGAGGCGATCGCCCAAGCTCTCCCCAATGGGTCAACTCTGGTGGAGTTTGTGCGATTTAATGTCTTTAATTTCAAGGCAGTGAAAGCGCATGGGGATAAACAACGGTTTCCAGCGCGATATCTGGCGTTTGTGTTGCCCGCAGGAGAGGCGGCAGGGGTGGAAATGATTGATTTAGGGGAGGCGGAGGAGATTGATCGCCTCTGTCAGACATTCCGCCTCTCGGTTTCCGACAAGGAACAGTCTCACCCCAGTCGCGACCTCGCCTTACCGACGGACAAAACCCCCGTGGAAAAAGCACCTGAGTCGGGTTCCCCCCTGCTCTACACCACCTCGGAAGGGCAGAAATTGTATCAAACGCTGATTGTCCCCCTGAAACCCTATTTGCAACCCCAGCAGACGGTATATATTGCCCCGGATGGGGAATTGACCACCCTGCCTTTGGGGATTTTGTCCCAGGAGGGAACTGCCTATTTGATGGATGAGTATGGGTTGCGCTATCTGAGTGTGGGGCGAGATTTGTTGCGGTTCCAGTTCCCGATTCCCGTGGACTATACGGACTCGTTAGTGATTGCCAATCCCGATTATAATTTGCGGGTGGAGGGATTAAAACTGCCCAAACAGCCGCAACCGATCGCCCAGGAGATGACTCCCCCACCGCCCAAACTGGAGAAATTAAAACCGCCGAAGCAGCCGCAACCGATCGCCCAGGAGATGATGTTAGCAGTGGCAGGGGCGATCGCCTTTCTCTCCTATTTCATCTTATTAGCTGTCTTTCCGATGGCAATTTTGCTGCTGGTTTTCGGAATGCTTTGGTTGGCGGTGGTGGTCCACAACGCTTCCTATGGCGATCGCTTACACCAGTTTGAGAAACAAGCGCGAGAGTACGATCGCCAGGTGACTCAACCGATAACCCCTGAAGGCGTTACTACAAACGTTCGTAGTGACTCCTGGAGGAATCAACCCATCCCGACTCAACCGACTCAACCCGCCTCCCCGGTTTCTGAGGAAGTGCGATCGGTATTGCGGGAGTTGGGAGAGGGTGCCGGTGAAGTCTTTACCAAGCTGCCAGGGACGCAAATTGAAGGGGAGTTGATTGCTGAATTATTGGGGGTTCCCCTCTATACAGAAGCCCAGGCGGTGAAATCCTTGCTGTCTCGGTGCCGATCGCCCAAAATTGTCCATATCGCCACTCATGGTTATTTTCTCCCCATTGACCAAACTCCCCCGGACTGGGGAATGTTCCCACAAATTCGGGGAAGTGAGACAAACCCCGGGATGCCGTTATCCGTTCGCAGTCGATACCGGGTGGAGTTCCAGGACCCGATGACGCGAGCCGGTTTAGCCTTGGCTGGGGCGAATACGGCGCGGCAAGGGGGCATTTTGCCGGAACCGGCGGAGGAGGGGGTGTTGACGGCACAGGGTGCATTCCAGGTGGATTTAACCGGGACTCGGTTGGTGGTGCTATCGGCTTGTAATACAGCTTTGGGTGATCCGACCATTGGTGAGGGGGTACTGGGATTACGGCGCTCTTTTATTGTGGCGGGTGCAGAAACCGTGGTGATGAGTCTGTGGAGTGTTCCCGATGTACCCACGGCAATTTTAATGGAACGATTTTATCACAATTTGTTTGAGACGGATTTAGGTCGCACTGAGGCATTGGAGGAGGCACAACGCTATTTACAGCAGATTACCATTGGGAAAATTCGGGCTGAATGGTTAACCGAGGAAGCAATTGATGCGGTGGCACAGCATAGTTATGCCAGTGCGAAACAGTTACAGGAATTCAGCACAAAACCGGATGATTTTCAACCCTTTGCTGGGGTTAAATATTGGGCGGCATTTGTTTGTATTGGCAATCCGAGTCCCTTTCCTAAATAGGCAAGCCCGCACCCTGAAGGGTGGGGCTATACGGACGAAGCCCGCCTGCGCGGGCTAATGGAGAAAACTGACTTTTTGCAACCGAATTGGGTATCAGAAACTGGGTTTCTTGTCCAGTTTTTATAATCGAGTCCGGATGCGATCGGGTATCCAGGTATCTAGGAGTTAGAAACCGTGTTTCTAATAAGGAAGCCGGTTTTAAAAGTTACTTTATCATACAAAATCCAGACCGAAAAAGTAGTTTTTATAAACCAGCCCGCGCAGGCGGGCTTCGTCCGTATAGCCCCACTCTTTAGGGTGCGGGTTTTTATCAAAAAAACTAGGATTTATAAACCAGCCCGCGCAGGCGGGCTTCGTCCGTATAGCCCCACCCTTCAGGGTGCGGGTTCTTACCACAGAAAGGACGACTTGCCAAAAATGCTACACTCAGAGATTAATCACTGGGAGCAGAATGTGGCACACTCAGGAAAACCGATCGGCATTTAAGTCCCTCAACCGGATGGCAAACACCCATGCAGCATGACTTTATGGAAAACAACCCGGTAGCGTCCCTGCTTACCAAGGTGCTCAAGTCCCCTCTTTCTCCCCATGCCTCCCGCGATGCTGAATATGAGGCATGGCGGGACCGTTTCATGCGCAAGCGTCTGGATGTGGGGTTGTGGATTGGATTGATGGCTTTTTTGAGTTCCAGTCTGCTACAAGTGAGCAATTGGTTGTTCCGTCCCGAGGACTTTCAGGAAGCATGGTTGCGATCGCAGGTGAGTACGGAACTCAGTTTACTGTTATGTCTATTACTTCAGCATAGCAAATTAGGTCGCCGTTATCCCAGTTTAGTCTTTCTCGCCTTTTATTGGTCCGTGACAATTATTCCGCAAATTCAGGGTACTTTGTCGGGAGTTGCTAAACCGGATATCTTAGTTTGGACGATTATGTTTTTCGGTCAGGCAACCTTTACTCCCGTGCGTTGGTATCTCCATCTAGCGGCTCAATTAGGGGTGTTTTTGTACTATCTGGGGGTAAATTCTGCTTTAGGAGTAACCTTCAGTAATCCAACAACTTGGATGAAGCCTTCCGTAATGGCGTTGTATTTCTTCTGGGTCTGTTTCATTGGCAATTTGTCAGTTTATTTATATGAAAAATTACAAAAAGCTGAATTTAAAGCTCGATGGGATTTAGAAGAGGCTTATGGTCAATTGGAGGAGGAACAAAAACTTTCTGAAAGTTTACTTCTGAATGTTTTACCCCACTCCATTGCCACTCGATTGAAGCAAAACCCCAAAAATTTGGCAGATAGTTACACGAATGTTTCGGTTTTGTTTGCGGATATTGTCGGGTTTACGGAACTGTCTTCCCATATTTCCCCTTGGGAATTGGTGGAATTGCTCAATCAGATTTTCTCGGAGTTTGATGCGTTGGCGGAGTTGCATCAGTTGGAGAAGATTAAAACCATTGGAGATGCTTATATGGTGGTTTCGGGGTTACCGGAACCTCGGGATGATCATGCTCAAGCTATTGCCGATATGGCGTTGGATATGCAGCGGGCGATCGCCACGTTTAATAACAAAACCGGACAAAATTTTCGCATCCGTATCGGCATCGCCACGGGTCCGGTGATTGCCGGGGTAATTGGGATTAAAAAGTTCATTTATGACCTTTGGGGAGATACGGTTAATATCGCCTCTCGGATGGAATCTCACGGGATTCCCGGGGCGATTCAGGTAACTCGGGAAACTTATTTATTTCTAAAAGATGAGTATTCGTTTCAGGAACGGGGAAAGGTTTTTATTAAAGGTAAAGGAGAAATGACCACTTATTTGCTGACAGCAAAACTTCCACTTCTTGAGAGTATGATTCCTCCGCTTAGGGATGATGCTTGAGTCTAACTCAGCTTTTGAGCGTTCGTTGGCCTGTTTGAAGTTGGAGGACAATATCAATCAAATTTTTAGGGTCAATGGGTTTGGGTATGTGCATCTGAAATCCAGCCGCCAAGGCCAAAATTCGGTCTTCGGTGCGAGTATAAGCAGTGAGAGCAGCGGCAGGGATTTGTCCGCCTTGTTCTGGGGGTAAGTTGCGGATTTGACGAATTAAGCTGTAGCCATCTTCTCCAGGCATTCCGATGTCACTCAGGAGAATTTCCGGTTGCATTTTTTGGAGTAAGGCGATCGCCTCGGTGGTGGAGGCAGCGGCAAATACCTCGGCACCATACTGTTCCAAGGCAGTAATTAAAAACTCCCTTGTATCAAATTCATCATCGACCACTAAGATTTTTAACCCCGCGAGTTCTGAAAAAGATTCATCGGACTCCACGGAGGATGATCCCAAGCATGGATCGTCTATTCCATCGCTTGTATCTTCTAAGCAGGGGAGTTGTACCACAAAGGTGGAACCTTTTCCGGGTCCGGGACTCTGAGCAAAAATATGGCCGCCATGCAGTTCGACGAGGTTGCGGACGATCGCCAACCCCAGTCCTAATCCCCCATGCGATCGCGTTGTTTTACTATCCGCCTGCTGGAAGCGTTCAAACATATAAGGCAAAAATTCCGGTTCGATGCCGATTCCGGTATCAATCACCCGGATTTGTATCCAGTTTTTCACCCGTTCTAAACAAATCTCCACTCGTCCGCCTTCTGGGGTGAATTTCACGGCATTGGAGAGCAAATTCCAGACCACTTGTTGGAGGCGATCGCCATCGGCGGAAACCAATCCCACGCCTGGATCAAGAGTCGTTACTAACTTAATTTTTTTAATCTCTGCTGTAGGACGCACGGTATTGATGGCCGATTCAATTGCCGGGATTAATTGCAACGGACGCAGGTAGAGGCGAATTTTGCCGCGAATGATGCGCGAAATGTCCAGGAGGTCTTCAATTAACTGGGTTTGCATTTCGGCGTTACGTTCGATGGATTCTAGGGCCTGAGCCATTTTTTCCGGGTTGAGTTTGCGGCGACGCAGCAGGCGAGACCAGCCTAAAATCGCATTCAAGGGCGATCGCAACTCGTGAGAGACAATTGCCAAAAATTCGTCTTTCATGCGACTGGCGGCTTCTGCCTGCCTGCGGGCTTCCTGTTCCCGCCGGAGCAACTCCTCACGCTGGCGTTCGGCCAACTTGCGATCGCTAATGTCATAAAACATCACCACCCCGGCGACAATTCGTCCGGCTAAATTTTTCACGGGTTTGGCACTCAGGCACAAAATCTGAGAATGACCATTGGTGAGGGGTATTTCGATTTCTTCATCCATCACCGTCTCACCGCAGGCGATCGCCCGAGATAAGGGAAATTCTTGCGGTTGATAGGGTCTTCCATCGGGATGTACCCCTTGGAACAAGCGATACTCTTCTAAGTTGTGTTCTTCGGCGATCGTCTCATTCCAAATCGATTGCGCTTGCTTGTTACTGAGTAGCACTTTCCCGGAGGGCGCTTCAGCCACGATCGCACCGGCAGGCATTTGTTGCAGGACTGCTTTTAACAGTTGTTGCTCAAATTCCAGTTGTTTGAGGAGGCGATCGCGTTCTTCCTCGGCCTTTTTCCGTTCAGTAATATCCAGGATGACTCCCCCCATCCGAACTGCAGTCCCCCTCTCATCATAAAAAGCTCGACCTTTTGCCGCAATCCAATGCACCGATTCGTCCGTTCGGATAATCCGATACTCAATGTCATAATCTGCCCGATCGGTAATCGCACCTTGTACAGCCCGATTCACCCGGTCCCGGTCCTCGGGATGCAGACATTCAACGAACTGAGCATATTGAATCACTCTTGAGGGTAAGTCCAGTCCAAATATTTCAAAACATCGCCGGGACATAGAAATTTCTTGGGAGTCTAAATCGTAATCCCACAACCCTAATTTGGCAGATTCCAACGCGAGTCGTAACCGTTCCTGGTTGCGCTCAGATGTGGCCCGAGCAAATTTATATTCCGTGATATCACGACTGAGAGACAGGACCGATTCTACGGCACCATCGCGATCAAATTCTGGAACTAAGCGAGACTGATAATATCGACTCAACCCGTTGACATCCGTTAAGTCCCATTCGATTGCACCTTCCTCTCCCGTGGCAAAGACTTGGGCAATGGCCCCTTGGCAATCTGGCGACTGGGTTACGGGAAAGGTGAGTTCCGGATTACTTGTGCTGAGAAACTCTTCCGGCGATCGCCCGGTGACGCGATATATGGCTTGGTTGACATACAAAGGACGCATTTTTCGGTCAAATCGGGCAATAATATCCGGTGAATTTTCCGCCAAGGCTGTAAATTCTCGTTCCCGTCGGTAGAGTTCATTTTCGACTTGTTTGCGTTCGGTGATATCCCGCCAGGTTGCTAAAAACCCATCTCCAAATGCAACACTTCGGATATCAAATGCTTTAGTCACTCCCGTTGCGGTGGTAAGTTTTTCGTCCACATAGGAATCTTTCACCAAGGGTTTTCTAGTTTCAACGACTTGGCAATATTCCTCGAAAAGTCCCGTGGTTCGGTGTCCGGGAAATAAATCGCAAACTCTTTTCCCAGTCTGTTCTTCCCGAGTCAATCCAGTGCTGGCACAGGCTGCGGCATTGACATATTCAATGCGAAAGTCTATAATTTTTCCCGATTCATCCCGCACTGATGTATAAATTCCAAAACAATCCAGCAAGTTTTCCACCGAGGTCCGGAAGAGTTCTTCTCGTTTTTGTAGTTCGATTTCGGCTTTTTTGCGATCGCTAATATCGATGGTTGTCCCAATCACGCGCACTGCTTTCCCCGATTCATCCCGCAAAATTCCTCCGCGATCGGATACATTCAAATATCGGCCATCTCGGTGGCGAATGCGATATTCTATATCAAACCGATTGTCCTGATTTAACGCCTGATTAATGGCGATAAAAGCCGGTTCTAAATCATCGGGATGGATCAGAGAAATCCACCAGTCCGCATCTTGTCCCTCCTCGGCTAAGGGATAGCCTAAAAATTGGCTGAGGCTTTCACTGCGAACCACCTGCTGACTCTCCAAATGCCAATCATAAATCACACAATTGACGGCAGTTGAGGCCCGTTGATACCGCTCATTAGCTTGTAAGAACTCCTGTTCTCTCTGCTTGCGTTCGGTGATATCTTCGACTATTCCCGCAATTCGACACACCTCACCGGTGCGATGATCGCGAATTGGAAATGCCCGCGATCGCACCCAACGAATAGTGCCGTCAGGATGAACCGTGCGATATTCTTCATGGTACTGTCCGCTTGACTGTTTGGCTAAAGCGGTTCTGACGCGATCGCGGTCCTCGGGATGTACTCCATCCAAAAATGAGGAGGGTTGTTGATACAGACTCTCTAGCGATCGCCCCCACAGCTTTTCATATTGAGGACTGACATAAAAAATTTCGGTTTTCTCCGGGTCAGTCATCCAAATCAAGCAATCAATATTTTCAGCAATCTGTCGGAATTGTTCCTGGGTATTTTCTAACCCTTGAGCATACAATTCGGCTTTTTGGCGGGATCTGTAAAGTGCCGCCATTAGCCAACTGATGGCGAATCCTTCTATCAGAAATACCCCCAAAGCTAAAGTTTGCCCAGGACTATGGACTCCGAAGGAATAAACCGGCAACAAAAAGAAATATTCACCGCAAATTGCGGCTAAGAGTGTAGCCAACAATCCAGCCTGAAATCCTCCATACCAAGCACTCACCGCCACTGTCGCGCTCAACAACAAAAAGGGGTTGTTTGTCATGAGTTCTGAAGAAATTAACCACTTCAGAATCAAAGACACGACTACCGTTGCTACAGCAAAACTATAGCGCCGGATCGGGGAGGGTGATTGTTCCAACATTGATTTCCTCGCTAGGGGGACACGAGTCTTTTGAATTAAGACCCCATTGCTTGAGCCAGATGACTCTCTAAATATTGTACCGACTCGTCCAATTGAGAGAAATCTTTCAAAACAGGCGTGACTGGGGTGAGTCCCCATTGCCACCTATTTTGGCAATTATAGCGGCTTTTACTCCCGGATAGGACTGATGCCGACTCGGAATTTCCCACCCAGGAACTGGGTTATTACCACTGAGGTTCTGTTCCGTTTCTCCTCACGGGGTCTCTCCCTCGCCCATTCCCTCTTTTCTATCGCCCTAAATAGCCTGACAAATCCCCCCAAATACTGCCAGTCCATAGTGTTTCCAAGGAATAGCTACCGGGGCAAAATCCGCCGATTTCAAGAGGTCCACCTGTTCTAATACCGTTGCCAAGCGATCGGGACCGGAGTAGCCCTGGGGAATAGTTTGACCACATTTAGCTCGCACTTTTTCCAGGGTGATTCCCTGTGCCTTGACCCCCTCCTCTCTGACTGCCTGATAAACGGCTTCTAATGCTTGAGTTTCCGACAATACCGGGTCAGCATTCCAAAAACATCCCCCTGGAGACAGATTTTGACGCACCCATTTAAACAGCTTTAATTTGACCGGATCACTCAGATGATGAATCGCTAACGAAGAGGCACAAACATCAAACCCCTGATGCGGTGCAATTCGCACATTTAAGGTCGCCAAATTTCCAAAATCAGCCTCGATCCATCGCACCCGTTCCCCATAGCCTGCTGCTTCAATTTTATCCTGACAAACGCTCAACATTCGCGGGGAATAATCCAGCGCCACGAGTTCCGCCTCGGGACAGTGAGCCAACAGTTTCAGACTAAGTTCTCCTGTCCCACACCCTAATTCTAAAATTCGTTTACTAGTAACCGGAATACACCTCAATAATGCTGCCAACAATTCATCATAAATTGGCACCAATTGGCGAATACCTGTATCAAAATCAGCCACATTCGCAAAAACTTCCCCGGGATAAATTTCCGGCCTAGGGTCAAGGGGTTCTAAACTCCCCTCATTCGGGTTTTCTTCTGAAAGTGAAGTCTCAGAATTCATCAATGGTTTCCTCCTCATAACGTTAGAGAATTTTAATAATTTTATCATGATTTCGCCCCGGTTCTGGACAAACCATTTGACCTTGGCGATCGCCTCTAAACCTGGGGGAGTTCGGGAGTTTAAAAAAGCCGGGTCCTAACCCAAACTCCCGAGGACCGGATACAGTAGAAGTGACAGAGGACAAAAACCCTGTCGGTCTTCCCCCTACTGTACCAATGCCCGAGAGTGGATCGGGACGGGCGATCTCCAAGCCTCCTTCGGGTCTCCAGTGATTCTACGGAGTCGTTACCGGATGAGTTAAACAGCGGGTTTTTTGATAGATAGACCCTCTCAATCATTCTGGCCCTAAAATTACCCCTGGGGAGCATCGGGGGATCTTGCCGCAGTCGCCCTCTCTCGGCTGGCTTTCCACCACATCAGGGCCAGAAACTCGGTAACAGTCCCCGTAATTGAAGACGGTAGCGGCATCCTCCTGAGTCACCCCAAAACTCACCCGTTCCTATCCCTGGCCTCCAACTTGTGATACCCTAGATCGTAACATCCGGCCTGTCACTTTTGTATCATTATGTTGTCTGCAATTCGGCTGGTTAAACCCACCCACCACTGGCCAATAAAATGGTTGCTCTTACCGTTTTCCATTGGCCTCTTCTCCTCGCCCAGCAGCGCTCAAATTGTTCCCGATACAACGCTTCCGGTTAATTCTATCGTCACCCCAGACGGCGATATCCAGGTGATTACAGGCGGTACCCCTGCCGGGTCCAATCTGTTCCATAGTTTTACGGAATTTAGTGTCCCGACAGGGGGAACCGCCTATTTTAACCAGGGCAATAATCTTCAAAATATTTTCACCCGAATCACCGGAATTAACCCCTCGAATATCGATGGAATTCTCCAAACCAATGGCAGCGCCAATCTATTTTTATTAAACCCGAATGGAATAATATTCGGGGCCAATGCTCAGTTAAATATCGGGGGTTCGTTTTTTGCCAGTGCCGGGGACCGAATCCAATTTAGCGATCGCACCGAATTTCAGGCCAATCCCGGGGACAACCCCCCTTTATTAACGGTGAGTTCACCGATTGGGTTGCAACTCGGCACCAACCCGGGGAACATTGCCCTCAACGGTACTCGCTTAGAAGTCCCAACCGACCAACAGTTAACCTTAGTCGCAGACCACTTGGCGATCGCCGGGGCGCAACTGACGACAGCCAGTGGCACAATTGACCTCACCGCCCAAAATATCGCCCTTTCAGACGGTGCATTGCTAGACGTGAGCGGAGAAGCGGGAGGACAAATCCGCATCGGGACTCGCGAACTCACCCTCACAAACCAATCCCGAATTTTAGCCGATACATTGGGGAATGGAACCGGCAGAGGCATTGAAATCACCACCGATCGACTGCAATTGAGCGATCGCGCCTTGATTTCCGCCTCCACCTTTGGTAGTGGCATCGGAGGCAACCTCACCATCCAGGCAACCGATGCCGTGGTCATGACTGGGGACAACAGCTTTAACCAAACCCTCGATCGCCTGTTTAACCAAGAAATCACCCGTCCCGATGACATCGGAACTGGCATCTTTTCCCTCACGTTTGGTACAGGCAACGGCGGCAATCTCACCCTCAATACTCCCTCCCTAAAACTCACTGACTCCGCCTTTATGTCTACCGCCACCTTCGGCGATGGCACCGGAGGCAATATGACCGTCAACAGTGGCGCAATCCACGTCATCGAATCCGAACTGTTTGCCGATAATTTGGGCAATGGGGATGCCGGTGATGTGACCCTGAATGCCCAAACCCTCACACTGGAAAATGGGGGTGTGATCGCTGCCTCAACTTTTGGTGGGGGTCTGGGAGGAACCATTACTATCAATGTATCTGACTCCATCGAGGCCAGGGGAACCAGTTCCGCCGGTCGGTTTAACAGTGGCATCTTTGCCAGTGCCTACGTCAATGCCACTCAACCTGCCGGAAATATCAACATTCAAACCGGAGAACTCAATCTTCGTCAGGGCGCTCAGATTGCTGCCGCCACCTTTGCCGCAGTTCCCGGGGGACTCATCACCCTAACTGCCTCAGAAATAGAAGTCAGCGGCACCAGTGCCAATGGAGAATATCTTAGCAGTATCAAAACTCAAACTCAGGCTGGGGGTCGGGCGGGCAATTTGAACCTGAACACGCGATCGCTGATTGTGCGAGATGGGGCGCTCATCTCCACCTCCACCTTGGGGACCGGCGACGGCGGTAACCTCACGATTCAAGCGATGGACTTTGTAGAACTCACAGGAACCGGAACCTTTAATTTAACCCAATCCGTTCTAGGAGGAACATTTGAAACGAATCAGTTGCAGGATGGATTATTTACCGTGAGTTCGGGTTCGGGTAATGCCGGTAATCTCACTCTGGAAACTGGCAGACTCAGCCTAGGCAACGGCGCTCACATCGCCACCAGTACCCTCACTCAGGGAACTGGGGGAACTCTGACGGTCCGCGCCAGGGAACTCATTTCTCTCCAAGGCGCTTATTTGCTAACTGGCACGGGCGGGACGGGTCAAGCGGGTGATATCTTTATCGATACAGGGGACTTACTCTTACGAGACCGCTCGGAAATCATTGCTTCCACTCTCGCTGCTGGATCCGGGGGAAATATTCAGATCAACGCCTCGGAGTCCGTCCAACTCCAAAACCAATCCTCTCTGATTTCCACCAGTGAAGGACCGGGAAGTGCCGGGTATGTGCTCATTCAAACGGGGCAATTGAGCCTCCAAAATCAATCCTTTGTCTCCACCTTTGCCGCAGGTGAGGGAAATGCCGGTTTTTTGGGAATTGCCGCCTCCGAATCCGTGGAACTGCTAGACCAGAGTACCTTGGAAACGGCGACCTGGGGAATTGGCGATGCTGGATTCTTGCACATTGATACGCGATCGCTGATCCTAGAAAATAGTGGCATCACCGTCAGCGCTCAAGGGACGGGAGAAGCAGGCAATCTCAATATTGCCAGCGATCGCTTGAGTCTGAATAATGGGGTCCTGTTGGGGATTGCCGCATCCGGTCGAGGTGGTAATGTTCAATTAGCGGTGAACGATCTGCTGACTCTGCGACAAGGGTCTGCTATTTCCGCTGAAGCGTTAGGGACCGGGGATGGTGGCAATGTAGCAGTCACCACCGATGCGATCGCCTTACTGGAAAATAGTCGCATTCGCGCTAATGCGGTAGAAGGAATCGGGGGGAACATTCAAATCTTTACCCAGGGTTTGTTTGAGAGTCCCGAAAGTCAAATTACCGCCAGTTCCAGTCAAGGCATTGATGGAGTAGTCTCGGTCAAAACTCCGGATCTCCAACCCACTCAAGGGTTAATTGCTCTCCCCTCAGAAATTCTCAACCTCACCAATCTGGTGTTTGAAGAGTGTGGGATTGGTGCATCCCAGAGTGAGTTTATTGTCACGGGACGCGGAGGATTACCCCCCAGTCCCACGGACCCCTTCAATGGCGATCGCATCCTGGAGGATTTGGGAAGGGTGTCACCCGCTCCAAATTTAACCCAACAGCAATCTACCGGCGCGCCAATTCCCCCGACGCCCCCCTTCGTGGAGGCCAACACCTGGGCGATCGCCCCCAATGGTCAACTCATCCTCACCACTGCACCCACTCCCAACCACCCCAGCGATCGCTGGGAACCCCCTGTGAATTGTCATAGACCATCCTAGATTCTACCTAAAAGGGCGATCGGCTCTCCTGGCGTATCCCGTTCCCGGCTTCAGCACTTCCCACCTGCAAACCCTTTCAATTAGGATTGGAAGCGGTGCATCCCTTGTTCAAGCTGTTCTTTGCAGGTTAAGGAAAAATAAGTAAACCAACTCACAATCCCAAATAGCTTAAATCCATTTTCTAATAAGGCCCGATCGCGATCGTAAATCAGTCCCCTGTCCACTAAATTTATGATGGCCCGCATATCCAGCAAAAGTGACAAGGCAAAGCAGACAAAGGCTAACCCCAAAAACAGTAAATAACGGCTATTCAAGATAATTTTATGAAATTTTATTAGGTACAAGGCCACCATCATCGCATAAGCTAAATAAACGATTTTTTCTGAGATTCCTAAATAATTGGGAAGGACTTCCTCATGCAACTGAAAAAAATCATCTAGCATCAAGATTGTGGTAATCATCCCACCGAATAATAGAAAGCGTTGATGTTTAAGAGAGAGATTCAGGGGTTTGAGATAAAGGGACGTAAACAGACAAATGGCAGCGGTGGCACACCATAATAAAATGCCAAATTTCGTGACCATTCCTAGATAAAAAGGCGAATCTGAAATTTTAGCTGGATCGCCCATGAGATGATAAATGGGAACTCGATTTTGCTGTCGGACGAGCAACACAATGAGGAAGGTTGGGAGATAGACGGCCACCATCAGAGGGAATAATCCAGTAAGGCGATCGCGTAAGCTTTTCCTGCCTTTATCTGGCCTAAACTTGTCACTTAGGGGTTCGTTTTTCTTGATATCGGATTGGGGAGTTTCGGTTGAATTTATAACCGGATTTGTTTTTTTATTCATCGATTTCCTGCTTAATTTTATAGATTTTTAAGACCATTTTCCAAACTACTCGAATGCTTTTAGAAAAGGCTCTTGACCCAGCATTTTGTAAGTTAAGGAAAATTTTTACCGTTAATTAACCCTATGTTAACCCAAGCCAGCAAGCTTGTCTACTGCCTTAGAGAGGTAAGGATCGGGTCACTAAAATTGACATTTAGGGACTTCCTAAAATCCAGGCCAGAGGCGGTTAAATAGTGATTTAAGACTAAAAAGCCAGCCGAGAATCTGCTAAGGGTATTCCAACAAATAAATCATCCTTGCTTTGATACGATCGCACCTAACAAGGCTCTTTTAGCCCGCGCAGGCGGGCTTTGTCCTGTGAGCCTCCACCCTTCAGGGTGCGGGTTTTTTGAAGGTTTTATTTTTTGGAGTTCCCTAATTGATATCACCGCTCGCCCTGGCTAGTTGAGGCAAATATTCGGGTTTGTCCGGAATTCAAAACAAGCTAATAGCTTAAGTCTCCGGAAATGTCAACTCCCTCTAGTCTGAGTATTTAGAAGTTAGTTGAGAGGAAAGGGCAGATTTTTGAGGAAGGGTTTCCAAACATTTCAAAACATTTCAAAACATTTCAAAAAGTTTTAAAAAGTTTAAATAATGAGGGGTAAATTTTATAAGATTTTAAAAATTTTGCATTACTCATTTCAGAGCAGTAATGCCAGTAGTCTGCCAATCTTATTCCCGGTTGTTATGGCCACCTATGAGGTATAGGTAATCAGAAATCACCTCTATCTGAAGGCTGAAATTTGACGGGAGTTGGTTAAATTTTAATGATAAGGGAACTCCAAAAAATAAAATCTCCAAAACGTTCGTTCGTAGTGAATGCTCAACGAAGTCAATGTAGGGGCGCAATGCTTGCGCCCCAGGGGCGCAAGCATTGCGC
>NZ_JAMXOT010000435.1 GCF_024220515.1 Oscillatoria sp. HE19RPO
GGGCGTATGCAATACGCCCCTACAAGTCATCGGTCCGTGGAATGGGTTCGTAGGGGCGCAATGCGCAGGCCCTCTTGGGCGTATGCAATACGCCCCTACAAGTCATCGGTCCGTGGAATGGGTTCGTAGGGGCGCAATGCTTGCGCCCAAGAGGGCGTATGCAATACGCCCCTACAATGGAATGGGTCCTTGGAATGGGTTCGTGGAATGGGTTCGTAGGGGCGCAATGCTTGCGCCCAAGAGGGCGTATGCAATACGCCCCTACAATGGAATGGGTTCGGGGAATGGGTTCGTAGGGGCGCAATGCTTGCGCCCAAGAGGGCGTATGCAATACGCCCCTACAATGGAATGGGTCCTTGGAATGGGTTCGTGGAATGGGTTCGTAGGGGCGCAATGCGCAGGCCCTCTTGGGCGTATGCAATACGCCCCTACAATGGAATGGGTCCGTGGAATGGGTCCGTAGGGGCGCAATGCGCAGGCCCTCTTGGGCGTATGCAATACGCCCCTACAATGGAATGGGTCCGTCGCTTGCACCCCTAGTTCACTAAAATTCTAGATCCAGGAACAGTTCAGAAAAATCGTCTTGAAATTGAGGATGATCTGGATCTTCTCCCCAACGTTGGGGATTTAGTTGGATATATTCTCGAATTGAATCAAGCGCCTTTTCATCTTCGATAATCGACTCATAATAATTCCTTTGCCAAATGGGAATAGATGGATTTTTACAAAGTTGATTAATTTTCCTGGTCACACTTCCTTTAAATCCGCCAATAAAAGAACTCAAAGAATTTGCTTTACGATTAAAAGATTTTTTAGAAGACTTATTATATAAACTTCCAAACTCATATTCACAGGGCAATCCATGACTTAAATCAGTTTTCTGTAGTTCCTTGGCTTCAAGAATCCAGACAATTCCATGTAAATGATTTGGCATAACAACCCATTCATCTAATCTGATATTGGGTCTCATTTCGGCAGATTTCAGCCATTCAACCTGCACAATTTGACCCAGGTGATTGAGGTGCATTTTTCCATCATAAATTTTGCCAAGCCAACATTGTTTGCGGGTAGTACACAGGGTAATGAAATAAGCTCCGGGCTGCGAATAATCATAGAAAGGGAGACGGATAGAACGGCGATGATGAATTTCAGGATTATATTTCATGATGATGTTAAGGCATCACAAGAGAATATGCAAGAAACCCAGTTTCTAAAGCTTAGGTATAAATTGAGGGCGTAAGTCGCCGCGACCCTAATGCTTGCGCGCAGTAGAATTACACCCGCAACAATCATATCACATTTACCACCGTTATAAGGCACTCCTTTAAATATCTGTGCTTCATGAGTTTAGGAACGTCTATATTGAGCAAGTGTCGCGAGATTAGGGTTCCGAGTTGTCCTCAGTCCGACGCTTAATGGAATGAAAAAGCACTGCAAGACCCTGAGTTTTAAGTCTCTTTAGTGCTGTTGGCAATGATATGTAAATCAATCTCGGGAAGCGATTTCATCAACTGCTGGACAAGAGAACCCCGCCACAATAAATCCCATCGCGATCGCCGGCTTTCTCCTAACACAATTTGAGTGATGCGATATTGAGCAGCAATCTTAGAAATGGCTTCCTTAATATCCCGGCTTTCTACCCGGACAAATTCACCGCCAAATTCCTCACAGAGCTTTTCACAGGTTTCAATATGCAGACTTTCCTCTTTCGTTAAAAACCGCTCCGGGGATGAGACAAACATCACATAAAATGGTGCATTCATATAATTAGCCAGTCTCGCCCCCGCCGAATTAATAATAAGGATTTGGGATAAGTGGAAACACAGACTAAGACCCGCTCTTGGATACTACAAGTTAATCCCGGACGAGTTCCAGATAAGACATTTTCTTCTATATTATCGGCAACTTCTCTTAAGGCTAATTCTCGCAACGCCACTAAATTACGGCGTTGGAAAAAATTAGCGAGGGATTGTTGAATTTTAGCGGGAGCATAGATTTTGCCCTCGCGCAATCGTTCTTCTAGGGTTTCTGGGGTGATATCCACCACCAGGACTTCTGATGCTTCTTCTAACAGGCGATCGGGAATCCGTTCTCGCACCACAACTCCCGTGATTCTCGCCACTAAATCCTTGAGACTTTCAAGATGCTGAATATTAACCGTAGAATAAACATCAATTCCCGCCTCTAAAATAAATTCCACATCTTGATAGCGTTTTTCTCGTAGGGAACCGGGGATAGTAGTATGAGCCAGTTCATCGACTAAGACTAATTGAGGCGCACGGGCTAAAATCCCATCCACATCCATTTCCGTCAAAACAATCCCGCCTCGTTGGATTTGTTGGCGCGGGATAATTTCCAATCCTTCTGCTTTTTCGGCAGGGTCTCGACGGCCATGAGTTTCTAACAGTTCAACTACCACATCAATCCCTTCCTGTTTGAGCGCGAGTGCTTCTTCCAGCATTCGGAAGGTTTTGCCAACCCCGGGTGCCATGCCAATATAAATTTTATGTTTACCCCGACGACGAGAGGGCTGATACAGGGAATCGGATTCTGGGAATTGTTCGGGTAATTCCATAGGTTGATGAGAATAAAACAAGGTGATTTTCCTCCTGTTTTTGAAGCCGTTAATTTAGATTTCAGGGAGCATTTCAATTTTTTTAAGAGACCTAACCCCCCAGCCCCCTTCCCACCTCTCCCCGGCCCTCTCCTACAAGGAGAGGGAGAATAAGGAATTTTTTTTTATTGCTGGAAGGGGGAGCAAAGGGTTAACCGGATTTAGACTCCCGAGATTTGGTCTAACTCTAAATTGAGTTTCAAAACGTTAACTCCAGGTTCCCCAAAAAATCCTAAAAAGCGACCTTCAATATAGTTATAAATCAACTCTTCAATTTGACTGGAGGAGAGTCCTCTAGCTGTGGCGACACGTTGTACCTGAACCAAAGCAGCTTCCGGGGTAATATGCGGATCTAAACCCGATCCCGAACTGTATAGTAAATCCCCAGTTGGATTCACTACAGCCCCCGTTAATGCAGCAATTTCTTCCGTAATTCGGGTCATCCATTCGGGATTACTCGGTGCTAGATTGCTGGCACCAGAGACGCCCGTGGGTTGTGCCTCTTCACCTTGACTATAGTTAACCACACTCGGACGACTCCAAAAATAGCCCGGTTCGGTAAACTCTTGACCGATTAATGCAGAACCTACGACTTCACCCCCCTGGGTTTGAATTAAACTGCCATTGGCGATATTGGGAACGAATACTTGGCCTATAAACAAAATAAAAAAGGGATAAATTACAGCCGCAATTACCCATAAAATTAGGGTGGCACGCAGGCCGATTAATATATCTTTAATCAGCGGCATAGTCATGGTTGTTTCTCCTGCGTTAATTCAATTTAATGATGATGGCTTGAATTGGGAAGGGTTTTCTTTTTCCCCAGAAATGATATCTCTTCTGCTGGAATTCCCTGCAAAGCCAGGGAGGGTATGGGGCTGTCTTTTCAATCGAAACCACCCCGGTTAAAACCGTTCATGTTGAATGATGACGGTAAACAAGTAAATGGACAAACCCAGGGTTAAAAGTCCCAATAGGCCAAGAGTCCAAGCCGATTGGCGAGTTAAGGAATCCCCATTTGAAGCATAGAGGGCGGGAGCAATTAATAGGTTAAAAACCATGACAAAAAGTAACCGCATGGCGATGGGGTGTCTTTGCCATAATTTGAGAAAATCCTCAAATTATTCTAGTAATTGGGGAAGGACCTGGGTTTTTTCTAAAACCGGGATTTGGGGTAAGTCTCTCTTTCTGTTCATGCTGTTTTCTCCAATTTCAAACCAATTCAAAGTCTGTGAAAGTCCAAACCAGTCTAGGCCAAGCCAATTAACACAATGGCCCAGTCAATGAGTTTAATTCCAATAAAAGGAGTGACGACGCCTCCTAATCCGTAGATTAGTGACGCATCGGGTCCTGGGGTTGACCCTGGGTAGATCCAGGTTTGTTGTTCGTCATCGTCTTCATGATTGTTATAAGAATTGAATCAGAATAAAGTGAGCTTGAAATGACCTAAAATTAACTGAAATAAATCTGCTATTTCCGCCCAATTTAAAGACTTCAGCCAGAGGTCCGAGGGCAATTACAGGAAAGAAAGTTAACAGCCCTAAAATTAACATCACTCCGGCAGTAACACTGGTAAATAACGGGGTATCTGTTCGCAAAGTCCCGGGAGTTTCTGGAACGGGTTGTTTATTAGCCATGCTATCTGCCAAGAGCAATAAAGCAATAATGGGAACATAACGTCCGGCTAATAAACTCATGCTGGCACTCAAGTTCCACCAGAGAGTATCATCTCCCAAACCTTCAAATCCAGACCCATTATTCGCCGCAGCAGAAGCATATTCATAGACGACTTGAGAAATTCCATGAAAGCCTGGATTGCTGATATTTCCCAGAAGTTCTGGATAGGCGATCGCAATTGCTGATGGAATCAAAATCGCAATGGGATGTACTAATAAAATCACACTGGCTAATACAATTTATCGCTTTTCAATTTTTCGTCCCAAAAAGTCCGGAGTTCTCCCCACCATCAATCCTGTTAGAAATACAGTCAAAATCAAAAACACAAACAAATAAGCCGTTCCGGTTTCCTGTCCTCCCCAAATAATTTGTAAAAATAGATTAAACAAGGTTGAAAACCCACCCGTAGGCATCAGGGAATCATGCATTCCATTCACTGCCCCACACATGGTTCCCGTCGTATTAACGGCCCATAAAGCCGTTTGCGCCCATCCAAATCTGACTTCTTTTCCTTCTAAATTTGGGGTGGAACTTCCCAACAAATTATTCACCACAGGATTGCCGCCATACTCCCCGACTGCCGTAATCGCAATCAAGGCAACATAGAGAATAAACACCATCCAAAATAGCAACCATCCCTGTTTTTTATTTCCGGCAATGATGCCGTAGGTGTAAATCAAGGAAGCCGGAATCGAAACCATACTGACGGTTTCTACTAAGTTTGTAAATCCATTCGGATTTTCATAAGGATGAGCCGAATTAATGCCCAAAAATCCCCCGCCATTTTCTCCCAGTTCCTTAATAATTTCAAAGTGAGCAACCGGACCTCGGGCAATAGTTTGAGTGACTCCTTCTAAGGTCGTTACTGTAGCGGGTCCAGCTAAAGTTTCCGGAACCCCAGCCAGCAGCAAAACGATCGCACCCATCACCGAAATCGGCAGCAAAATTCGGGTGATGCTGCGGGTTAAATCCACATAAAAATTCCCCAAGGGTCTGCCGGTTAACCCGCGAATAAAGGCAATGGCTACCGCCAACCCAGTTCCTGCCGAGGTAAACATCAAAAAACCCAAGGCAAACATCTGGGAGGCATAAGTAAAGGTGGTTTCTCCTGAATAATGTTGCTGGTTTGTATTGGTTGTAAATGAAATCGCGGTATGCAGGGCTAAATCCCAACTCGGGGCCTCTAATCCAGTTGAATTTAAGGGCAGTATTCCTTGAAACATGAAGATTAAAAAGACCAAAATCCCCATCATCAGATTACTGATGAGTACCGCCCGGGCATATTGCCAACCCGTCATAGATTCCCAGGATGATATGCCTCCGATTTGATAAATCCAGGGTTCAATTGGTCTACATCCTCGGTCAAAAAAGGTTCGTTCTTCTAAATACACATCAGCCATGTAACGACCGAAAAATGACACAATTGCCACTAATATCCCTAGAGTTAAAGTGATTTGAATGAATCCTTGTAGCATAACAATCAATGATTTTTCCTAGAAAGGACTCCAACCTAGATTGGTTAGATAGCGAAAGTGGCCACAGGTGAATAAGGGTTCACAGCCTGAACTTCTCTGCCTTGATGGCATCGGGAAAAGACTGAATAGTTGTTACCCCCAGCGGTGAGTTCGCTATATCTGTATGCATTATTAGGGACAAATTTTGAATTAGACAAGATATAGAAGGCTGTTTGGGGAGAAATTCAACCTCTCAATATAGGGCGAGTCATATAAGGGGAATGAGAACGTTTAGATAGCTCTATATCTGGAGATATAAAACTGGGATAAACGGGCAAGCCTTTAGTTAAAATAGACCCAATCAAAATTACCCGGCGAGTTTTAAGGATGTGGCATCAGATATCCAACCCTAAGCGGATTTCAGCGAAAACTCAGCATCCGTTTGATACCCGATGGTCGATCGCCTGTGTCTGTGCGATCGTCTTTGTACTGGAATTTTCGACTCCACCGCCTTATGTTTTTGGTTATCTTTATATTGGGACGATTATCTTGGCGAGTTCGCGGTTAAATAGCTCAACCACCTGGAAAGTCACGCTCTTAGGATCGGTTTTAACCCTGTTAAACTTAGTGATGCCAGGAACTGAATTGATTAATCTATCGGTGATTGCGAACCGAGTGCTCGTGGTATTGGCGCTACTGGTGACGGCATGGTTAAGCAATCGCACTCGATCTTATGAAGAGGCGATCGCGCAACACAAAGCGCAACTGCAAGCACAAGCACAACTGGCGCAACTCCGGGAAGATTTTGTCTCCACCCTCACCCATGACTTAAAAACCCCCCTCTTAGGCGCGATCGCCACCGTCAAATCCTTTCAGCAAGAGGAATTTGGTCCCCTGATTCAGACACAACAACAGGTTTTGGAAATGATGGAACGCTCTTTCCAAACCACCCTCCAACTCGTAGAAACCATGCTGGATGTCTATCGCAACGATAGCGAGGGACTCCAACTGAATCTGATGCCGGTTAATTTAGTCGCCATTGCTGAAGAGGCGATCGCCTCCTTAACCCCCTTAGCTACCAACCGGCGCATCTACATTCGCACCCGGTATGGAGAATCCCAATTTCGTCGCACCCTCTGGGTTCGCGCCGATTCCTTACAACTGCACCGCGTCTTTACCAACCTCTTGGCTAATAGCATCAACCATTCCCCTCGTGGCGGTTTAGTTGATGTTATCCTAGAATCGACTTCCACCGCACAAAAGGTTCAAGTCCTGGAGAATTCCCTCATTTATTTGAACGCTTTTATCAAGGTCATAGCAATCGCCATGCCAAAGGTTCCGGACTGGGTTTGTATTTGAGCCGACAGATTATTGAAGCTCATGGGGGAAGGATTTGGGCCGAACATAACCCACCTCATGGGGCAAAATTTTGCTTTAAATTACCCGCTGCTCAACCCCTTCCCAATTAAATGCCATCTACTTCCCGACTCCGTTTATTATTAGTTGAAGATGACGAACTGTTTCGCCTCGGATTACAAGTGCGTCTGCAACGAGAAGGTGATTTAGAAATTATTGCCGAAGCGGAAGATGGCGAATCCGCTGTGGAATTAACCCCCCCAATATCAACCGGATGTTGTGGTTTTGGATGTCGGACTTCCGGGAATCGGTGGCATTGAGGCTTGTCGGCAAATTACCAAAAACCACCCGGATATTCCGGTTTTAATCTTAACCTCTCATTCCCAAAAAGCACTGATTGAACGGTTAATTGAAGCGGGGGCGAAAGGCTATTGTCTCAAAGGCATTGCTCCAGAAACCTTAGTCCTAGCAATTCGCTCTTTAGTGGCCGGGGCTTCCTGGTGGGATCCTACCGCCACCCAACAGATTAAAGAGAATTTTGCGAGTCCTACACCCCTGGTTACTCCACCGGAACTGGTTGCCAATCCCCTCACGAAACGAGAACAAGAAATTTTAGCCCTAGTTGCAGCAGGAAAGAGCAATCAAGAAATTGCCTCTATTCTCTTTATCGCCCCAGGTACGGTCCGGGTTCATGTTCATGCTATTTTACAGAAATTGGAAGTGCGCGATCGCACTCAAGCCGCAGTTTTAGCCATTCAAAATGGATTAATCGATTCGGATTCCCGGCTGTGAACCCTCTCCCATTTTGACTCGGGCTAAACCTAGACTCTTCGTGAATTTTTAACTTATTTATCATAGGTTTACGCTTTTGTCAAGCCGAGAAATCTAAATTCTTCATCCAACATCAGTAGTCCCCAACTCGATCTAAAATGAGTGCATCGTGGGTTCAGTGCCGTTCCTCACTGGGACCTACCTCAATCCGTCCTTAACGCCGTATATTAACCTCATAGATTTCCTTTATGAACTATCTCGTTGCTGTTGTATCAGACCGAATTCAGGCAGAAACTGCTTACTCTGTCCTCGAAAAAGAAGGTTTTCCCCTCAATCAAGTTTCTATTTTGGGTCGGGGTTATAAAAGTGCTGATGAATATGGCTTGATCGACCCCAACGAACAAGCCATTAAACAAAGTAAATTAATGGCAACTTGGCTGATTCCCTTTGGTTTTTTTGCTGGAATTGTTTTTAGTGTGATTTCCGGTTTACAAACCTTTAGTTGGGCCGGGGAAATTGGCAATCATGTCGTAGGCGGATTCTGTGGTGCCATTGCCGGTGCAATGGGCAGCTTTTTTGTCGGAGGCGGTGCCGGAGTCGCCTTCGGCAGTGGCGATGCCTTACCCTATCGCAATCGCCTCAATCAGGGGAAATACTTGATTGTGGTTAATGGTTCCCCTCGTTCGATTAATCAAGCCAGTCTAATTTTGCGTAAGCTCGATTTGGAAGGGTTGCAAAGTTACTTAGAAGAGTAAAAATAGCGGTAATTTTTAGGGATTGATAAATCCGGAAACGACTGAAGTCGTTACTACAAACGAAGAGAAATCCTCCGACGTTCGTAGTAACGACTTCAGTCGTTCTCCATGTTCGTAGTAACGACTTCAGTCGTTCTCTTGGGTGTTCGTAGTAACGACTTCAGTCGTACTCCATGTTCGTAGTAACGACTTCAGTCGTACTCCATGTTCGTAGTAACGACTTCAGTCGTACTCCATGTTCGTAGTAACGACTTCAGTCGTTCTCCATGTTCGTAGTAACGACTTCAGTCGTTCTCCATGTTCGTAAATAGGTTTAGGTTTTAGGAATTCTTCAATCTGGAAATCCGGAAACGACTGAAGTCGTTACTACAAACGGGGAAACTCCTCATTTGATAGGGTTGGGTTTTCGGAATTTGTTAATCCGGAAACGACTGAAGTCGTTACTACGAACGGGGAAACTTCTCAGTTGATGGGTGGGTTTTTAGATTCGGTTAGGGGATTCCAACAAATAAATCATCCTTGCTTTGATGCGATCGCACCTAACAAGGCTCTTTTAGCCCGCGCAGGCGGGCTTTGTCCGTGTAGCCCCAGGCTTGAGCCTGCGGGTTTTTTGAAGGTTTTATTTTTTGG
>NZ_JAMXOT010000436.1 GCF_024220515.1 Oscillatoria sp. HE19RPO
GCGCAATGCTTGCGCCCTGAATTGGGCGCAAGCATTGCGCCCCTACACATCCCTTCCTTTCAGTTGAACAGTTGGAGGATTTATATTTTGCAATCCCCTAAGGAGCGCACCCGAAAGAGCGGATCCAAGATATCAAGGCAGATGCTATATCTATGGGTGGTAACGGTTATCGCACCCACAAAGTCTCGCCCTGATAACCCGATCGCTAAAAAACTCGCTGAATTCTACGATACCCGGACCCGGCAATATAACGAGAACCCTGAGATCTACCATTCCCGGTTATTGGAAAAACAGAAGACGGATGCGATCGCAACTCTCAAGACTCAACTAGGTCCCTTGCTCTCCCCTGCGATCGTTAAACAGCTAGAACAGAATCTAACCCTCGCTCTCGACTTCCCCTCATTACTGGGAACCGATGGCAAGGGAACGGATACCCTAAAAAAGGGTGAGGTTAAAAAGCGGTTCGGAAAACTGATTGTCAGTCAAACTGCGGCTAAAGCTGTTGAATTATTATTCAATGAACTGATGGCAATTTTGCATCCTAAACCCTGACCGGGTAAAGATTAAAGAGACCCTCTTAAACCATTAAGAGGGTCTCTTTTTAGGTTATTATTCAGAGTAAATAGAAAAATCAACCCACTCGCTACTGTAAGGGCTAAAGCATCGATTATGACTGTAGCAAAACCCATTGCAGCTCGCTCCAAAAAAACCCGCATCCCCCATCGCATCGCCAATTGGCTGGAAACTCACTGGGTCACCCCTGCCTATGCCGGTTGGTTACTCTTAATTCTGGCGATATTTTTCTTTGGCGCGGCAACCAATACGATGGCCGGATGGCTGTATGTCATCAGTGGCGTGAGTTTTGCTTTGTTGGGAACTGGGGCAGTGTTGCCGGTGCGATCGCTCCAGGATTTACAAGTTGATCGGGCCCGGATTGAACCCGTCAGCGCCGGGGAAGACTTGACGCTTGATCTGGCGATCGCCAATCAGACGGCAAAGCCAAAAACCTTGGTGCAAGTCGAGGATCTGATTCCGTTCGTCTTGGGAAAACCCATGAAATCTGCCATCGAAGAAATCCCCCCTCATGGCATTCATCATTGGGTCTACTACTACCCCACCCAACGACGGGGTATTTATCGCTGGCATGAAGTCCAGTTACGATCGGCCACTCCCCTAGGCTTATTTTGGTGCAAGCGATCGCGTCAGGTCCCCGCTACCGCCGTGGTCTATCCCCAAGTGTTACCCCTGAGTCACTGTCCTTTAGTCGATCGCATGGGTCAAGAAGATAGCCTCCTGGTTCATAGCGATCGCCGCGCCGAAATGGCAACAGAAGGCATCACCCGCACAGTCCGACCCTACCGATATGGCGACCCCACTCGCTTAATCCATTGGCGTAGCAGTGCACGTCTCGGGGAACTGCGGGTCCGAGAATTAGAAGTTTCTACCGGAGGACAAGAAGTGATTATTGCCCTCGATAGCGGCAGTTCTTGGAATTTAGAAGATTTTGAAGCAGCCGTCATCGCCGCAGCTTCTTTATACTGCTATGCCGAACGTAGCCAACTCAATGTCCGACTCTGGAGCGCCGGAACAGGTTTGGTGCATAGCAATAACCGAGTGTTAGAAGCTTTAGCCGCAACCCAACCTGGAGAAGAAGATGCAACGGTGGGGGAACCTCCGTTTTTACCCTTAATCTGGCTGACCCAAAATAGCGCCAGTCTGAATCAGTTACCCCGAGGCAGTCGCTGGGTCTTCTGGCCGTCGGAGGGTCAAAAAGCCCCAGTGAATCAGGATTTTAGCGGTCTGGCAATCCAACCGGATAAACCGTTACAGCTTCAATTGCAGTCTTCGGAAAAATGAGGGCGCAAGATTCATCCGGAATGGTTTGGGGTATTCCAACAAATAAAATAGCCACAACCCGCACCCTGAAGGGTGGGGCTATACGGACGAAGCCTGCCTTCGCAGGCTGAAGAGTATTGTTAGGTGTTTAACAACAGAATTGGGCCATTTGATTTTTTGGGATAATCTTATTGGGTTTGAGTGGCTAATACGGCTTCGCAAATGGGCGATCGCAAGGCTTCTACATAACTCGGCCACCCAATTAAAATCGCTTGTTTGTGAATCAAGGTATCCGAAGAAAGGGCGGAGGGTTCAAAACTCAAAGGTTTTCCCTCTAAATCACAACAGACTAATCCGGCAGCTTTGGCGAGGGCCACGGGACCAGCGGTATCCCAAAGTTTGACTCGACCATTGAGATAGAGATAGAGTCCGGCGCGTCCATAAATGACTTCCATCACTTTCAGGCCAAAACTGCCGAGGGAAGAATAACAGACTCCCGGGACTAATTGGGCGATCGCCTCCCCAAAATTTCGTTGGTCCCGGTCCCCCAGCATAATCGGACAAACGGATGAGTTCGGTGGCGGGGGTTCCACGGGGGATAAGGGTTCCACGGCTGAACCCCCGACGGATTGAAACAGTCCCCAGTCTGTCCCGCCATAATACATCTGCTCTAAAGCGGGGGCGTAAATCCAACCGGCGATCGGTTGAAAATTTGAGAGTAAGCCAATCATTACGGAGTAATGGGGCTTCCCTTGAATAAATCCTTCGGTCCCATCCAGAGGGTCAATGCACCAGAGTTGTTCGCGATCGCCATTAAATGCCAGTCGCGATCGTTCGTTTTCTTCAGTAATAATTCCATCTTGGGGAAATAACTCAGAAAATCCGGCAGTTAACAGGCGATCGAGTTCCCGATCCACGCTGGTGACATAATCTTCTGGCCCTTTTTCTGAAACAGAGTAGGGTTGTTTCGCCAAGTCTTCAGCCCGGGTCCCACATTGGTAGATTAACTCTCGGATTTTTCGCTCTAGCTCAACGGAGAAAGTTTGCATATAAACTATCAATAGGATTTGACTCTGGCTTATTTTAACCCCAGGACTTGTTTCTAATCTTGTGGATATTGTGGCGCTCAATGACACCTTTGTGTTTTTAACTGGGTAAGGCTGGGGGCGTTGATGAGTTGAGGACCAATCAGGAATGGATGAGAGTTCTGTGGGATGAGGTTAGCTGTTCATTGAGGCGATCGCCTGGTCGAGCAACTGTGCCAAATCATATTTTCCCTCGGCAGCGAACTGGGAACGAAATTTCTCTAAGTGTTCTTTAGCCTCTCGTTGTTTTCCTTGCAAGGCTAAAACGCTGGCGATTCCGAGGTGGGCCTGAATATCCTCTGGTTGACGGGAAATTCTGGCCTGATATTCCTCTACCCGTTGTTGACGTTTTTGATTTCCCCCCAGCATTAGACCCAAGAGATCTCCCGGTTGAGGAAGCAACGACCTCGGATCTGTTGTCACGGTTGGTTCTACCCCGAGAAAGCTCTGGATTTCTTGAGTGACCCGGAATTTTTCATCATATCCGGAACTGCTATAGGGCGTTACGGGAAAAGTTTCTCCAGAAGTTAGCATCAGTTTGATGAGATAGGTGTTGCGACTCCCTCGTTCCACATAACTCCGGGCAATATTCCGCAGGGGATGTTCAATCCGTTTGCTCCCCAGGAGTCCTCGACGGATCAGAATAAACTGATTGGAGAGTTTGTCAAATTCGATGATAATGATTTGGCCGAAGAAGCAAATGATTAACAGACCACTCCCTGAGAACAAGATGGAGGGGATGACCATCAACCCAAACAAATCTTCTGCGATCGCCAAGTTGGATTGGGTTGGATCTTGCACAAATTGGTTGATGCGATCTGCTTGTTCCTGATGGTGAGTGCGATCGGAACTGGAAAAATCCCTTAGAGGAATGGATTTTTCCGGGAGTAAGAGAACAACCTGATAAGTGGTATTCCCTTCGCTGCTGGGATTAGAGACGACCTCGGTCCCCTGTAAGTCTTCTAGGGGAAAGGTTTGGCGGCGAGTTTGCCACAGGGTGGACTGGCGGATTTCACAAGTCCCGGAACCATCCGGCAGGCGATCGCAAGTCAAACTGGTTTTCCCCGTGAACAGACTGGGGAGTAAACCGGCGATCGCGAAGATTCCCCCAAACATCCAAATGCCCCAGGGGATCAGCCGTAGCCTTAACTCAGTTGATGTCCGTTGTATAACTTTCATCGATATCCCCGACTGTATTCCGTCACGTAATCCTATCTAAACAGAAAAAACGGGCTAACCTCTGGTAGGTTAACCCGTATTTCAAGGGAACGCGCTCTATGTTTACTGAACAACGAGCTTAACGTTGGCGTTTTGCAGCCCGGGACGACGAACTTCATTGAGAGTCTTATTAACCGCGTACTTCTGGTTAATAGCGTTGATCAGTTCGGTCTGATTGTGCTTCTTAGCAACACCCCACAGGTCAGCGATCAAGTCGTAGGTGCCGTCGCTGTTGCGAGACCAGCCCAGATCATATTCGCCTTCGAGAACTGCAACCAAGTCGGAACGAACACGCTGGCCATTGTAACCACGAACGTCCGCATCGGATTTAACGCTGATGCCTAAGTCGCGCAAAGAAGTCTTGAGGATCTCGGCATCGGTGATTTTTGTACGGAGAGTGCTAAAGTGAGACATTGGATTTCCTCCAGTAAGATAGTTAAAGAAACGACAACATTTGGGTTTGAAGGGAACCGCAATTGCGGTTTTCGGACACTGCTAACCCGATATATGTGGGTTAGCCTTTGCTCCTGGAAAATCCAGGAGAAAGCCTTTAGAACTCCATGCGCTGGTATTCAGCGACGGAAGAAGCAGCTGGTCTAGCTCGCTGTCTGGCCCAATCTCTCAGGGCAGTGACCTGTTCGGTCATGGTCTTCGACAGCGGTAGCGTAGACTTAATCGAAGCGATGATGTCTAGCTGCGTAAATTCTCTGTCTTGAGCAAACGCCTCGTACATGGCTGCAATCACAGCCTGTTCGATTTCTGCCCCGGAAAATCCATCCGAGACTTTCGCCAATTGCTCGATATCGAAGCGATCGATCTCTCGACGCCGTTTGCTCAAGTGAATCTTAAAAATATCTTGCCGTTCTTCGTTGTTAGGAAGGTCAACGAAGAAGATTTCGTCAAATCGTCCCTTTCTCAGGAACTCGCCCGGTAGGCGTTCGACACGGTTGGCTGTAGCCATTACGAACACGGGGGAGGTTTTTTCTTGCATCCAGGTTAGGAAGGAACCAAAGATGCGACTAGATGTGCCTCCATCGGAGTCCGATGATCCACCGCTTCCACCAAATGCTTTATCTAATTCATCGATAAATAGTAGCACAGGGGAAATGGATTCGGCTGTTTTCAAGGCGTTGCGAAGGTTGGCTTCCGATCGCCCCACCATTGAACCGTCATATACACGACCCATGTCCAATCGGAGTAAGGGTAAACCCCATAGGCGCGCCGTCGTTTTGGCAATCATTGACTTGCCACAACCCGGAACCCCGAGAATTAACATTCCTTTCGGTTGAGGTAAACCATATTCTCGCGCCCTTTCCGTAAAGGCATTGGACCGTTGTCTAAGCCAGCGTTTCAGTTCTTCCAGACCGCCGACGGAATCTAGGGTTTCGTCTTCTTCTATATAATCGAGAATCCCATTGCGTCGAATGAGTTGTTTTTTCTCGGATAGAACGATTTCAACTTCAGATTCTGTCAGTTTTCCACTGGTGACTTGCGCTTTGCGATAGACTTTTTCGGCTTCATCTCGCGTCAGACCGAGGGCGGCTTTTAAAAGTTTTTCCCGCGTTTCAGTCGTGATTTTGCGAGTGCGACTCGTCTCTAGTTGCTGGGATAGCACCTGATTGAGTTCTGCCAAATCCGGCAGAGCAAAGTCAATGACGACGACTTCTTTCTCAAGCTCGATGGGAACTTGCTGGAGCGGTGACATTAGGATGATGGCTTTTTGCGTGCCTTTAAAGCTGGCGATCGCATCTCTCAACCACCGAGTAGTCGCTGGAGAATCGATAAAGGGATGCAAATCTTTGAAGATAAACAAACCAGGCTCGCGTTGCCGTACCACCCACTCAATAGCCGCTTCTGGCGACACAGTATTGTGTTGGGTAACGTTGCGGGGTTGACCATACTCCACGATCCCGTGCGTTACAGTCCAGATAAAGACTTTACGCTGGGGCTTGATCTGAGCAATCGTTGCGATCGCCTGCTCGGCCCGTTCTTCCTCGGAGGTCACGAGGTAGATTAAAGGATATTGAGCTTGGATTAAGATATTGAGCTCTTCTTTCATGACCATCGACCTTCTACAAACGGTGCCAACAATATTGCTAGATCTTTATTGCCCCTGGGTTTGGATGCGGAGCATTAAATTTACTTCCCGGTGGAAGTGTTTGGGTTTAGCAGGGAACGAGTTGTTCCTCACCTTGTTGATCGGTGTTCGCGGTGACCGCTGGCACTTTCTCAACCGTCAACCCTTCGTCAGCCAATACGCTCGGCTGGTTTTTGAGGGATACCATTTCTCCATCGCGCATCACGATTGAGCTGGTGCAGTCGGGACAGTTATAGACCCTATGGGTGCGCCCGTGGAATGACTCTAGTTCGTCTACCACGCCGGGGTGAGTCAGGTAAAAATCTATGGCTCGTTCGGCAATGGTTGACATTGGCTCGGAGTCTACTGCGGCTCGTATTTTGAGCTGGCGATGCAGTTCTGGTGGCAGATACAATGTAACCTTTTGCTTATCTTGCATAGGACGCTGAATTGATTTACCCGGGTATGTGAACCATGTTAGCGATTCCTTTTCAGACTGTCAAGATGCTAAACCGCTTTAACAGCACTATTGTAACATTTCGTTACAATTTACCCTGAAAATCCAGCCGAATCGAGAGCCATTTTTACCCGGTTTTACGCTATCAGTAGAGATAAGAGTCGGGGATAATACTAGATGTAGTGTCAACAACCTTGATGGGGGGGAATGCGGTTATGGGAGGCGATCGGGCTTCAAAATCGGGGTTAAGAGGATCCAAACACCCAAATAGAGGATCCATTATCTCTGTAGGGGCGATTCGGGAATCGCCAGCCCATAAAAACCCGCACCCTTTAGGGTGGGGCTACACGGACGAAGCCTGCCTACGCAGGCTGAAGAGCCAAACACCCAAATAGAGGATCCATTATCTCTGTAGGGGCGATTCGGGAATCGCCAATAAAAACCCGCACCCTGAAGGGTGGGGCTACACGGACGAAGCCTGCCTAAGCGCTGGCGCGCAGGCTACGCCAAACGCAGGCTGAAGAGTTAGTCTTGGACAACCGGATGAGGAGCCAACCCGTCAACTAGAGGCTCCATTATCTCTGTAGGGGCGATTCGGGAATCGCCAGTCCATATTTACAGGCGATTCCCGAATCGCC
>NZ_JAMXOT010000437.1 GCF_024220515.1 Oscillatoria sp. HE19RPO
CGCAATGCTTGCGCCCTCCGGAGGGCGCAAGCATTGCGCCCCTACATTGACCGGGTTACTACGAACGAACGTTTTGGAGATTTTATTTTTTGGAGTTCCCTAGGGAGCAAGATGTTTGTGCTGGTGCACACGCTACGCGGTAAGCGAAGCTATGCCGTAGGCTTTACGCACTCCTCTCAATATCTGTGCGATCGCTCGTCATCAAGAACCCCACCCTAACCCTCCCCAAGACATCGGGGAGGGGACCGGACCCTAAGTGGCTCCAGGGTTTACGCTGGCCCTCGGGATTAGATATCCGGAACCATGACATTTATACTCAGGGGAACGCATTCAATTTCTACAGGTGTGGTTCCTCTGAGTTCCCCATCAACGGTTACTTTTTGAGGGGGGGTTGTGGTGACTTTGATGCGATTTGTCCGCAGGTATAAGACATCATTGTGTTGAGAGGCGACTCCCCGTAATGCGCCCGTCATCAAGCTAGAAATCGCTCCCAAGGTACTCATTTCGGTCTGGGTGGATAGAATCGTGACATCGAGCAATCCATCATCGGGGATGACGCCTCCGGGTCCTTGAGCCAGGACTGAGGTGGCGGGTGCCGCATTGGCAACGGTGACAGCGATCGCCCGCAGTCTGCTGATTTCTCCCTCCATTTCTAGCTCGACTTCAAAGGACTGGATATCCCAGAGTTTCTCGATTCCGGCGACCAAATAAGCCATGACTCCAAACCAGTTTTTGGCCTCGCGATCGGCTTGTTCGACGGTTTCGGCTTCCCATCCCACTCCCGTGAGCAAAATGCAGGGTTTGCCATTGCAAGTTGCCGTATCGATCGCCCGGATTAGTCCAGATAAAATCGTCTGACAGGCATCGGGTATATTAATAGGAATTCCCAAGGCGCTGGCAAAGGCATTGGCGGTCCCTCTCGGGATCACTCCTAACGGAATTTCCGTATTAATTAAGGCTTCGGCGACCGCCGAAACGGTGCCATCGCCACCGGAGGCAATTACTAAATCAACCCCCCGGGCGACTGCCTCCTGCGCCAGTTGACTGGGTTCTAAATCGGCTTTCGTATAGCGGATATCTAGTTTAATTTCCGGTTCTAAAAGTGAGAAAATCTGTCTGAGTTCGGCCTCGGGATCGCCGTTCCCAGAACAGGGATTAAAAATTAAGCAAGCTGAACGGGTGCTCATTCGTTTTCTGCGGTTCCTTTTTGAGAGGTTTCAAGGGGATTCTCTAGGGGTTCGATATAGTGGCTTTCGATGAGAAATGCCCCTTTTTTAAAGCGGACGCTCCAATATCCCCCGGGTTTGCGATCGAGGATTGTCCCTTCTTCCCCCAAGCTGACTGCATTGGGTGGACGGAGCATGGGGATGGGTTCAGCAGTTTTGAGGTAAGCGGGTAAGGCGACAATCCGGACCCGATCGCCGAGGGCAAATTCTTTTGACATTGCTTTGGACTTTTGAGAATTTATCTCTTAAATTTTAAAGGATAAAATCCATCTCGTCCAAACCGATTAAATAGGGGTATGATTGAAGAAAATAGGTAATCAGGAGTCACCTAAACCCTTTTCCCTAAAAATTTATTCAATCCGCTCCATAATTAGGGGTATTAATCAATGACATAAGGCACAAATATCTCCGGGAGAGAGCCAATGCGATCGCCCCTTGTTAATCCATCGGCTTTTAATAGTGTAGCGCTCCGGATTTCCAACAGGCGAGCCAATTCTCTCCAACCGCCTACCCGGGGACCTCCCTCGGGACTGTCCTCCTCCCGATGTTCATCAGACCACATCTCAATCCACAATCCGAATAGACTTCCGGATTGACTATCGGAGATTTTGAGCCACCGCAGTGCCAGAGCAGGCAAACAGGGTCAACCTTAAAATCTACAGAAATCGGTAAGAGCCACTTTTGCGCCAGTAACTTTTATGATAAAACATAAAGTTTGTACTGCGATGCTAACTTACCTTCGCTGATTCTCTTATATCCGCTCTTAACTGCGTCCTCATCAACCCATCAACAATGACTGCAAATGATCAGACTTCAATCTTTGAAGCACTTCTAGAGTATCTGCGCCGATCGCGTGGCTTTGATTTTGTTGGATATAAGCGTTCCTCCCTCCAGCGTCGAGTCACCAAGCGAATGGAGGTGCATCAGATTGACAACTTTGGGGATTACCTGGAGTACCTGAAAGTTCACCCCGAAGAATTCCCCGCCTTATTCAACACCATCTTAATTAACGTTACTAGCTTTTTTCGAGATCTCACGGCATGGGAACACTTAGCCACCGATACCCTACCGCAGATTATTAAACAGAAATCCCCGGATGAAACTCTGCGCTTTTGGACTGCGGGTTGTGCCTCGGGAGAAGAAGCCTACACCTTGGCTATTTTACTGGCAGAAACCCTCGGCATGGAAGACTGTCTGCGCCGGGTGAAAATTTACGCCACCGATGTAGATGAGGAAGCCTTGACACAGGGACGGAATGCCAGCTATAAAGCCAAAGACATCGAGTCCATTTCCGAGGAGTTCCAGCAGCGATACTTTAAGCCAGTCGGCGATCGCTTCGCAGTGGATAGGGAGCTCCGTCAGGTGATAATTTTTGGTCGTCATGACTTGATTCACGATGCTCCCATTTCTCGCATAGATTTGCTGGTATGCCGCAACACCCTGATGTATTTTAATGCGGAAACCCAAAAGCAGATTTTGGCTCGCTTTCATTTTGCACTCAAAGACACGGGCTATTTATTTTTAGGTAAAGCCGAAATGCTACTCACTAACGCCGATCTGTTTAGTCCTTTAAACTTACAACACCGGATCTTTCAGAAAGTGCGAAAAATAGACCGGCGTGAGCGCCTCTTAATCTTAGCGCAGAGTAGAAAAGAAGAAGCCGGGATGCGATCGACTTTAAATATCCGCCTGTTGGAAGCGGCTTTTAATGTGATGCCTCTGGCGCAAATTGTAGTAGACTCCGACAGCAATCTCGTCCTAGCCAATCACTTAGCTCGGTCCCGTTTTGGCATCGATCGCCAGGACCTGGGACGACCGTTCCAGGATTTAGAAATTTCTTACCGTCCCGTGGAGTTGCGATCGCAAATTGAACGGGTCTACAAAGAGGGCAACTCGATTCTCGTCAGCGATGTGCTCCGCACTTGGAGCGATGGCAGCGTTCAGTATCTGGATATCGAAATCTCCCCTTTACAGCAAAATACCAGCGATCCCCTCGGCGTGAGTATCACGTTTAACGAAGTCACTCGCTATCACCAGTTACAAGAGCAACTCGAACGGTCTAACCAGGAACTCGAAACAGTAAATGAGGAACTCCAGTCCAGCAATGAGGAACTGGAGACAACCAACGAGGAACTCCAGTCTAGTCATGAAGAATTGGAGACGACCAATGAAGAACTCCAGTCTACCAATGAAGAATTAGAGACAATGAATGAGGAACTTCAATCCAGCAATGAGGAACTTCAAACCCTCAATGAAGAACTGGGGCGAAAAACCATAGAACTGAATCAATGTAATGCTTTTTTAGAGTCTATTTTTGCCAGTTTGCAATCAGCGGTGATTGTGGTAGACCGTCAATTCCAAATTCAAACTTGGAACGAAGCGGCCCAAAATCTCTGGGGACCGAAAGCGGACGAAGTGCAGAAACAATCTCTCTTTAATCTGGATATTGGCTTACCCGTGGAACGTCTGCGCGACCCCCTTTATCAATGCTTGAGTGGAACCCAATTGGATCAAGAAATTCTCATTGATGCGTTGAATCGTCAAGGTAGCTCGATTCAGTACCGCTTGAGCTTTAATCCGCTTAAAGATGGGAGCAAAGAACCTCATGGGGTGATTCTGTTAATCAAGGAAGTTTAACTGGGGCGGTCTTCTTGAGCCCAGTCTCTTCTCCCGCCTGGGATTTGGGCCGCGATTTCACCCCAATAATCACCAGATTAACTAAAAGTCCCCACTGACTTCCGGCTTGATTTTCCGATCATGTTTTCGGTTCGGTGGATGCATTATGCGATTAGCTACTATCCTAAAGTTAGGACTGAAATAGAATGGAGAAATTGCATGGAAAATTTCACGAGGCAGATTGAACAGGCTAGAGTGCGTTTAGAGCAAATGCAACTACTCGCTCAGGAGTTTTCTTCCCCTTCACCGGACTTGTTACAACAGGTGTTTGGCGAACTCTCAACGGCATTGGAAGAACTGCACGTGGCGACAGAGGAGCTTCAGGAGCAAAATCAACAACTGCTCTCGACTCGTGAACAAGTAGAAATAGAGCGGGAGCGCTATCAAAAGTTATTTGAAGAAGCACCGGAAGCTTATTTTGTGACCAATGCAGTGGGGGTGATTGAAGAAGCGAATGCGGCAGCAGAACAGTTATTTAATCTGCGTCGCCCCTTCCTGATAGAGAAACCCCTAGCAGTTTTTGTGGGGCTAGAAGAACGGAGTGCCTTTCGCAGCCAACTAGAGCAACTCATAACCGCAGGACCATTAACGGAATGGGAAGTGCAAATGCTCCCGCGCGATCGCGAGTCATTTCCCGCTGCAATTTCTGTTTCTAAGGTTCAAGATATTCAGGGCAATCCGATGGGATTTCGCTGGTTAATTCGCAATATTAGCGATTTAAAAGAAGCGGAAAAAAATCGCCAAGAGCTGGCCATGCAACGAGAACTCCATCTGATGAAGTCTCGATTTATTCAAATTCTTTCTCAAGAATTTCGCACCCCCCTCAATACCATTCATCTATGTACGCAACTTTTGGAACGATATAGTGACGGCGTAAAACAATCCAAACGAAGTCCAATTTTTGAAAAAATTCGGGGTGCAATTAAACAAATGAGTTTACTTTTAGATGATATTTTGATTTTTAATGGAGATAAAGATTCTTCTTGTTTTAAACCTTTTCAATTTGATTTAGAAAAATTTTGTTTGAAAATAATAGAAGAATATCAGCATCTTTATAACCCCGGCGATCGCTCGATTAATTTTCAGGCCACTGGAGACTATCACTCAGTCTGTATAAATACTAAATTGCTCCGCCATATTTTTCGCAATATCCTGTCAAACAGTTTCAAATTCACTCCAGAAAACAGCGAAATAACCGTGCTTTTACAGTGTGAAAAGACACAGATTATTTTAAAATTTCACGATCAGGGCGTAGGGATTTTACCCGCAGACCTGCCTCACCTGTTTAACATCTTTTATCGAGGGAATAACGTCGGGGATATTCCCGGGTCGGGTTTAGGATTGGCGATCGTCAAAAAATCTGTAGACTTGCTCGGTGGAGAAATCTCCGTAGAGAGTACCCTCGGCGTTGGCACAACTTTAACGATTACCCTCCCCACCCCCCCAAGATCCCAATCCCCACTGTTAAAAAAGAGCCTCCCCTCACCCCCTTTAGAATAGAGTTTTCACCCGAGGAGGAGGGGACTGAAGAGGAGGAGAGGCTACAACGGATAACCCTTCACTACTGCAAACAATGACAGTGGCTCAACATTTGCGGATTCATTCACCTACTGCCTCTGTGGTTTGTGGCGAGAGACCTGGACGATTTTGTAACCGGGCAAATAACCCAGCATTCGCCAAGAAAATCACCGGAATAATCGCTACAATTGGCAGCATGATACGATAACGCATTGACTCTCTTGGTGAGGATAAGGGTAAAGGCAGGATGATCCAGCGGAGACTCTCTTCAGGATTAATTGTGAGCAACGTAGAGAAATCCAGTCTCTTCTTTTATCGATTTGATAAGATGAAACCTTGAGCCTTCCCAATGCCTCGATCGCCTGGTTTGAGACTTCCCTGAAACTTTAAGGAGCCTTCTTGGGCGGCGATCGTCTAAGGTGGGATGTAGTTATCATCATTATCAGTCCTTATGCCGAGCTTTCCCTCATTTCGTCGTCCGTCGCCAGACCCCGTGATTCCTTCTTCTGCATCCGGTGGCCTGGGAACCTTTGGTGGCGTTTATACCCCGTCGATTTTGACCATTCTCGGGGTGATCATGTATTTGAGATTTGGATGGGTAGTGGGGAATGTCGGTTTAATTGGTACCCTGATTATCGTCACTCTGGCCACCTCAATCACCCTTTTTACGGGCCTCTCCATCTCGGCGATCGCCACCGATCGCGTGGTGCGCGTGGGGGGAGCCTACTACATGATCAGCCGGTCCCTGGGAATTGAAACCGGCGGTGCCGTGGGGATTCCCCTGTATTTTGCCCAAGGACTGTCTGTCGCCCTTTATACCATTGGCTTTGCCGAAAGTGTGGTAGAGGCATTTCCCGAATTCAGAACCATGCAACGGGCGATCGCCTTATTCACCACCCTCGCCGTGGCCCTCCTGGCCATGAAATCAGCCCGGACCGCCATCCGCGCCCAATATTTCATCATGGCGGCGATCGTCCTATCTCTCATCTCCTTTGCCTTCGGCAGTCCCATCGAGACCACCTCCATCGAAATGTGGGGCGCTAAACCCGAAAATTCCGAACCCTTCTGGGTCGTTTTCGCCGTCTTCTTCCCAGCAGTGACCGGCATCATGGCGGGAGTGGGAATGTCCGGAGACTTGCGCGACCCTTCCCGGTCCATTCCCGTGGGTACCCTCGCTGCTGTCGGGACGGGATATGTGATTTATATGGGACTGCCGGTCCTCCTGGCGATGCGTGCCGATGCCAGTACCCTGATTGCCAATCCCTTGATTATGCAACAAATGGCCTTTTGGGGACCGGCCATTCTCCTGGGAGTCTGGGGGGCGACCTTATCCAGTGCCTTGGGGAGTATTTTAGGTGCACCTCGGGTCCTGCAAGCCCTAGCCAGGGATGGAATCTTACCCTCGGGTCTGCGGATACTCGGGAACGGAAGAGGACCGGATGATGAGCCATTTATCGCCACCTGCGTCACCCTGGGAATTGCTGCGATCGCCGTAGCCGTGGGGGATTTGAACATGATTGCCCCGGTTCTCACCATGTTCTTTTTAACCACCTACCTGGTTTTAAATGTAGCCGCAGGCATCGAAGGCTTTTTGCAAAGTCCATCCTATCGCCCCACCTTTCGAGTCCATTGGGCGATTTCCCTCCTCGGTGCCATCGGTTGTATCGCCGTGATGCTCCTGATTAATGCGATCGCCACCGTGGTTGCTGGAATTATCGTCCTGGGAATTTATATCTGGTTAGAACGTCGGGAACTGGAATCCGCCTGGGGAGATGTGCGCCGGGGTTTATGGATGGAAGTCGTGCGCACGGGGATTTTTAACCTCAGTCACGAACCGGATACCAAAAACTGGCGACCTCACATCCTGGTGCTTTCCGGTGCACCTACCCGGCGCTGGATTCTGATAGAACTCGCCACCGCCTTGACTCACAATCGCGGGTTAATTACTGTATCCAGTGTTCTTCCCAGTGGTTCTCGGGATCCTGCCCAACAAACCCAACTCGAAGCCACGATTCGGGACTATTTAGACAAGCGCGGAGTTCAAGCCTTAGTCCGCTTAATTACCGCCCCGGACCCCTTTATTGGCGCGAAAAATCTCGTAGAAATTTATGGACTCGGACCCCTGGTGCCGAATACGATTTTACTCGGAGATAGTGAGGAACCGACTAAGCGCGATCGCTATTGCGACATGATCGCCAACCTGCATCAAGCCAAACGTAACCTAATTATCTTTCGGGAAAATGCTGACAAAGGATTTGGTCAACGTCGCCGGATTGATGTGTGGTGGGGTGGATTACAAGCCAATGGCGGTCTAATGCTGATTTTGGCCTATTTAGTCCGCACCAGCAGCCAATGGCAAAATGCCGAAGTCTATCTCAAACTGGTTGTTCCCGATCGCGCTGCTGCCGAATCTGCCGAAACCAATATTGCCACCTTGGTCAAACAATTACGCATCGGTGCCATTCCGCAAGTTCTGATTTCTGACGGACAATCGTTTGATGAGATTCTGCATGAGTCTTCCCAAGACACAGATTTAGTCTTCCTCGGCATGGCCACCCCCCGCGAAAATTATACGGAATACTATGAACAATTACAAGCTCGCGCCGCCGGTTTACCCACCACAATTTTTGTCCTAGCTGCCCCAGATTTTGCCTTTGAAGAGGTCTTAACCGACAATGCTTAATCTACAAACCCTGGTTTGTAGAAACCCAATCCTGAGCTAATCTTCCCCTGTTTGTAGTAACGACTCCAGTCGTTCTCTTCTCTGATGTTCGTAGTAACGACTTCAGTCGTTCTCTTCTCTTAGTTCGTAGTAACGACTTCAGTCGTTCTCTTTCTTAGTTCATAGTAACGACTTCAGTCGTTCTCTTTCTTAGTTCGTAGTAACGACTTCAGTCGTTCTCTTCTCTTAGTTCGTAGTAACGACTTCAGTCGTTCTCTTTCTTAGTTCGTAGTTCGTAGGCAACAACCGGCGGGGTTTAAACCCTAGCCCTGTCAAGGTGTATTTGTAGGGGCGCTTCGGGAAGCGCCTCTACATGAAATAAGGATTTCTTGTCATCAAATTTATCATATTGACAGGCGCTTCTCGAAGCGCGGCTACATTCCATCACTCTTTTGGGTCATTAAATTTATCATATTGACAGGCGCTTCTCGAAGCGCGGCTACATTCCATCACTCTTTTGGGTCATTAAATTTATCATATTGACAGGCGCTTCTCGAAGCGCCTCTACATGAAATAAGGATTTCTTGTCATTAAAT
>NZ_JAMXOT010000509.1 GCF_024220515.1 Oscillatoria sp. HE19RPO
GGTATAACCCTTTAGAGACTTCTGATTCTCTTGACGAGACCAGGTTTCTATTGGCTTTCAAACTCTTTAATTGTCTTGGTTCAGGCGCGACTCGGTTCGTTGCCTTTCCTCACCGCGCTTTACTACTTTAACTAACCCACCAGGGTTTGTCAAGCGTTTTTGAGGATTTTTTTTGACTTTTTTTAAAAAAAGTCTGAAAGCCTTTCACGGGGAGAGTTTTAGGCGACAATAAATAATGAACTTGCTTGCATGAGGAAAGCGAACCGTGAATTTTCAGTCTGTGATTGCCACGTTAAATCAGTTTTGGGCCGATCGCGGTTGTCTGATTGCCCAGCCCTACGATATCGAGAAAGGCGCAGGCACCATGAATCCCCATACCTTCTTAAGGGCGATCGGTCCCGAGCCTTGGTCTGTGGCTTATGTCGAACCTTGCCGTCGTCCCACCGATGGCCGCTATGGCGAGAACCCCAACCGCTACCAACACTATTATCAATACCAAGTCATCATCAAACCCTCCCCCAACAATATTCAGGACCTGTATCTGGATTCCCTGCGCGCTTTAGGGATCCGTCCAGAAGACCGGGATATTCGGTTTGTGGAGGATAACTGGGAATCTCCCACCCTAGGAGCCTGGGGCGTCGGCTGGGAAGTTTGGCTCGATGGCATGGAGATTACCCAATTTACCTATTTCCAACAATGTGGGGGCATCGACTGCCGTCCCGTCTCCATCGAGATTACTTATGGACTGGAGCGCTTAACGATGTATCTCCAGGAAAAAGATGCCTTTACCAAGATTAACTGGACTGATGAGGTGACTTATGGAGATGTTCACCTCCAGGGAGAAGTTGAGCAGTGCGTCTATAACTTCGAGGCATCCAATCCAGATTTACTGTTCAAGCTGTTTGCTCTCTATGAAGAGGAGGCGGAACAGCTCACGGCCCGAGGATTGGTGGCCCCTACCCTGGATTATGTCCTGAAGTGTTCTCATACCTTTAATCTATTAGATGCCAGAGGCGTCATTTCCGTAACGGAGCGGACTCGTTATATTGGGCGGATCCGCAATTTGGCGCGACGGGTGGCTCATCTATATCTGGAGCAACGGGAGAAACTGGGGTTCCCGCTTCTGAAAGGGGACGCCTCTGATAAAGCATCGGCTGCTTAAGTTGCTTTAACCCGTGATATGGAATTAGGGAACTCCAAAAAATAAAATACCCAAAAACCCACACCCTCAAGGGTGGAGGCTCACAGGACGAAGCCCGCCTGCGCGGGCTAAGAACGTCTTTTTAGTTCCTTAAGCATCGCATTTGGGTGATTTATTTATTGCAATACCCTTAAAGAGTCAAGAAGAGGAGAAGGAAGGAATGATCGATCTGAGTGAAGCCCTCGAACCGATCGCCAGTCAATTTCGCAGTTTAGGATTGCCTGAGCCGATTGTGCATTGGGGACATCCCCTAATGATGGGAATTGTGATATTTGTAATGGGTAGCTATGTCGGCTGGTCCGGATGGCGCGGACGAGTTGCAGCGGATAAGGATGCCGCAATTAAGGCCCGCAGCGACCACCGCAAACTGGCCCCTTGGATGTTCCTATTTATGGCCCTCGGTTATACCGGAGGAGTTTTATCCCTGGTGATGCAACGACAGCCCATTTTAGAAAGCCCTCATTTCTGGACGGGTTCGATACTATTAGTGTTGTTAGCCCTGAATGGAACCCTGTCTTTGGGATTTCAAGCCGATCGCCTCACCCTGCGGGCCGCTCATGCCTATATAGGAACCGTGGCCCTTGGGCTAATGTTGCTTCATGCTCTGCTCGGATTAAAACTGGGTCTATCTATATCTATATAGAATCCCCTGGGATAGAGTAACGCGATCGCATTAAAACCGGGACCTCTATTCTGGGGGAGGGACCTCATATCGTTCTACCAGTAGAGTGCATTGTAAAAACCAGAATGGAGGTTGAAACTTAAAATAGGTTTCTTGTGACCTTGCGGGTATCTGA
>NZ_JAMXOT010000063.1 GCF_024220515.1 Oscillatoria sp. HE19RPO
AACTTTATAATAAGTTATTCAAGTAGGCACACCTCAAATTAAGCATCTGATTAATATTTTCCGTAGACCACTGCGCACATGAAATTTTTAATCGTCTGTCAATTTGTTTGACTGTTGACTCAACGGCCCCCGAGCCAATCGAACAAATATTTTCTGAAGATAAAATTTGATAATTTACTATTCGATGACGATGTGTAGTTATGTATTTACAGAAATTAGCAGCTTGGCGACGACGGTTGGATTCAAACCACTTAATTGTCTCTTCTACCCGACCCTCCCATAAAAAGTTTTCGGCTTTTTCTAGTGGTTTATTAGACCCTCCTATTTTGGACAAATTTTCTACTAAATGATACCAATCTAAAATTTATAGTCGTCGGCCTTTGGGATTGATTTGAGCAATAATATTCCAGATTCCATCATGTCCATCTCCTAGACAGGTTAAGAGGGGATTTAGGGGCTGACGATTTACATAATTAATCAAGCTCTCATTCTCTTGAAAATATGCGGCATATAAACTGGAGTGCAGCCTCACGGCTTTATAATCAAGCCACACAGAGCCTTCACCCTGTGGCCCTCTAACACGGACTTTCCCTCCATCTACGCTAATTTCTTTTACTAATGTCTGGCTGGATTGTTCGGACCACTCTTGCTTGATTGCCCGGTTATGTAAAGAAGTATGACCTATCTTGATTCCCGTCTGGACTTCCACTTATGAAGCTGCTTGCTCAAAAGATAAAATCGCACTCATTCTCAAACAACATTTCTCAAGAACTGGTGCTAACCTAGTCGATTTCTTGACCTCTAATTTTTCCGCTTGCTTTTCGGTAATTGTTAAGGGTCCGATACAGCTTTTTACGGTTCTGGAGCGTCCTTTATCTGTTCCCGTTGCTGTTTTAATAAAAAAACCCGACATGGGGTCCGATTACCTCTATCCATTGTTGTCTAAGATGCTGTTCAATTGTGCCTAAGTTCTCCCAAGCCTCCAGTGGGGTATTTCTATATAAAATCTGGGCCATTTCATCACTCAGCTCTTTTAAACGTTCAACTTCTTCACGATTCATGAGCAGTCTCCACAAAACATTTTCCCTATTATTATTATAAGTATTTTTTGTGATCTAGGTGCTTAAATCTTACAGAAAATTAGCCCTGGCCTCCATCGCAGTTTTTGATAGGCCAGTTGCGTTCAAAAAAAATTAATATTTTACCATATCTTCGCCTATTTACAAAATCGGGATGCTCCCGTAAAGGTATCCCCTGCTTCCCCGAACTGAATCGTCCCATCGGTAATTTCATTGTCCTGTGCTCCCCCATCCCTACTCACAATGATAATATTTTCCGGGTCAAGCAGCAATGTACCCACATTGCCATTGGGTGCAGTCAAGTCAATGTTCCCTCGAAAAATTAACTGTTGTTTCCCGGATACTTCCACGGTTCCGCCGCTACTGCCGGAGTCAGACCCGCCTCGCGCCTGAATAGTACCATAAAATGCGGTCGTTTCATCGGCCCAAATTACCACTCGTCCGCCATTGCCGGAGGAAAGCGCATCGGCAGTGATGAGGGAATCGCTACTGATGAAACTGTGAGTGGCATTGGCGATCGCACCCCTGCCGCGTTCTTCCCCACCGATTCTCAGGGTTCCGCCGCCGGTGATGCCGGATGCGTCGAGTTTGGCATCCAGGACGGCAATGCGATCGCCAACAATCGCAATGCTTTGAGTGGATGGAGTATCCGGAGTCCGATTGCTGACATCCAGGGTTCCCGAGGCAATGGTGGTGCCGGTTTCGGGAGTAATTTTTAGTGGCTCGCCTGGTTTTGTTATGCTATTTTAGTGACTTAAAACGTCTCAAATCCTTGTTGGGTCTGGATTGTATGCTTTTATGTTCAATCTCGTGATTAAGTGCAAGTCGTTTGCGGGTGTCAAAAGCCCGGAAAGTCTTTCACAGTAAGGCTTTCCTACGGTGCTAGGCACTGAGCCACGCATAATAAGTCCAGGAGATCCTTTTTAGTCCAGAACCCGTGAGGGCGATCGTGCCATCGGCCTGCACTTCTACTTCCGTGGCATGAGATGCCATCCCGCCCGTCAGCAGTTCCGGCAACGAAAGCGGCGTCATCGCTAAGGCATCAGATGAGTCAGCAGTTCCCCCCAATGCCTCTCGCGCAATGCTCAAGGTGAGTAAATGACCCGTTTGGGAAAGGCTAACTACGGAATCTCCGGGGACGGCAGCGAGGGTAATGGAGCCTCCGGGAACGGAGAAGGTCCCGGCATTCAGAACGGTTCCGCCGAGGAGGGTTAAGTTAGAGCCCGGTTGTAGCGTTAAATGGCCCAAATTGGCGACGGCCCCCGGTTGTAGTCCCCCAAATGAGAAATGACGGGGTTCCCCTACTAACATCGCCCATTGATTCTCTCCCAGGACATTCAACCACTGATCATCTCCCAATCCGATGCCGGTGGCAGTGGTGGCTAAAAAATCTCCAGGCAGGTTTAAGCTGGCATTGGGTCCAAATAAGATTCCGGCGGGATTGACTAGAAATAAGTTGGAATTGCCCCCGGATACCTGAATTAAGCCATTAATGAAGGAAGGGTCACCGCCTACCACTCGTCCTAAAATGTTGCGAATTTTTGGATTGGAGAGAAAGTTGGCAATCTGCCCTTGGGTTAAACCAAACTGTTGAAAACTGTGGAAGAGATTCGCCCCATCTTTAGATAACTGTCCCCCCTGAATATGGAAGTGATTTCCCTGCGGGGTAACTTGGGTCCCGGTGCCGTCATCAGCGGGAGTAACGGCCTGGGAAATTGCGGGTTGATTCGGTATGAAGCTGGCTAAAAGAGTAGCAATGATGACCCAAAGATGTAAGGTGGGCAACTTAATTTTCATCCCAAAAGTTCCTCGTTTCTGATTCATGGTTTAGTGGTTTCGGGGCAGTGCCTCCCCAAACTGGAGACGTTCTTTCCCCAAGTTTGAGCCTAGAGATAGCAAAAGCAATGGCTGTTTACTTCTCGAACGGAGTTGCTACTCTTTTCTGTGATTTTCTTAACCCAACTCGCCTAAGTCCCATTGGTTTTAAGAAATCCGCAAAGTTCTCAAATAGGACTTGAAAATTTTAAGTTTATACTGTATAGATAATTGAATTTTTAACGAACCGCGTAACAGCGAATGAGCAGGATACGGCTCTAGAGTAACCGGAAATCTGGGACGGTCACAACTGTTACCATAATATCAACAGATTAGCCGGGAATCATCGAGGGAATTGGCTCAATGATTCCCGGGTTGCTTAGGCCGATCGCCAGGTTTCTGTCCAAGGACCGCCGCCGGTTTCCACACCACAGAGGGAACTGGTGGCCTGAAAAATTACCTCGGAAGGATTGCCCTGGCGCGATCGCAGGGTGAGAGTGAGGTGGCCCTGCATAGTATCGCGGCAGACGAAGGTTAATCCCTCTTGGGTGGGGGCACGCAGGCGCGTTCCCGGGTGATCCGTGGTGGCGGTGAGTTCTACGGTAAAGCGATCGTTACTCGCCTGCATTTGCCAGCGCCCCCAAGGGTCAATCTCCCAACTCACTTGAGCATTCCAAGGGACAAATTCATAAAACTCACCGCGATAATGGATACAAATCAGGGCCACGGACTCCATCCACCAGAGGACCCCGCGACGTCCCCCTCCGGCAGTTAATGCCAGGTCCGGTTCATCGTCGAAGCAGTTACAATTGACCCAAAACCATTTTTCGGGAAAGGCCCCCCCCCAGTTTTTCTCGGCGTAGGCAGGGGCATTGGTAAATTCATAGCGCTTGCCGTTCCAGTCGATCCATCCGGTTGCCCAACCGTGGGCCATTAAAATCTGCCAACCGGGTTCAAATAGGGGTAAAAATGAGAGTAACCCGGCGGTTGCCAACTGACCCCGCTGGCGATCGCCCCATCCGTAGATCGGGGAGATGGCATATTGCCATTCGCAACGTTGTCCCGTTCCGGGGTCGCACAATTTGCCCTGATGCCAAGTGGCGGTTGCTTGATAGCCTTGTTCAATGTAGCGATCGAACTCCTGGGGGGATAAATAGTTGGGGGGGTAAGGTAACTCGGTTTTTCCCCAGTGACCCAGGGCTAAACTGCTCGACCAGGCCCAAAATCCTTTAACATCGGGAAAGGTCCGGCATAAATAGCCATCATCCGGCCCTAAAATTTGAGCACCGCCCCCACTATAGGGGGAACCGCCTGCGGGGTCTTCGATAGAATACATAAAGGCAAAAGTTTGGCGGTCCGTGGGTAAGGTGACCCGATAATACCACCCTTCAAAAAACCGGCGTGGACTACTATTCCAATGGTATCCACTGTGGGGAGTTTGGCGTTTTAGTCTGGTCATAGTTGGTTGGTCGGAGGTCATCCTTTCTCGTTTTCTTCGCCTCTAACAAAAATTAGATTTTATGGCTTATTTTAGGGTTTAATTATAGCATAAAAATAAAGTTTGTTTAAAAGACCTCTTGCAAAATAATTTTATGCTATAGCAGTCCTAAATCAGTTGTGGCAAAACTCCATAGTAGGACAGTTTTGGGAAATCAAATATTTGACCATCAGCAAAAAACTTAAATAGCCCCTTAACTATCTTAAAGGAATCACATAAATGATAAAACTGCCGGATAAAGTTTTTGGTTTGTAACCAAACATCTTCTACCGGGTTTTGTTCGGGAGCGTTTGGAGCAAAATTAGTGCAATGAACTAGCCATTCATCTTCTTGCAAATCTCCATTGACTTGTTTTAAATATTCTTTAAATTCTTGAGAATTATGATAACTAGCACCATCCCAAAAAATGGCCAATCTTTTTCCGGGGCTTTGTTTCTGTAAGTGTTTGATAAAATCTATGGTATTTTCCGTATTGCCGCTTGAATGTTCTTGGACAATAAATTCATGAGTTTGATAATCTAATGATCCATAGTAAGTTTGTCTATTTTTTTGATTTTTAATAGGAACTTCTACCCGAGTATCTGTTCGTCCCCAAACATACCCTAACAGGTCTCCCCAAAGAAAATGGCATTCGTAAATCATAAACACTGCAAGCTTTCCAGCCTTTATTTCCGGCTCCCACTATTTTAACTTTTTTTCAATTTCTTCTTTTTTTGCTTTAACTTTTTTTTCATCTTTTGCCGGGTTCTTTTTTGGTGTTTTCTTCCAGCTTATCCCGGCTTCTTTGAATAAGGCATAGTAACTTTCATCCGAGGCATATACCACCTTGTACTCTTGGTCTAAATATCGTTTTAAATCTCCGAGCCTTAAATAGTCTTGTTGCCTTAAACATTCAATAATTCTAGCCTTATCGGAGGGTTTTAAGTAACTTTTACTCCCTTTGTATTGAAGTTCTAAGCTATCTACTCCATGAAACAGAGCTTGATTTTTACACTTGCTAATAAAACTATGAGAAACCTGCAAGAGGTTTTCAATTCCCTGAGAAGACGTTCCCGTTAAAATCATTTTAACAGCTAAAGCTCTTTTGACTTCTTTAGCATTTTCGCTATGGTTGATAAAATCATCTAGTTCATCGATAATGGTCATGATGTCTTCTGGATACCTCCGTCCGGGTAGGGTCTCATCCTTACATTAGACCTCTTGCAAAAAAAATCTATGTTATAATTACAAATTTTGAATTTTAGCCTCCAGAGCCAACTCATAATTGTAAAGTGCTGCGAGCAAATTACACCGGAGGCCATAACGGCGGCGACGATTTCGATAACGACTTGACAAAATCTTGAAAATTTTCAGACTTCTATTAATATGTTCAATCCCAACTCTGTCTTGGGACAAAGCCAGATTGTAGTCTTTTTGTAAGGCGGAAAGACTCCCCTTTTTAGGTTTCTTTTTAGGAGTATAGCTATTAAAATGATATTTTTTTTATTCCTTGATATCCACTATCTTGTAAACTATCGGTTTCAGGATGAAAATGGACTGGACTGTTTTTGAATAAATTGAAGTCATGGCAATGCCCCGGCCCAAAGTGTAGGCAAATAATCTCTTTAGTTTTTTGATTAGGGGATTCCAACAAATAAATCATCCTTGCTTTGATGCGATCGCACCTAACAAGGCTCTTTTAGCCCGCGCAGGCACCGCTTTGTCCTGTGAGCCTCCAGGCTTGAGCCTGCGGGTTTTTTGAAGGTTTTATTTTTT
>NZ_JAMXOT010000438.1 GCF_024220515.1 Oscillatoria sp. HE19RPO
AGCCCGCACCCTGGAAGGGTGGGGCTATCGGAACCAAGCCCGCCTGCGCGGGCTGATGTATCTTTGGGGCTGGAAAGCCCGCACCCTGGAAGGGTGGGGCTATCGGAACCAAGCCCGCCTGCGCGGGCTGATGTATCTTTAGTAAAGAACGAGCAAAATGCCTCTGACTCCCCTCTTGTTAAGGGAGATGGGGGGGGGTCTCTTCTGAAAGATATCTCCCCAAATTTACTCCATTCTCCCTCTTTCAAAATAGGAATTGTATGGGGGGCAAATCAGGAGAATCCCACCGCTATCAAACGTTCTTGTCCCTTTACTTATTTTCTTCAATTAATAGAAACATTAAAAACCCATTCAGTTTACTTTTATAGCTTACAAAAAGACTCCAATGAATTAGCTAAAATCTTCTCTCAACTGCCGATTCAAGACTTGGCTCATCAATTGAATCATTTCAGAGATACCGCTGAAGTCATGGCGGAATTAGACTTAATTATTACCGTGGATACGGCAGTGGCACATTTAGCCGGGGCATTGGGAAAACCGGCTTGGGTGTTGCTGCCCTTTGCACCAGATTGGCGGTGGTTGCTGAATCGCACCGATTCGCCTTGGTATCCCACCCTGCGCCTGTTTCGCCAAAGCCAGCCTGGGAATTGGCAGAGTGTCTTTGAGGAAGTGAAGCAAGCCTTAATTGAAACCTTGAATGGGACGGAAAATTCAGCCAAAATTCCCGATAATTTAAGGGCAAAAATAGGACGCGGGATTCTTGCTCATCAGAGTGGGGACTTAACAACAGCAGAACGGTTCTATCGGCAAGTGTTGGAACAAATGCCGAAGCATCCGGTGGCTTTAACGAATTTGGGAATGATTCTGAAAAGTCAGGGAAACTATGCAGAAGCCATTGCCTGTTATCACCAAGCGTTACCTTATGCCCCGCAAGAAGTGGGGTTGCATTACAACTTAGGAAATGCCCTGTGGGAACTGGGGAAACGGGAAGCGGCGATCGCCCAGTTTCATCGGGTAATTACCTTGCAACCGAACCATGTGGAAGGGTATAATAATCTGGGGATGGTATTGCATGAATTGGGCGAGTTAGAATCTGCTATTCCTCACTTTGAACAGGCAATTACCCTAAATCCCAACTATGCCCAAGGATACAATAATTTAGGGTTAGTGCTGCATGACATGGGACGAGTTGAGGAGGCGATCGCCTGCTATAACACCGCCCTGCGCCTGCAATCGGATTACTCCGAAGCCCATAACAACCGGGGAATTGCCTTACTCATCCAAGGTGACTTACGCCAGGGATTTCGGGACTATGAATGGCGATGGCGGGTGAAAGCGGCACCGGATTTACCTCCGATTCCTGCGCCATTTTGGGACGGTTCCGATCTCCAAGGCAAGACCATTTTACTCCATGCCGAGCAAGGATTGGGAGATTGTATCCAATTCATCCGCTATGCCGCCTTGCTCGTCCAACGCGGGGGGCGAGTCGTTGCCTTGGTTAATCAACCCTTGGTGCGCTTATTTCAAAGCGTTCCGGGCATCAGTCGCGTCAGTGCCTATTGGTCCGACTTAGCCCCGATTGATGTCTGGATACCGCTGTTGAGTTTGCCTCACATCCTGGGAACTACCTTAGCAACTATCCCGGGGGAAGTTCCCTATCTCACCCCCACCCATTTAGCCCCGGTAATACTTGATGCACCGGGATTCAAAGTGGGTATCGTCTGGGCGGGGAATCCCCAACATAAAGGCGATCGCACTCGTTCCTGTCCCTTGCGCTATTTTCTCCCCCTGCTCAACATTCCCGGCATTAAATGGTATAGTCTCCAAAAAGGTGCGGAAGAAACCCGCATTCGCCAGCAAAATCTCCCGATTCAAGATTTAGCCCCGTATTTGCAGGATTTAGCTGATACCGCAGCAATCATCGCTCAATTAGACTTAGTGATTACGGTGGATACTTCCGTGGCACATTTAGCCGGTGCCTTGGGTAAATCCGTCTGGGTGATGTTAAGCTATGCCCCAGATTGGCGGTGGATGCTGAATCGCAGTGATTCCCCTTGGTATCCGACAATGCGGCTGTTTCGCCAGGAGGAACGGGGGGATTGGCAAGGGGTATTTGATGAAGTAGCACAGAGTTTAACCGAGGTGTTGGCGACGCGGGTTGTCTTACCGGAACCCGAGACAATCAGCCCAGAATTTGCCCTCGCCCGCCAGGATTACGAAGCGGGTAACTTTGCCGAAGCTCAACGCCGTTGTCGGGTGTTGTTGCGTCAATATCCCCATCAGGCGCAAGGGTGGCAACTGTTAGGGGCGATCGCCCATCAAGGGGGAAAACTGAATACCGCAGTGGGGTATTACAAACAAGCGATCGTTGCCGATTGCCGCTATCTCCCTGCCTATATCAATCTGGGGGCAGCCTTACGCAGTTTGGGCAGAACCAGTGAGGCGATTTCCTATTTAGCACAAGCAGTCGCCGTGGATTCCTGCTGTCTCCCCGCCCATTATAATCTGGGAAATGCCTTGTCTGACGAGGGACATTTCCAGGAAGCGATCGCCCACTATCGCCAAGTCATCGCCCTGGATGCCCATCATAGCCAAGCGTATTACCATTTGGGAAATGCCCTGCAACAAGTGGGGAATGTGACAGAGGCAGTCGCCCACATCCAGCAGGCGACTACCCTTGACCCCAGTTATACAGAAGCCCATAATACCTTGGGGAATCTGTTCCTGAAAGCCGGCAGAATTACCGAAGCAATAGCTTGTTTTCAGCAGGCGACTGCCTTGGATTCCCAGTATATTGATGCCCATATTAACCTGGGAAACGCTTTACAAGAACAACATCACATCACAGAGGCGATCGCCACCTATCATCGCGCCCTGGAAATTCAGCCCAACTCTGCCGAAGCACACCTCAACCTCGCCCTCAGTCTCCTCATTGCTGGAAACTTGCCCGGAGGTTTTGCCGAATACGAATGGCGGTGGCGCGTCAAAGGATACCCCGCCCCCCCTCACTTTGAGGTTCCTCGGTGGGAGGGTGGGGATTTAACCGGAAAGACACTCCTATTATATGGGGAACAAGGATTAGGGGATACCCTCCAGTTTATCCGTTATGCCCCCTTGCTTGCCCAACGGGGAATCCGCGTAGTTGCCTTAGTTGCTGAGTCCCTAGTTTCTGTCTTGAAAACGGTTCCAGGGATTGAGGCAATTAGTTCCCATCCGGAGGAGTTACAACCATTTGAAAGTTGGATTCCCCTGATGAGTTTGCCGCGAATTTTTGGCACAACTTTACCCACAATTCCCGCTACCATTCCTTATCTTCAGCCTCCCCATTCCCAGCAACTTTCCCTTGAATCAACAAAGTTTAAAGTGGAGCATCTCAATTTGTTCAAGAGACCTAACCCCCCAGCCCCCTTCCCTAAGAGGGAAGGGGGAGCCGGAAAGGGGAGTTTCAAAGCCCCTCCCCTCTTAGGGGAGGGGTTTGGGGAGAGGTCAGACTGGTTTTCAGGCAACATTGAGATGCTCCCGTTTAAAGTGGGGATTGTCTGGGCAGGAAATCCCAAACACCACAGGGATTATAAGCGGTCCTGTTCCCTGGATGTTTTTCAATATTTCTTAACGGTTCCTGGGGTACAATTTTATAGTCTTCAAAAAGGGCAAGCGGGGGAAACTTGGCAAGGGAAAAACTTACCTTTGCAGGATTTAGGACCATCCCTCAATGATTTTGCTGACACCGCTGCGGCAATCGCCCAATTAGACTTAATTATTACAGTAGATACCGCCATTGCCCATTTAGCTGGGGCGATGGGTAAACCGACTTGGCTATTATTAGCTTATACTCCCGATTGGCGTTGGGGACTGGAGGGTTACGATTCACTTTGGTATCCCAGTCTGCGATTATTCCGGCAAACCCAACCGGGAAACTGGCAGGAAGTGGGCGATCGCATTGCCCAAGAATTACGGCAAACGGTGGAGAAGTCTGGAAAGGTGGGACTAGCGGAACAAAACCCATCTTTGCCCGGGAAAACATGGTTAGCAGGTGAAGTCAGGAGGAACCCAAAATCGATGATGACTGAATCAAGTGGCGATCGCACCCAACCCGTTGCTAAAACCCCTCAAAAACCCTTGAGATTGGGCCTTGCATGGTCGATCAATCAGATGACGGGGTGGGGGATTTATGGGACAAATCTCACCCTGCAACTGCAAAAAAACCCGGGATATGAACCGATGTTATTGTTGCAACCGGATACCTCGGGGGTAGTGAATCCGTTGGTGCGATCGCAACTGCAACCTGTATGCGATCGGTATCAAAATTTAGAACAATTGCGGAGTCAAAACCCCGGGAAACCCATTTGGTGTGATTTTCCCGTCCTTCATGCCCTCGGCAACAACTTTATCAGTCTTGCCACTACCCAACAACTCAGCGGGAAACAGAATATCGGGTTAATTTTCTTTGAAGATACGAATTTAACCCCAAAAAAACGCCAATTAGCCCAGAAATATCTGTTAATTGTCGCCGGTTCTACTTGGAATGCCGAGGTTCTCAAAAGTCAGGGAATCACCACAGTTCAGGCATTACCCCAAGGGATTGACCCCACCTTGTTTCATCCCGCCCCTACGTCTAATTTATTGGGCGATCGCTTCGTCATCTTCAGCGGCGGCAAACTAGAATATCGCAAAGGGCAAGATATCGTCATCGCCGCCTTTAAAGCCTTTCAAAAACGTCACCCCGAAGCCTTACTCATCACCGCATGGCATAACTTTTGGCCCCAATTCATGCGCGGACTCGAAACCACGGGTCATGTCACCGGACTACCCCAAATTGGGACAAATAAACGCTTAAATATTACCGATTGGCTACTCAATAATGGCTTACATCCTGATTCCTTTATCGATATTGGCGCAATTCCCAATTATCTGATGCCGCAAATCATCCGAGAATCCGACTGTGCCCTGTTTACCAATCGTTGCGAAGGGGGAACCAACCTCGTAGCAATGGAAACAATGGCTTGCGGAATTCCCACGATTTTATCCACTAATACTGGACATTTAGATTTGATTAGCCCCAATCATTGCTATCCCTTGATAACTCAGAAACCTGTCCAACCTACCCCGCAATTTATCGGAGTAGAGGGCTGGGGAGAATCGGACATTGAGGAAATTATCGAAACCTTAGAAACTATCTATCAAAATCGTGAAACAGCCCAACAAAAAGGCATTGCTGCCGCCCAATTCATGCAACAATGGACCTGGGAAAATCAAGTTAATCGCCTCCTTGAAATTCTGGGGGAAATTCTGTAGTAGAAAACCCGCAGGCTAAAGCCTGGGGCTACACGGACGAAGCCCGCCTGCGCGGGCTAAGAAAAACTACGGTTTATACCTGGATTGGGTATTATTTTCTCCTACTGTTAATCCTGATGCTAATTGTTAATTCATGACTCAAACCCTTGCCGAATCTTCGCAAAGAAAACCCTTTAATCTGTTAGTCCGACTGAATCAGAAATATTACAAATTGCGCCTCAATTTGGATGTTTCCAAATACAGTCAAAAAATCATGTGGCATTACTTCTCTCAGGGGAAATTCTATGAACCCGAAGAGTCTAAATTTTTAGAACGAGTGTTAAAACCGGGAGATACATTTATTGATATAGGGGCACATATTGGCTATTACTCCCTCCTCGCCGCGATTCTCGTCGGTGAAACCGGCAGAGTAATTAGCATCGAACCGGATAGGACTAATATCAACTGGATTCAAGACCATATTACCTTAAATCAGTTCCCACAAATGCAGGTAATTCCTACCGTATTGGGTTCAGAAACGAAACCTGTAGAATTCTTCTATAATGCCGATAATGATGGGGGACACGCCTTATGGGATGTGGGATTGCATGAATTTAATAAAATCAGTCGCAGTCACCGGCAAACTTCCACTCTACCCATGACAACCCTGGATGAAGTTGTCCGAGACAAAGGATTAACTGGGGTAAAACTAATTAAAATTGACACAGAAGGGGCGGAACATCAAATTTTACAGGGTTCCTTACAAACTCTTGCCACCTATCAAGTCCCCTACATCATTGCCGAAATTAATCGCTTTGCCTTAAACAAAATGGGAACCGATGAAAAACAGTTACGAGAGTTCATGGCATCCCTAGGATACAGTCCCTATTTATTGCGAAATGAGTCCCCCAACTGGGTGAAATTATCCCCGGATCAATATTACAATTCGCAATATGTTTTTAACCTAGTCTTCGCCTTAAGTGATGATTTTTAAATTTCGTTCCCCGTTTGTAGTAACGACTTCAGGCGTTGTAGGGGGTGAGAAACCGGGTTTCTTTCATAAATTTAGGCAAAGTTGCAACAGTTGTCGCAGAAACCCGGTTTCTGGTCCTTTGCAGGGGTTGAGAAACCGGGTTTCTTTCATAAATTTAGGCAAAGTTGCAACAGTT
>NZ_JAMXOT010000439.1 GCF_024220515.1 Oscillatoria sp. HE19RPO
CCAGCAACAGGAGGAATGCAACAACCGCCAGCAACAGGCGGAATGCAACAACCCCCAACAGGCGGAATGCAACAACCCCCAACAGGCGGAATGCAACCGCCATCCCCCCCTCAACAGCAGCAACCTATCCAAGCGCAACCCAATGGCAACCTCGATCGCCTAAGCAATCCCACCCCAGCGATCGCCAGTCCTAATGGTCCGGAGATTGTTTCTCCACCCCCTATTTTGACCATAGAACCCCTCTCCCCTCCATCTGAACCGGGGGGACAATCGTCTGTCACACTTGCGCCTGCTGGCCCAAATCCCAGCAGTTCAGAGGCGATCGCCCCTCAACCTGCACCCAATACACCCCCTTCACAACCTCCCGGGGAGAATCCCCCTCCTCCAGACAGCAATCTGCCACCGGGAGAAGTTGCACCCCCACCCATCCCCATGAATGTGGCAAATATTACCCAATCCCTAGAGGTGGGAAATGTCAGTAATGCTGTCTTACAACTCGATCGCCTTCAGGATCAGCAATTTGCCACTTACTTAGGGACGGATCTGTCTCAACAACCCGTCCAATCCACCGAAAGCATTCGGGATACCTTGAGAAACATTACCCAACAAACCGACACCAAACCGGCGATCGTCTATACGTTATTATTGCCGGATCAATTAGAAATCGTGGTTGTTACAACGGAAGGAACTCCCATTCGGAAAACAGTTCCGGAAGCAAATCGGCAAGCAATCCTAGAAACGGCATTAGAATTACGTCAGCAAATTTCTAATCCTCGTTTCCGCAGTACCAAGCAATATTTAATCCACGCACAAACCCTGTATCAATGGTTAATTGCTCCCATTCAAGAGGAATTAGCAGCACAAAATATTGATACCTTACTGTTTAGTATGGATGCTGGATTACGGGGTCTTCCCATTGCTGCTTTACATGATGGGGAAAAATTTCTGGTTGAACAATATGCGATCGCCCTGATTCCCAGCATCAGTTTGACCGATATGCGTTACATTCCCCTTCGCAACAGTCGCGTGTTAGCAATGGGTGCAAGTCAGTTTACCCAACTGAATGCTTTACCTGCCGTCCCCTTAGAACTCTCCACCATCGCCGAAGAACTCTGGCAGGGTCAAGCATTGCTCAATGAATCCTTTACTCGCACCAATTTAATTGCCAAACGCCAAGAATATCCCTATCAAATCATCCACTTAGCAACTCACGCCGAATTTAACCCCGGTGAACAAAAGAATTCATTTATCCAACTCTGGAACGAACAACTTTACCTGGACGAATTAAGAACCCTAGGATGGAACAATCCCCAAGTTGAGTTATTGGTACTCAGTGCTTGTCGGACTGCCGTCGGTGATGAAACTGCCGAATTAGGATTTGCAGGTTTAGCACTTGCTGCTGGGGTTAAATCCGCCTTGGCATCTTTATGGTATGTTAGTGATGAGGGAACTTTGGCACTAATGACCGAATTTTATCAACATTTGGCAGAAGTACCCATCAAAGCTGAAGCGTTACAAAACGCTCAATTATCTCTCCTGCGAGGAGAGGTCAAGATTACCGAAGGCGAACTGCGGGGGACTGGAGTTTTGCGGGGGGTACAACTGCCTGCGGATTTAGTAGGAGTGGAGAATACCGATTTATCTCACCCCTATTATTGGGCCGGATTTACCATGATTGGTAGTCCCTGGTAGTGGTAAAATACAAGTCCAGAGGCGATAATTTAAAATCAAGGGATGATTCTCACTGTAACTGCAACTCACGCGGCCACCATTCGCACCCATGCCGAACGCACCTATCCCGAAGAGTGCTGTGGGTTGCTGTTAGGTGAGACTACCCCCACAGGTAAAACAGTGGTGGAAATCTGGGAAACCGAAAATGCCTGGAGTCCAGAAACCGCAGGGGAATTATCCGCCCCAGCAACCTTGACAAAAGAACGCCGATATGTTATACATCCAAAAGACCTACTGCGAGCGCAGAAACAAGGACGCGATCGCCAGCTTAAAATTATCGGCATTTATCACTCCCATCCCGACTATCCCGCGATTCCCTCGGAGTGCGATCGCGAATATGCTTGGTCAGAATACTCCTATATTATCGTCTCCGTAGAACAAGGCCAAGCCACCCAACTGAGCAATTGGTCTTTAGACGAAACCCATCACTTCCAACCCGAACCCCTAGTGATTGTAACGGCTGAATCCTAAAAGGGGCAAGAATTTCCAGTTTGGCGTTAAGAAAGTTTGCGGCGATCGCCCTGAGCCAAACATTGTCAACAGATTTAGATAAAATAGGAGTTTGCCCTGCCCGAGCAACACTGCCATGTTAAATCCCAATCTGGACGAAATCCAGTTAAACTCAGACGATTACGAACGCTACTCCCGCCATTTAATCTTACCCGAAATTGGCGTAGAAGGACAAAAGCGCCTAAAAGCCGCCAGCGTCCTTTGTATCGGCACCGGAGGTCTCGGTGCACCCTTGTTGCTATATTTAGCTGCTGCCGGTGTCGGACGCATTGGCATCGTCGATTTCGATGTCGTGGATACCTCCAACCTGCAACGACAAGTCATCCACGGTACCTCCTGGGTCAACAAACCCAAAATCGAATCCGCGAAAAACCGTATTCTGGAAATTAATCCCTTCTGCCAAGTTGACCTCTACAACACCCGGTTAAGTGCAGAAAATGCCCTCGATATCCTCAAACCCTACGATATTGTCGTCGATGGCACCGACAACTTCCCCACGCGGTACTTAGTCAACGATGCCTGCGTCTTGTTGGATAAACCGAACGTCTATGGTTCCATTTACCGCTTTGAAGGTCAGGCAACGGTGTTTAATTATCAAGGCGGTCCCAACTACCGCGACTTATACCCGGAACCGCCACCGCCAGGAATGGTCCCTTCCTGTGCCGAAGGGGGCGTTTTAGGCATTCTCCCGGGAATAATTGGGGTGATTCAAGCGACAGAAACCGTAAAAATTATTACGGGTGCCGGAACTACCCTGAGCGGGCGGCTCTTGCTTTATAATGCTTTGGATATGAAATTCCGAGAGCTGAAATTGCGACCCAATCCAGTTCGTCCCGTGATTGAAGAACTGATTGATTATGAACAGTTTTGCGGAATTCCTCAAGCAAAAGCAGCGGAGGCTCAACAACAAATGGAAATTTCAGAAATGACCGCCACTGAACTCAAGCAACTGATGGACAGTGGTGCAACAGATTTTGTGCTGATTGATGTTCGCAACCCGAACGAGTATGAAATTGCTCAAATTCCCGGTTCAGTTCTGGTCCCTCTACCGGATATTGAACAAGGAAAGGGTGTGGAGAAGGTGAAAGAATTAGCCAATGGTCATCGTTTGATTGCTCACTGCAAAATGGGCGGGCGATCGGCTAAAGCTTTGGGAATTTTGAAGGAAGCAGGGATCGAAGGAACGAACCTCAAAGGTGGAATTACCGCCTGGAGTCAAGAGGTGGATCCGTCGGTACCGCAGTATTAAGGGATTCAAAAATTCCGGCTAGAATACTGGGTTTTCTGACTCCTTGCGATCGCCCTCCAAAATAACTGAGGCGATCGCACCCACAAAAAACCCCCCAGAGGGCCTGGAGGGGTTAGAAATGTGACATGAGGGCATGATTTTTAGGTGTAACCCATCCTGACATTCACCCAGCGATCTTTGGAATGAATGCAAGGATTGAGGTTGGTTGTACTTAACTCTGACATAAGAACCAAACCAAACGAAATGCGCCGTGAGCATCAGAGGGTGTCAACGCTCTAATCCTGTGGCATTGCTTGCGTCCAGCTAGTGATTAATATATCCAGGCCATATTGCGTTCGTGTGAAATGGGTATGAAGTTTGCGTGACAGTTCCCAGCAATCCTCAGACGGTTTGAGCCTGACTCAAGTCTAAAAATAATCCCGGCGATCGGCAACAATATCGGGCTTTCTTTTGGTTATCTGCTGACTATCCTCAAGTTAAGTAGAGGTAAATCTCCACCCTTGTCAAGTATCCCCGGAGGAATTTTAACTTGATCCCCTACGGGGATTAATGATTTTTAAAAAAATGCTGATTTAAGCTCAAAATCGGGAAAACTAAGAAGAAGAAGGACATAATCCAGTAGGATAAACCCCAATACCTTAAACCGTCATTATTGAGGATAACGCTATGCTAGGCCCCACGTCTGAAGCCCAACGACATCAATCCACCTCCCTTGAGGGGTCTGCAACCCCATCGCGGACCTATCGAACCGACTCTCGCAACGACGTTTGTCGTCGCAATGGTTGGGAGAAAGAAGAAATGGAAATGGAGAAAATGCTGCGGGATCTTCCCGATCGCCTATCCTCCCTAGAAAGCTTCCGCGAACGGTCTACTCGGTGGTAAACTTATCAGTCAATTAACTGGAAAACGTTTGATTTTTGACAACCCTTGCGATCGCTGGCCTCCAACCCACCTGACTGCCGCCCTATCTCATGGCAGAATGACCCCCAGGATCGCCAATTCCACCGATGAAACTGCTTCTCGTCTTTCCTTCCGCCTCGGTTGCGTATTTCTGATTTCTGTTCCTGTTGGGTGCCACGCCTAAAACCCCAACAGGACAAGATTTCAACTAAGCATCACACAGCATCCCAGTCCCTCCCCACCGCCACCCGCTACAATTTCGGCCAGGGAACTACAATATTTAATTCAAGTTCGTAGTAACGTTCAGTCGTTTCTTATTGCTCGTAGTAACGACTTCAGTCGTACTCTTAAGTTCGTAGTAACAACTTCAGTCGTTTCTGATTGTTCGTAGTAACGACTTCAGTCGTTTCTGATTGTTCGTAGTAACAACTTCAGTCGTTTCTGATTGTTCGTAGTAACGACTTCAGTCGTTTCTGATTGTTCGTAGTAACGACTTCAGTCGTACTCTTAAGTTCGTAGTAAAAACTTCAGTCGTGCTCTTAAGTTCGTAGTAACGACTTCAGTCGTTTCCGGGTTCACAGAAACTGATATCTTGTACGAGTGGCAAACAGTGGGATGCGTTTGACATCCGGCGAGTTTTTCTTGAAGAAACGACTGAAGTCGTTACTACAAACGCCGGAAACGACTGAAGTCGTTACTACAAACGCCGGAAACGACTGAAGTCGTTACTACAAACGCCGGAAACGACTGAAGTCGTTACTACAAACGCCGGAAACGACTGAAGTCG
>NZ_JAMXOT010000510.1 GCF_024220515.1 Oscillatoria sp. HE19RPO
AATCCCGATGGTTAAGCACCTAACAAGACTGTATGACGCCGCGCAGGCGGGCTTTGTCCGTGTAGCCCCAGGCTTTCCTAGCGGAACGCTCATAGAACAGCCTGCGGGTTTTTTGGGGATTTTATTTTTTGGAGTTCCCTAACCAAAAAAAAATTAGACTCGACTCATGGGTAAGCGGATCTTATGCTTGCGGAGAATGCGAATTAATTGAGTGCCGCTTAGTTGAATTCCCGTTACCTGGGCTAAATGTTCGGCTAATCGTTGACTGGTCCAAACTTCCACCGGATACCCAAATTGAGTGGGGGTTTTTTTGACGACTTCTAAAAGTAATTGAATGTAAGCTTCATCCGCTTTGCGATAGTTCCCCTGTTCGCGGCGATCGCGCAGACTATCGAGATTATCTGGATCCCCATGCACGCACCAATAGGCAACCGTTCGGTAAGAACAGCCTAAAAACTCCGCAATTTCTTCGTAGGTTTTACCATCATTTTGCAATAACAAAATCAGGGCGTGTTCCCGAAACCGAGAGCAATCACTCTGGCGGATGGCATTTTGCAAGCTCTTTTTTTGGGTCGGGGTGAGAAAATTTTTGGCGGGCATGAGCGCAATAGAAAACAAAGTCCTTTTAATTTTATGCGAGTTAGATGTAAATCATATCCCAGGCAGTCGCGATCGCCTCCTCCGTCCGATTTTAGTGAATAAAGCAGACGAGAAGCTGTTTTTGGCACAATCACAGCTTCTCGTATTTTGGATTGGGGATATTCGGATCCGGGCAGTCCCACAGGTTCCCTGGAGGGGATGATCCAAATGCAGCAAGGAGATCGCGATGGTGGAGTCGCCTCCCTCAACCCGATCTCCTGAACCCGTTATTCATTCCAATATCTAATGGGTCTCAGTCATGATGTCTGGATCTGACACAAATCCGATCGCCCCTTCCATTTTACTGCTTTCGAGATTCGCACCCTCAAAATTAGCCCCACTTAATTGGGCATTAAAGAAATTGGCATTCGACAGATCGGCATTTTCTAAGCTGGCCCCCCGAAGGTCGGCATAGCTGAAATCTGCACTACTCAAATCTGCACTACTCAAATCGGCATTCCTGAGATTCGCACCCTTTAAGTTCGCTGTAGATAGCACGGCACTATGGATGCGAGCGCCTTCTAACGAGGCATTTTCCAGATCAGCAAAAAACAGATTAGAACTGCTGAGATCGACGCGATCCAGATTCGCTCCTCTGAGGTTAGCCCCACCCAACACCCGCTCCTTGAGATTGGCACCGACTAGATTGCACCCCTGACATTGGTTGTTTTCCTGCAAGTGTTTCAGATCTGCGAGATCGCCCATACAGCTAGAGCATAAGGTTAGCACCACTACCGCAATTGTCAGGTTTATTGCTTTCACGTTCTTTAGTTCCTTATTAGTGCCACCAATCATCACGGTTCCCCGACGGGAACCTGAATACATAAATACTAGTAATTGTCAAAGGGGGTGACACCCATCAGTAAAAACTTCATAAAACTTCATAAAAAAGTCGAGGAAGATTCAAAGGCCCTCGGGTAGCGATCGCCTCCCTTGTAGCAGACCCTCTCACCGGATCTGTTCAATGCAGTTAAGGGAACTCCAAAAAATAAAACCTTCAAAAAACCCGCAGGCTCAAGCCTGGGGCTACACGGACAAAGCGGTGCCTGCGCGGGCTAAAAGAGCCTTGTTAGGTGCGATCGCATCAAAGCAAGGATGATTTATTTGTTG
>NZ_JAMXOT010000064.1 GCF_024220515.1 Oscillatoria sp. HE19RPO
CCCGCAGGCTCAAGCCTGGGGCTATACAGACAAAGCCTGCCTGCGCAGGCTACTCCATAAAAACGACTTTTCATACCCGGATTTGGTATGAGAGGGCGTATGCAATACGCCCCTACAAATACACCTTGACAGGGCTAGTCAGCCGATGCTCCCACGGATGAATCGTCGGGTCAGAATGATTGAGACTCGCTCTATACTGCCCCTACATTCGGAGGTTGATTAGGCTTCAATCACCACCCGCAGGTTGCCACGTTTTTTGGTGACTCGGCAGGCAGTGGTGCTTCCGGACCGCTCAAATTCTAAATCCAGGAGGGTGGAACCGACGCGCAGATTCTGGATGGACAGACGGTCGATCGCCTCTGGTAGGGCGGGGTCAATGATTCGCAGATAATTTCCCGGCGCATCAGGCACCAGATTCGCCATTGTATGAATGAACTGGAAAATACTGCCACTCGCCCAAGCTTGGGGAGAACAAGCAACGGGATACTGAACGGGTTCATTACCCTCGCTGCGATCGTACCCACAGAACAGTTCTGGCGGGCGTTGATAAGGCTGCACGATCGTCATATCCAAGATACTTTGGGTCACTTCTAGGGATTGATCAATGTACCCTTGCGATCGCAATCCCAAGGCAATCAAAGCATTATCGTGAGGCCACACCGACCCGGTATGATATCCCATCGGATTATACGCCGGAGATAAGCGGCTGAGGGTGCGAATTCCCCACCCACTAAACAAATCCGGTGCTAGGAGTCGTTCCGCCACACTTTGGGCTTTTTCTGGGGTAAAAATGCCCAAATTCAAACAATGACCGGGATTGGAGGAAATGCCATCGATGGGTTTGCCTTCCCCATCCAAGGCTAAGGCGCAGAAATCCAGGTCTGAGACCCAAAAATCCCGGTTGAAGCGGGTTTTCAGGTTGCGGGCTTCTTCTTCCCACCGTTCAGCTAAATCCAGGCGTTTTTTCAAGCGGGCGAGTTCGCTAAGACGCTGTTTGGCCGCATACACATACCCTTGCACTTCACATAAGGCGATCGGGGGGTTGGCTAATTTGCCATCGCGGTCTACGATGCAATCATTGGAGTCTTTCCAGCCTTGGTTGGCCAATCCGCGATTGGATTTACAGGCGTAGGTGAGATAACCCGTTGCTTCTATCTCGCGGTCAATCCATTCCATTGCGGCGATCGCATTTGACCAGAGGCGATCGAGGGTGTCGCGATCGTGAGTCCAAGCATAATATTCCGCATACAGCATCAACCATAGCGGCGTTGCATCGACGGTTCCATAATAGGGGGTATGGGGAACTTCATTGCATCGTGCCATTTCCCCTAAGCGGATTTCATGCAAAATTTTGCCCGGTTGTTCATCCCGCCATTCATCCCAGGTTTTGCCTTGATATTCCGCCAAAATTTCCAGGGTCGATCGGGCGATCGCCGGGTCTAAAATCAGGGTTTGAGACGCCGCAATAATCGAATCTCGTCCAAACAAGGTAGAAAACCAGGGAATTCCTGCTGATAGCGCTTTCCCTTTCCCCCAACTTTGCCGCAGCAAATAAATATCTTGTTCCGCTTGCTCGATCGCCTCATCGATCCCTTTATTATTGGTGCGAATCCGCGTCGCCGAATTGCGCCATTCTTCCTCTTCCATCAAAACCGATGCTTTGGCCTGCATCAGGCTGCCTGGGGTATTTCCAGCCGTTGTAGCCTGGGTGTCTGTGAGCAGTTGTAGGCGATAGCCAAAGATTTGGGTTGCGTGAGAGTCCAATTCTAAGTTCCAAACGGCTGTATATCCATGTAGATAATCCGGTTGACGATGGACAAAATTGATGCGAGATTCCATCACCGAACCGTCCAGTCCTTTGTAGGCTAACATCAGTTCCAGGGGGGGTTTCATTCCCGAGGAAGTCCGCGATCGCCCGGGACTGTCTTGTTCTTTCATCAGTTCAGGATTCTGCGCGTATTCCCCTGAACCATTGCCATTGTGTGACCCATTGTTCGGTTGGTCCTGGCGCAAAAGTTGGCCCCGTCCTTCCCGATTAAATCCCCGAATTTCAAACAAGTCTACAAAATCCGCCCCAAAACTGAGGGTGAGTTGAAATTTCACCGGGTGCGTGTTATAGTTAGTTACCTTGAGTTCTTCAAACAATCCACCATTCAAGATAATATCTCGTTGAATGCCGATTGTCTCCGCCCGAATGCGATCGCCAATCCGGGGATTCGCGCACAATACTGACATTGCGAAGCCCTTGCGAGCATTACTACTCAGCAGAATGGGGGCATGACCCTCAATTTGCAATTCTAGGCGACTTAAAAAGCGGGTATCGTGACAGAACAAACCCATGCTGCCTTGCCGTTCGTCCGTTAGCAAACCCGCGATATTGCCAATGGTATCGGTAATTAAAAATAGGTCGTCATCTTTGAGAGTGAGGGTCGGTTGGGGGTGTTCACTCACCACACTCGGCCATTGGGCGATCGCTGCTGCTTCGGCGGGAACGAATAATTTCCCTTCGATTTCTACGGTATCTGACATAATCCTCAGACTTGCGCGTACACATTAAAAAGGCAGTCGCAGAAATTTAGACTGAGCCAAATTTTTTACGACCGCCTTTTTTATTATAGCTTTCTATTTGAGGATGACCGAGGTTAGGTTAGAAACCGGTTTTCTGAAAATCTGGGGTCATTCGCCCTCAATTTATGGGAGAAACCCGGTTTCTTGTCCTGGGGGTTAGAAACCGGGTTTCTGAGAAAATCTGGGGTCATTCGCCACAAATCTATTGCAGAAACCCGGTTTCTTGTCTTATATCCCTGGGTAGATTTGAGGCCAATTCCAACTTAAGCAACACTCAGACGACTGAAGACATTACCATTTTTGGCAAATCGTTCGGCGATGATTTGCTGATACACCGCTTCATACCCCTCGGTCATCCGGGCTACGCTAAAGTGGGACAGGACGCGATCGCGACAGTCATAACGGTTCAATGCTACCGCTCGATCAATTGACGCAATGCATTCTTCCACCGTCCGGCACAAAAAGCCGGTTTTCCCGTGGGCGATGACTTCCGGTGTCGCCCCCATTTCCATTGCAATCACGGGAGTTCCCGTTGCCATTGATTCAATCATCACCAATCCAAAGGGCTCGCGCCAGGTAATGGGGAATAACGTCGCCACTGCGCCCCCCATTACCTCACATTTCTGAGCGTGGTTCGCTTCTCCTAAATATTGGATTTGCTCCCCGTCAATCTGGGGTGCAATTTCCCGCTCAAAAAACTCGCGATCGACCCGATCGACTTTCCCCGCCATCTTTAACCGCCAACCGGAACGCTTGGCAATCTCGATCGCCAAATGCGGACCTTTTTCTGGGGAGAGTCTGCCTAAAAATGCCAGATAGGGGGGAGTTTCCGGTTGCGATCGAAACTCATAAATCGTGGGATCAATGCCATTGTAAACCGTGTCCACACAGTTGAGTCCTAATCGTGGCTCTCTTTGTGCGTGGGAAATGCTCACATAATGTTGATTTCGAGCATAAGTGAAGATCTTTTCATTATCCGGAGTGAAAATCCCATGAAGGGTATGAACCGTCGGAGTTTTCACCAAATTAGCGTAAGAGAGCGCACTCGCCCCGGTATGTGAGTGAATAATATCAAACTCATCGGCTCGTTCGTACACCTGACTGAGTTGCAGCATTTCATAAATGCCATATTCCTTCACCGTCGGGTCTGTGCGAATGGCTCTGGGATGAACGGATTCTAGGTTTGCTAACGTGATAGAATCCCCGGTAGCAAATAAAGTGACTTCATGTCCTCGGCGAACCAGTTCATCGGTGAGTAAACCTACGACCAATTCTATACCACCATAAGCCGGAGGGGGGACTCGTTCCCACAATGGCGCGACTTGGGCGATCCGCATATAAATCTCTCCTGTTTTAGGGAAAAAAAATTAATGTTCAAAAGGCTGGTCAAGGAATTAAAACCAGCGGGGTTTATTCTTTAACAGCACTTTAAATAAAGTGCGATGAATTCGTCAATTGCCCGGTAGTACGGAAAACCGCCCGAGGTCAAGTTCGGTAAGCTCGACTTATTGGAGTGCTCCGGTTTAGCTTATCTATGATCAAAGCTCCCGAAACTTACGCAATCTATAACATTGATTCCTAAATGTTTAGAGGCGATTCGCGAATCGCCCCTACATTGAACCATTGTAGGGTGGGCACTGCCCACCTGAATTACGGTGGGCAGTGCCCACCCTACTAAATCTGTAGAGGCGATTCCCGAATCGCCCCTACATTGAAACCTAAATCTGTAGAGGCGATTCGCGAATCGCCCCTACATTTAGGGTGGATTCTCAAAATCTGCGTAAGTCCTGTCCGAGTCGCAGAATCCGTCACTGTAGTTCGGTTTTGCTCACTATAACTCTGGGTTTAAGCTTGCTATCTTAGAACTATAGAAACCGTAAAGATGGACTATCCAAGGGAAATAAAACCATGAACAATTTATCGAATCGCGGGCATTCCTTCTTTGGCAAAGACTCAGAAGACGAAAATAGCCTCTGGGAATATATGCAAGAACTGCACCCCGAGACGATCGCCAAACTGTCGCAACCCTCTAGTGCAGCAGCGGAAATCATGGAACGTAACCTCAGAGGAATGTTAGGTGCTCTGCCTCCGGAACATTTCGGCGTCACCATCACCACCAGTCGAGAAAATCTGGGTCGGATGTTAGCTTCGGCGATGATGAGTGGTTATTTTTTACATAATGCCGAACAGCGACAAGTGTTAGAACAGTCCCTCAAAACAGGGGCGACTGGCTCCTCGGAATCCTAAAGGCGGTAGGGTAGGCGGCGAATTTGATCCCGATAATTATTCCTTGCGTTTTTGCATCGGGTGTTCACGTCCCACAATATTTTCAATCGCTGCTACCGCCGCCGCCGAACCCGCTAAAATATCCCGTTCTTCTCCCCCGAGATAGAGGCGACCAAAACTGCCCACGGCTTGAACTTGTAAGATATTAATTAACGCGGCTTTTTCCGCTTCATTTGCTGCTAAAGCAGCATAAGCAGCGGGTTCCACTTCCAACACATACAAAGTTTGACCCGCTAGGAGCATTTGCCCCCGGCGGTTACGATTGATTAGTTGAGTTTGATGGGGATCAACGTTGCGGATAATTTGACTCGACACAATGCGCGGTTTGAGGCGATCGCGTTCCTTCACCCCCAGGGCATCCAAAATCGCTCCACCGGCAGCCCTCGTCTCCCCTTGGGAACTGGAATGAATTTCCAGTAATCCATATAATCTTTCTACAAACTGCACCCCCGGACGCACTGAGGTCGATTTCAGCGCGATATCGGTGATGCGGTTGATTTCAATGCCGGGAGAGATTTCAATCCACAGGGAGGCATCTCCGGGTAGGGGTAAGAACCCCAGGGCCACAGTCCCGATATAGGCGGCGTGTTGGGACTGCAAGTTGTCTAAAAATACATAACTTCGTAGTTCTATCCCCAAGGTTTAAGTCTCCTGTGTTCGGGCAAAAAGCCCACTGTGCTGCAACCTTCGAGTGTATCGTATTTTCGGGACTCGTTGGCATCCGCAGCAGAGGAAAACTGACCCGAGGGGTCCATAAGGGTATTCCAACAAATAAATCGTCCAAATTCGAGGGTTAAGCACCTAACAAGACTGTATTAGCCCGCGCAGGCGGGCTTCGTCCGTGTAGCCCCAGGCTTTAGCCTGCGGGGTTTTTTGGGTATTTTATTTTTTGGAGTTCCCTAACTCTGACGAGGGGAAGGCAAGAGAGTCCCTTGTCCCTCCCGGGATGAGTGAATTGGAACTCGTTTTGGAGGGTTCAATACTGTAATGGCGATCGCTTAGGGGGAAAATTCCGGGGAAGTATTGTCCTGAACCACCGATCGCACTTCACTCGGAGAGAGTGCCACGAGTTTTTCCGTTGCTTTAACTTGGGTGGGTTGATTTTCCAATTGTTGACGTTCTAGCAGTCCCCACTCGATCGCCATCTTCGTATAGCGCCGAGACGCCGCGCGATCGATTCCTAGGGACTCTGCCACCTCGTTCAAACTTAACCATTCCGGTTGATTGCGGAGTCGATGTAAATAGCGCGTGAGAATATCTTGATTGACTTTCATGTTGGGGTCACGACAAACATTGCCTCGGGGATCTGCACCCTTCATGATAGAGCATCCGCAATCCTCAACTCAACCGGATCCACACAAGAATTCACCGCCTTGGGGATGAAAGTCCCTACCCCGGCGATCGGGGAGGGAATTACTGGAATCCCCTAATCAATATTGGCGATGGTGAATCCCATCTGACATTGATAGCGTTCCGGTTGAGCCTCCGAGCATTTTGTCATGATATGACCACAACTGAGTTGGCCCCCCCGCCACCGGGGTTGACCACTAGCATCCGCAAGTAAACAACTTTGACAGACTTGCCGGGGAGCCAGCACTTGATTTTCCATTACAATAACCAGCATTCGAGACCTCCTGGCGATCGCCGATGCCACTGCATCTATCTTAAGTCAACACTTTGGAAATCCTGGGAAATTTGGGCTAAAGCTTAACGTTTTGTGATATTAGGAACCGTATCTTCCGTTGCAGTTTGCCGGATTTTTGGCCCAAATCCCAACTTGCTGCCGCCTTGGGTCGCCTTGCAAATAAAAACCCACACCCTGAAGGGTGGGGCTACACGGACGAAGCCTGCCTTCGCAGGCTAAGAAAGAAAATGGAATCCAGTTTTTATAGACATATCCGAACCGGATTCCGTATAAGCACCCCACAAGACGCGATTAGCCCGCGCAGGCGGGCTTCGTCCGTATAGCCCCACCCTTCAGGGTGCGGGTTTTGTTTAAAACAACCAGATTTGGTATCAGTTCCAGACCGGCTGAAAATTGTACTATAATCAAGAGTCTCCAATCCGGGAATTTTCCCGATCGCCCCCCGGTGGCCCTGTGCGATTTTGGCTTCTGGACTCCCGCATCACACAGCCCAGTTGATCTAGCCAGTTCCCCAAGATTCGTGATAGTTTTGTTTTCTTCCATAGAGGTTCAGCCGTGACTCAGACCAACTTAGACTTCCTAGCAACCACCGATCCAGAGCTTACAGGTTACATCCAGCAAGAATTGCAGCGCCAACGGGATGGCATCGAACTGATTGCCAGCGAAAACTTTACCTCTGCCGCAGTTTTAGCCGCCCAAGGTTCAGTTCTGACGAACAAATATGCAGAAGGATTGCCCGGTAAGCGTTATTATGGCGGGTGCGAATTTGTCGATAAGATTGAACAACTCGCCATCGATCGCGCTAAACAGCTATTCGGTGCCGCCCATGCCAACGTCCAACCCCATTCCGGCGCACAGGCCAATTTTGCCGTATTCCTAGCCCTGTTGCAACCGGGGGATACCATCATGGGAATGGACCTTTCTCATGGGGGACATTTAACCCACGGGTCACCTGTGAACGTCTCCGGCAAATGGTTTAAAGTCGAACATTACGGCGTCAGTCGCGAAACCGAACGCCTCGATTATGACCAAATTCGCGACTTGGCGAAGCAACATCAGCCGAAAATGATTATTTGCGGCTATTCTGCCTATCCCAGAATGATTGATTTTGAGAAATTCCGTGCGATCGCCGATGAAGTCGGGGCCTATTTGATGGCGGATATTGCCCACATCGCCGGATTAGTCGCCACGGGACATCATCCCAATCCCCTCTCCCACTGCCACGTTGTCACCACCACCACCCACAAAACCCTCCGTGGTCCTCGGGGTGGGTTAATTCTCACCAACGACGAGGAACTGGGTAAAAAATTCGATAAAGCTGTCTTCCCCGGCACTCAAGGCGGACCCTTAGAGCACGTCATCGCCGGAAAAGCCGTCGCCTTCGGAGAAGCCCTCAAACCTGAGTTTAAAGCCTATTCGGGCCAAGTGATTGCCAATGCTCAGGCAATGGCTGCTCAATTGCAAAGCCGAGGACTGAAACTGGTCAGCGATGGGACAGATAATCATTTGATGCTGGTGGACCTGCGATCGGTTGATATGACCGGGAAACAAGCGGATAAACTGGTGAGCGAAGTGCATATCACGGCCAACAAAAACACTGTTCCGTTTGATCCCCAATCCCCCTTTGTCACCAGTGGACTGCGCCTAGGGTCCCCTGCCATGACCACACGCGGCATGGGAACCACAGAATTTACCGAGATTGCCAACATCATCAGCGATCGCCTGTTAAACCCCGAGGATGAGTCCATAGCAGCCGACTGTCGCCAACGGGTGGCTAGTCTGTGCGATCGCTTCCCCCTCTATCCCCATTTGACCATTCCCGTCCCTGCCTTAGCGTAGAAAATAGCTCAGTTCGTAGTAACGACTTCAGTCGTTGCCGCGTGACTTGGCAGTAGCCAAGTCACGCGCACCCCACCCTAACCCTCCCCTTGCCAAGGGGAGGGGACCGGAAGTGCAGTATAGCTCAGTTTGTAGTAACGACTTCAGTCGTTACCGCGTGACTTGGCTACTGCCAAGTCACGCGCACCCCACCCTAACCCTCCCCTTGCCAAGGGGAGGGGACCGGAGGTGGACTTCAGAGTAAGCTCAATCACCATCAGGGGATTGCAAAATATAAATCATTCAACGGTTCAACGGAAAGGAAGGTATCTGTAGGGGCGCAATGCGCAGGCCCCAAGGGCGCAAGCATTGCGCCCCTACATTGACGGGACTACTCCGTTGATCCTACGAACGAACGTTTTGGAGATTTTATGTTTTGGAGTTCCCTAAGCACCTCCCCAATCTCCCAATTTTCAACAAAAGAGGACCCCACCCTAACCCTCCCCTTGCCAAGGGGAGGGGACCGGAGGTGCACTTCAGAGTAATCACAAATGACCAATGACCAATGACAAATCCCCCAATCTTTAACAAAACCTGCAAATTCCCCCACCTTGCCGACGATTCGCTCTAAGATAAAAGATTGCACCCATCAACGAAGCCCGATCAAGTTATGAGTAAGGGGACACTTTTCGATAAAGTTTGGAATTTACATACCGTCGGTACTCTAACCTCCGGACAAATCCAGTTGTTTATTGGACTGCACCTCATCCACGAAGTCACCAGTCCCCAAGCCTTCGCCATGTTGCGCGAACGGGAACTGAAGGTGTTGTTTCCAGAACGGACGGTGGCAACGGTAGACCATATTGTGCCGACGGAAAATCAAGCGCGTCCTTTTGCCGATGTCCTGGCAGAAGAGATGATTGTCGCGTTGGAGGACAATTGTAAGGCCCATGATATTCGCTTTTATAATGTGGGGTCAGGACGGCAGGGAATTGTCCATGTGATTGCACCGGAACAGGGACTCACCCAACCGGGAATGACGATCGCCTGTGGGGATTCGCACACCTCAACTCACGGCGCATTTGGGGCGATCGCCTTTGGAATCGGTACCAGTCAAGTGCGCGATGTCCTCGCCTCCCAAACTTTGGCGCTTTCTAAGCTCAAAGTTCGGAAAATTGAAGTCAATGGTACTTTGAATCCCGGGGTTTATGCCAAAGATGTTGTCCTGCACCTGATCCGCAAATTAGGGGTGAATGGCGGCGTGGGATATGCCTACGAATATGCCGGAACCACTTTTGAGCAAATGTCCATGGAAGAACGGATGACCGTTTGTAATATGGCCATTGAAGGCGGGGCCAGATGTGGATATATTAATCCGGATCAGGTCACATTTGACTATCTCAAAGGGAGAGAATTTGCTCCGAAAGGGGAAGATTGGGCTCAGGCGGTAGAGTGGTGGACCAGTATCCGCAGTGATGCCGATGCGGAATATGATGATGTGGTCGTTTTTGATGCGGCAGACATTCAGCCAACGGTGACTTGGGGAATTACACCGGGACAAGGAATTGGGATTAATGAAACGATTCCGAAACCGGAGGAATTATCTGATAGCGATCGGGCGATCGCGCAAGAAGCGTATCGCTATATGAAGCTGAATCCTGGCGATCGCATTGCTGGAACTAAAGTGGATGTTTGCTTTGTGGGAAGCTGCACCAATGGGCGAATTAGTGATTTGCGAGAAGCGGCAAAATTCGCGAAAGGTCATCAAGTTGCACCGGGAATTAAAGCCTTTATTGTTCCTGGTTCTGAGGATGTGAAAAAGCAAGCAGAAGCGGAAGGATTAGATAAAGTTTTCCTAGAAGCGGGCTTTGAATGGCGGGAGTCGGGCTGTTCGATGTGTTTGGCGATGAATCCGGATAAGTTGCAGGGGAGTCAAATTAGTGCCTCTTCTTCTAATCGGAATTTTAAAGGTCGTCAAGGGTCTTCGGAAGGTCGCACTTTATTAATGAGTCCGGCAATGGTTGTTGCTGCTGCGATTAATGGGGTGGTTTCGGATGTTCGGGATTTATTGTAGGGGATAACGACTGAAGGCGTTACTACGAACTAAGACAAGAGAACGACTGAAGTCGTTACTACGAACTAAGACAAGAGAACGACTGAAGTCGTTACTACGAACTAGGACAAGAGAACGACTGAAGTCGTTACTACGAACGGGGGAGAAACCGCGAAATTGTGGCAGTTGGTTTTAACCGAATGTAGGGGCGCTTCGAGAAGCGCCTCTACAGGTTTTATCCCCCAGCAGGTGTGGCGATTCACAGCAAATCTAGGAGAAAAATATCGATGAGTAATGAAGTAAAAAGCATTCAGGGTCGGGGAATTCCCCTGGTAGGGAATGATATTGATACCGATCGCATTATTCCGGCGCGGTTTTTGCGCTGTGTGACTTTTGATGGGTTGGGGGAAGAAGTTTTTAAGGACGATCGCGCTCAATCTAATGGGACTCATCCTTTTGACCAACCTCAATATCAAGGGGCGAAATTGTTAGTGGTGAATGCTAACTTTGGATGTGGTTCCAGTCGGGAACACGCACCCCAGGCGATCGCCCGATGGGGAATTGATGGCATTATTGGGGAAAGTTTTGCGGAGATTTTCTTTGGCAATTGTGTGGCAATGGGGGTTGCCTGTGTGACTGCTGACCCTGCCACGGTGAAAACTTTGCAAGAGGCGATCGCCGATAATCCTAACCTGGAAATCACCTTAGATGTAGAGGCGAGACAGGTGCAGTTCCCAGGATTTAGTGCATCGGTTAATATGGCAGCAGGTCCCCACCAAATGCTCACCACGGGCACCTGGGATACTTGCGGACAATTGGTTGGTAATCGAGATGCCATCCGCACCACCGCTGCTCAATTGCCCTATCTCGCCTGGAAATAGCGATCGCAACTATTGATTGTAATAGGGGGAACCTACCCCCTCAATACTTTAAATTTTTTAGCGAGTTTAGCAATTAGGTAGGGATTTCAACCCTTACTCGATAAAAAAAATCCATGCTCAACATTCCCAATCTGATCAGTCAAGAACTCTCGGTTAATCTCTGGCAAGTAGAAAATGCCTTAGAATTGTTGCAGGAAGGAGCAACGATTCCGTTTATTGCCCGATATCGGAAAGAACGCACCGGGTCTTTAGACGAGGTTCAGTTACGCGATATTGCCGAACGGTTTGCCTACATTACAGAAATCGAAGACCGTAAAAAAGTCATTTTAGAGGCCATTTCCCAAGCGGGAAAACTCACCGATGAACTGAGGCTCAAAATTGAATCCTGTCAGCAAAAAACTGAACTGGAAGACCTCTATCTCCCCTATCGCGCCAAGCGTCGGACTCGCGCCACCGTTGCCCGAGAAAAAGGTTTAGAACCCTTAGCGGACTGGATTGCTGCCCTGAATCTGAGTAAAGCAACCGCCAGTTTAGCGGCAGAAGCGGCCAAATATCTCTCCCCAGAAAATGGCATTAACACGGCAGAAGATGCTCTCCAAGGTGCTTCGGATATTTTAGCCGAAGCGGTCTCGGAACGGGCGGAATCTCGGGCCTATTTACGGGATTATTTCTTACAGGAGGGGCGATTTGTCTCCCAAATTAAGGATGACCATCCCGAAGGCAGTACCAAATATGAAATGTATCGGGATTATCAGGCCAAAGTCAAGGATATTGCACCCCATAACCTGTTAGCTTTGTTCCGGGGAGAAAAGGAGGAGATTCTTACCCTGGATTTGGATTTTGATGAGTCTCAGGTGTTGGGATATTTGGAGTCTCAGGAGATTAAAAACAAGGTTCCAGAGATTAGAAGCTTTTATCGGGAGATGATAAAAGATGCGTTTAATCGGTTGATGAAGAATTCGCTGACCACTGAGGTGCGATCGCTCAAAAAACAAGAGGCGGATCTCGCTTCCATTAGCACCTTTGAATCTAATCTACGGGAGTTATTACTCTCTGCACCTGCCGGGATGAAACCTGCGATCGCCATTGACCCGGGATTTAGAACCGGATGCAAAGTCACGGTTCTCGATGGCACCGGACAGTTTTTAGAATACCACACCATTTTCCCACATACCGGGGACAGGCAACGCACGGAAGCGGCGAAAACCATTAAAACCCTAATTGCTAAATATCAAATCGAATTGATTGCGATCGGGAATGGCACCGCTGGACGAGAAACCGATGCGTTTATTGGAGAGGTGATTAAAACCTGTACTCCCCCACCCACTAAGGTGATGGTGAATGAATCCGGTGCCTCAATCTATTCTGCCAGTGATGTGGCGCGGGAAGAGTTTCCGGAATTAGATTTAACAGTCCGGGGTGCGATTAGTATTGGGAGACGGTTGCAAGACCCGTTAGCGGAATTGGTGAAAATTGACCCTAAATCCATTGGAGTGGGTCAATATCAACATGATGTGGACCAAAAGTTACTGCGGAAGAAATTAGAGGAAACGGTAGAAAGTTGCGTTAACTATGTTGGCGTAGACTTAAATACTGCTTCTAAAGAATTACTGACTTTTGTTTCCGGATTGACTCCGACGATTGCCAAAAATATTATCGCCTATCGGAATGAAAATGGGGCGTTTAAAAATCGCCGTCAATTGCTGAAAGTGGCAAAATTAGGGCCGAAAACTTATGAACAGGCAGCGGGATTTTTGCGAATTCGCGGCGGAGAGAATCCGTTAGATAATACAGCAGTGCATCCGGAGAGTTATCCAGTTGTGAAGGCGATCGCTGCCGATTTAAACGTCCCCTTAACAGACATTGCCAAAGCATCGGACCAACTAAAATCGGTGAAGTTGGATAAATATGTCACCGAACTGGTGGGAATTCCCACCTTACGGGATATTATTGCCGAGTTAGAAAAACCGGGACGCGACCCTCGTGCTCAGTTTAAATCCGCCACCTTTAAAGAGGGGGTGAATGAACTGAAGGATTTGCAACCGGGAATGGAACTTGAAGGGGTGGTGACTAATGTTGCCAACTTTGGCGCGTTTGTGGATATTGGAGTGCACCAGGATGGATTGGTGCATATTTCCCAACTCGCCGATCGCTTTGTGGATAATCCGAATCAAGTGGTGAAGGTGGGACAAGTAGTGAAAGTGCGTGTCCTTTCGGTGGATGAAAAGTTAAAGCGAATTAGTCTTACTATGCGATCGCAGCAGGAAAGACCCAATCCCAGCAACAGAGTCAACCGCAGATCTCGTTAAACCCTGGGGGAAGAAACGACTGAAGTCGTTACTACGAACAAGGGAGATGACTCCATTTCCCCCGTTTGTAGTAACGACTTCAGTCGTTATCCGGGTTCATCCCTGGGTAAAGAAACGACTGAAGTCGTTACTACGAACAAGGAAATCCGA
>NZ_JAMXOT010000065.1 GCF_024220515.1 Oscillatoria sp. HE19RPO
CCGCCTTCCGGCTTGACGACGGCAATCCTCTAGCTGGGCAAATACTTCAACGATGGCGAGCTGGGACATCTTGACCTGACTCCGAGAGTGAGATTACTCTGTTATTCTATCAAGTTTTACATTAGAATGAAATAGCCCTGCAAAGTAACCACAGTATTATCTAAAACCACTTGAAGGGCTTCCTGGAGATTGTCCGCGATCGTCTTTTTCTTAATCGTTGCATCTCAGAAACTTTTACTCAAATCGTTGAGAATCCATAATTTCTGAATTTTGGGATGGAGTTCTTGGTAGGTTAATTGCTCAAGTGCAATGGCATCGTGGATAGCCTTAAGCCCATTTCTAATCGAAGGCTCAATTAAATTATAAAGCAGTAAATAGCAATGAGATTTTAAAATGGTCAGGAGTTCCCGATCCACTGTATAATAGGAACCCGTAGGGAAAGCTATGGAACGCCCAGATTGAGATTCAAGCTTTTCCATTTCATTCACTAATTTAAAATAATTTTCAATTTCAACAACTCTCCCCTGAAAGTCTTGGATAAAGGTTTTCATCTGATTAGCTGATTTTTGAGCGCTTCGATTCTTTCCATAATTTTCTAGGGTTGTTGGTGATGCTAACGAACCGAGGGAATCCTCACCAGAGATTTGAGATGATTTTTGTCCAATAGATTACGGTCATATTGTGAAAAAAAAATATTTGATTGGTTCTTAAAAATTAAATGTGTAAATCCCTGAAATTGAATCGACTGGATACATCTTTCCTAACTATTTTATCCGCCTTATCTGATAGAATAATTGTTTTTATTGAAGTATCTTTAAACTTTTTTTGTCGTGATGGAAACAAATCTTTAAAGTAAAAATCATTGAGAGAATCTAATAGGGTTAAGTTTTCTAATTGCAACTGATTGGTAATAAAACAGGGCTATTTCATTCTAAACAACTCCTTAATTAGTTTAAGGCAAAATCCCGCCAGACCTTGGGCTTGAGCCATATTATCAAATCCATAAGCGCGGTATATGTGAGCGTGCAAAATTTCGAGCGACCGCCCAAATTTGAACCAAGGGTTTTGTTCTTATACGAGAAGCCTCTTCACCTTGAGTTACATCCCGCACATAATGAACCTTGTTTTCGACTCTCCAATCACCTCGAATCCGCTTGGAAAATACTTCAGCCGTTTCAATCAAAGAGGAAACATAAAACCGAATTTTAACACTGGTTTCAATAATATTTGCTCGATGGACTTCGCGGTATGACTCAATATGAATCACGGTTTTAAGTCCCGGAAATTCCGGAATATTATCTAACTGATTACTAATACTAACCGTGCGTTTTTCAACTCGACCATGATCAACATTGTTCGATTCATGGGTCTGAATAGCTTGAAAATTGGCTTGGACTGCTTCAAGTAGACCTGATTGGTTGCCTTTGAGCGCCCCAATATAGTCATTCCCACTGTCTACGATGACTTGAGCCGTTTTTTTTGGGTACTGATTGCATCAAAAGCGAACACTACACCCTTGAGGGCCATATCTTTGATAAATGCGGGTAAGGCCGTGATTTCATTAGTTTTTGAATCAACTTCATAGGGGTCGAGAATCAGCCCTCGTTCTACGATGTAAGCACTTGCCTTCCATAATGGCCGGATGAGAATCTACATTAGCGTCATCATTAATCGCTTCATAATACCATAGCAAAACTTTGCCGTCCACTGCAATAGTTTCGCTTTCTATTGGGTCAATCCCCAAAAAACTGGATAAACAGGCTGAGTAGCGTTGTTGATCAATTCGTAGTAACGTTCGTCTTATCGTACTGTAGGAGGGTAAGCGGTCTTTTTCAGGTTTGAACAATTCCAACAGTTCATCATAGTAGGCTTTTAACCAATCTTCAATCGCTATAAAACCCCTATTTCCTGCCGCAACGGCCACGGTAAATAAGGCTAGACAGAGGCTTGGTTGATGACGCATTCCCGCTCTACGACGGCAATCCTCAAGATCCGCAAATGCTTCAACAATTGTTATTTGGGACATTTTGACCTAAACCCTCGGTGAGATTAATCTGTTATTCTATCAGGTCTTAAACTAGAATGAAATAGCCCTGGGTTACTTTGGACCCGAATAATATTCCGATTTCAGGTAATTTAGATGCTCAGACTATTAAAGGGCTGATGGAAATGTATGGAGTTTTTGGGCTTTTGCCCTTTTCGGAAAGAATCATCCATCCGGTGCTTAATTTTGTGGTAAAAATTCGCTGTGACTTGGCTCATGGGAATGTTTCTTTTTATGAGGCTTCCAATCAAATCCTTTGGAGTGAATTGCTTGAAGACAAAGAAAAGATAGCGATCTATTTAGCGCAGGTGTTACAAAATATTGAAAATTACATTGACAATCACAGGTATAAAACATAAATTTGAGAATTGGGATGCCGATCATTTGCTAGATTCGGTTAATTATCATGGAGGGAGTGACCGGGCGGTTAGGATCCATCCCTGTCCCTCGCTCAATTTGGACGCTACGACAAAATCGGCTCCCCGGGACAATGCCTGGGATGTGGCAGCATTCCTGGACCCCTATTACCGACAACCGATCAACTCTCGGAATTTTCCTAAACCGGGGGTCAGATTCAACAGACACCCACAACGCCTTTTGGGTCTCTTGTCGAATCTTCTAACTTTTGCGAGAATGAGAACATCAAACAGTAAGTTCATAATCGGGCTAATCTCAGATTAGACCCAATTTTTTTATATGATGATTCCCCGAAAAACGATTGTTGCGGATGGCGCTACCAGTATCGCCCAAATTGCGACGGATACGCTGTCGGAAGATAAGAGTAAATTATTGGGGATTTTTCCCCGAACTCTGGATAAAAAAACTAAGGAGGCGATCGCCTCGGCTTCGGAGACTTATGTCAATCTCTATCTCCAACGGTATGCCACGATTGATCTGTTAGGAACGCGCGATCCCCTGCCGTTAGAATCCCTCTATGTGGAGATGCAGGTGAGGGAGATGGATGCGCCGGGAATGGCGAATCTGAATGCTTCCCCAGTGGAGTCTACTCCCCAATCCCCGATCGCCGTGCTCAATGAACGGGATCGGGTGATGCTCTGGGGTGCACCCGGTTCCGGAAAGTCACTCTTACTGAGGAAAATCGGCCTGGAAGCCCTCCGGGGAACCCGGTTCGGGGGGGTGATAAGGCGCGGGTATATTCCGGTGTTTATCCCGGTGAAAACCTTGAGTGGGGGGGATGGGGAAATTGAAAAAGCGATCGCCGATGAGTTTCGTCGCTGTAGTTTTCCGGCGGCGGAACGACTGGTGCGAGAGGCACTCGCTCAAGGTCGATTTTTGATTTTACTGGATGATTTGCATACCATTCCCTCGTTTGCAAATGCGGAGGCGACTGCCCGTCTGGAAGGGTTTATCGAAACTTATCCCAAAAATCGCTATGTAGCTTGTTCCCGATCCGGGGTCTTTCACCATCCCTGGCGCAGCTTTCATTCCGTGGCGATCGCCTCGTTAGATGAGGTACAACAGGCGAATTTGATCCGACATTGGTATAACACCCCGTCCGCTACAACCCCGAGTGGTGAGTTGCTGTTAGCGGATTTACAACGCCCGGAAAATGCTTACGCCCGGTCCTTGGCAGAGTTCCCCCTCTCACTGACCTTGCTCTGCCTGGTCTACGATCGCTCTCACTCCATCCCAGAAAATCGGGCAGGGCTTTATCTACAAACTTCTCACATTTTACTGGAAGCCGCAGGAAACATTCCCACGACCCCGGGATCGGCGGCGAGTCCGGAAATGAATCGGGAATTGGCCAAATTGTGGCTGGCACAATTAGCCTTCCGCAGTGCGATCGCTGAACGTTCGGTTTTTTCCGGGGCTGATTTGAGCAGTCGGATTCCTGTGCATTTGTTGGATTTGCATAAAGATGAGTATTTCCCCTTTTCTGTACCAACGAATGTCAATGCGAATGCCACGGAAAATTTAAACAAAAATCCCCCCCCTCTCAACCCAGCGCGTAAAAATTCCTTGCCGACGGTTCCCACGAATCCCCATGAAAAGGCCAATCATCCCTCGAACAAAAATCCCGGGGTATCCCTGACGCCTACTATTGGGGAAACCCGCTATCGGGTGGAGAAAATGCTGGAGAAAATCGCCTTGCGCTCGGGTTTGTTGCTGCAAATTGGCCCGGATCGCTTTGCCTTCACTCAAGTGACTTGGCAAGAATATTTTACCGCAATTTATATCGATACTTATTATTTAGCGGCTCAAATTTCGGCTAAAAATCTGACTTTGCGCTACTGGCAAGAAATCTTTTTATTTGTGTCCGGTATCCGCTATCCCACGGCGGATAAATTACTAATTTTGATGGAATCAGCGGCTCAAAAGTACCTGAAAACCAGTAAGTTGCGATCGCTGTTGCGATGGGCCTCGGAATCCACGGAGGAGGATGATGGACCGCTTCCCATTGCCGCCAAACGCACGGCAGCGCTGTTTTTAGTGTTGAGCTTGAACGCCACCTTAGAACCGGATTTATCGTTGGAAAATCCCTATCCTACGGATAGCCTGATTCAGCAATTGAAGCAGCGGGGGGAAGTAGAATCGCCGGAGAATGTGGCGTTAAGTCTATGCGAAATTTTAGGGTTCAATTTGTCTGAATTGCTCAATCGTGCTGGCCGGTTAGCGGAGGATTTTACCAAAAATTTGGCGTTTATTTGCGATCGCCCGTTGGATGTGGAAAAATCGGCGGGGGAACTGACTCGGGGTCTGGCGCGAAAATTGGCCCGCGATCGCACGCGACAATTGGTTCTGGATTGGGATTATTTACTCGATTCCCCCAGCAATTTTGCACTGGATCGCGCCGGAGATTTGGCGTTTGTCAGTATTTTGACTCGCTTGGTGGAAGAGGTGGGGGTTTTTAAAGATTGCCAAGAGGCGATCGCTGCTTTGCAATCCCTGCAAACGGAGATTCCCGATACCAATGCCGCCTATCAAGTGCATTATGAGTTTCGCGATCGCCTTCGTCAAACTTGGTTAACTGCTCTCAATTTGTCCAGCGATCGCCTGAAGTTATCCCCGGAGGAAAAGCAGGCATTAGGGGATTATTTTTATGCCAATGGGTTGATAGTCCGCTGCTACCATGCCGCATCAAAAGTCACCCCCGCCACCTGGAAAGTCATTCAAGGACGAATGCTACGGGGGAATTAGGAATCCCAGGGTTGTTAACCTCCATACGAATCACCATTTCCCGAAATGGGACTATTATCCGCAAACTTTTCTTGGTCATAATAATACAGGGTGCGGATGGGATAGGGAATATTGATATTGGCGCGATCGCAAGCTGCTTTTAAGGCGATCGCCACTTTCGTTTGAACCCGTCGCACCGAGGGCCTCTCCGGTTCCGTCCAATATCGCACCATCATATCAATTGAACTCTCCCCAAACCCCAGAACATCAACTTCCGGTTCCGGTTTCGATAACACCCCCGGAACTTGGGACACCGCATCCAGTAGCGTATCTACGGCTTTCGGTAAGGGAGTATTATAATCCACCCCAATTTCTAAATCCGTGCGCCGATAGGAAAACGCTGTCCTAACTTGCACCGCATTGGTAAAAACTGACGCATTTGGAATCACAACTCGTTCCCCTTGATAGGTGCGAATTTGCGTCGAACGAATCGCAATTTCCTCCACCGTTCCCTCATATCCTTCTACAACAATTTGGTCTCCTAGTCTAAAGGGTTCCTGCAATAACAGCAAAATTCCCGCTAGGAAATTTTTAAAAATATCCTGAAAGGCAAAACCAATGGCAACGGAACTTAACCCCAATAACCCAATAATATCTCCTAATGCCAAACCGGGAAATGCCAGAACACAGGCGACAATAATTCCCACAGACCAGGCTGCAACATACGCCGTTTGAACCATTAACATTCGGAGGGATTGACTCTTGAAAACTCGCCGTCCTGCCGCCATTGTTAGCCGACGAACTACATTGGCAGCATACCAAGTAATACACAAAACAACTAACGCAATAAAAATTGCCGGTAACAGTGCTACTCCTTGAGCAATCAGGTTAATCAGGGTGGCTTGGATTTCTTTCAACACTAGGTTCATATTAATGATTGATTTAAAATGGCAAAAAGGTCACGGTTTTGATGCCGGTGACCCGCAAAGGCGTAGGTTCAAACCGACCCCTTTGATGGTAATTCAGAGATAATCCCGGGATATCCATTGATTCCCTCACGGTTTTATCCCCGTCACCCCGACTCGCGCATCTCCCCAACGATGGATTTTAATCTCGGAAAAGCCCGACTGCCGAGCATAAGTTTCTAATTCCTCTCCTGTCGAACACATACTCAAATAAGCCGGACGTCGATCGATCGGGTAAGCATAACCCGCCATAAACACCTCCCATCCATGACTGGAGGTCAAATCTACATTATCAAAAAAGCAGCGTCCCCCGGACTTTAACACGCGAAATGCTTCTTGTAAATACTGATAGCGGTCCCACTCATACAGATGCATAAACACTACCGTACAGTAGACCAAATCAATGGAATTATCGGCAATTTCCTGTAATCCAACCCCACTCAATTCGATTAATTCAATATTATATAACCCGTCCAGACGTTGCGCGGCATAGTGGAGCATATTCGCCGAAATATCGGTGCCGATCCATTTTTGGCATTTGGGACTTAAAAACTTGCCAACGCGACCCACCCCACAGCCTATTTCTAAACAAATATCCTGGGGTTGAATCCCGACAAAATTCTCAATTCGATTCACCGTATTCAGTCCGGTGCGGTCTAATTCGGCTTCGTCCGTATGTCCCGCCACATACAGTTTCGCCTCATCCATATTGGCGGCGAGGTTGTCCCAGGTTGCCTTATATTGCGATCGCTCCTGAATCATAGGGTTCTGATTTCCATTCTCAGTGGGTAAAATTGACGGCACGCTTTATAATAATAGTTTATGTTTGCATCCGAGTCATGGCTTTCCCCGGGGCGACTGCCGCCCATAGCCGGTTGAATGCCAGACTGCCATTGACCCAACAGGCCCGTTCATTTGCGAAAAATAGCACGTTATGTCCTCTATTCCTCGTCGTTACCACATCACCACCTTCGGCTGTCAGATGAACAAAGCTGACTCCGAACGCATGGCAGGTATCCTGGAAAATATGGGGTTCCAGTTTTCCGAAGACCCCAACCAAGCCGACCTCATCCTCTACAATACCTGCTCAATTCGGGATAATGCCGAGCATAAAGTTTATTCTTACCTAGGCAGGCAAGCTAAACGCAAACTCCAACACCCCAACCTTACCCTCATCGTTGCCGGTTGCGTGGCACAACAGGAAGGAGAAGCACTCCTGCGCCGGGTGCCGGAATTGGATATGGTCATGGGACCCCAACACGCCAACCGCCTAGAGGATTTGCTCGAACAGGTGTTCGCCGGGAACCAAGTGGTAGCGACGGAGGCGGTGCATATCATGGAGGATATCACCAAACCGCGCCGGGAGAGCCAAGTTACTGCCTGGGTGAACGTGATTTACGGCTGTAACGAACGCTGCACCTATTGCATTGTCCCCTCCGTGCGTGGCATCGAACAATCGCGCACCCCAGAAGCAATCCGCGCCGAAATGGAAGAACTCGGACGCCAGGGATACAAAGAAGTCACCTTGCTGGGTCAAAATATCGACGCCTACGGCAGAGATTTACCGGGAACTACACCGGAGGGAAGACATTTACATACCCTGACGGATTTGCTCTATTTCGTCCATGATGTCCCGGGAATTGAACGGATTCGCTTTGCCACCTCTCACCCGCGCTATTTCACTGAGAGATTAATTCGGGCTTGTCAGGAATTGCCGAAACTTTGCGAACATTTTCATATCCCCTTTCAATCGGGGGATAACGACATATTGAAGGCGATGGCGCGGGGTTATACCCAGGAAAAATATCGTCGAATTATTGATATGATTCGCCACTATATGCCCGATGCTTCTATCAGTGCCGATGCGATTGTCGGCTTTCCTGGGGAAACCGAGGAGCAGTTTGAAAATACGCTAAAGCTGTTAGAAGAGATTAGCTTTGATATGCTCAATACTGCTGCCTATTCCCCACGTCCGGGGACACCGGCGGCGGTGTGGGAGAATCAGTTGAGTGAAGAGGTGAAAAGCGATCGCCTGCAACGGTTGAATCACTTAGTATCTATCAAGGCAGCCGAGCGATCGCAACGGTATCTCGGGCGAATTGAAGAGGTCTTAGTCGAGGAGCAAAATGCCAAAGACCCCACTCAAGTCATGGGAAGAACACGCGGCAACCGCCTCACCTTCTTCACCGGGGATATCAATCAGTTAAAGGGACAGTTAGTCCAGGTGAAGATTACCGAATCCCGCGCCTTCAGTTTGTCTGGGGAGGCGATTTCCGTCCCTCAACCGGCTTTGGTTTAAGGGCGATTACCACCTAAGTGAGTTGTAGAGAACCCCGGTTTTTTTACCGGGGTTTTTCAGGTTGAAAGGGGGGATATCTCGCTGCTGTTTTCCAGACTTATCAGTACCGGATTGAGTAGAAGTCATGATTAAATCAGCTCCAAAATCTGTCCCATTTCAGTAGCGGCATCAAGAAAGGGGAGCTTTTGTAGACGACGGTAGCGGTCTTGATCGGATTGGATTTGAGAGTAACGAATAATCTTTTCACTAAATCCTAATAGGTAATAAAACAGCAATTGGAACTCGAAAGCTTCAAGGGGTTGCTCGAACCGTTGAGCATAGAGTTGGCGAATGGAGTCGTGAATTTCACTGCCAATACTAAAAGAGATAATCAAACGCGCAAACTCTGCAACAATCGGATGCTTTCCCCAGGTTTCCCAATCGAGTAAAATAAAATCGCCTGTGGAGGTAATACCAGCATTGTTTATACACATATCCCCATGAGCAATACTGAAGGGAACCTCTACTTTGTCATTGGAGAAGTGATCGACGAGTTGACGAAAAGTATCAACTTGTGCAGGTTTTATTTCAGCCATTGCTAGACTGGTTAAAGCCTGATGGAAAAGCCGATCTGGCGTCGTCTTACAGGCTGTTGAGAGCGGTTGCCATTCAACGGGTTCATACCACTGCATCAACAGGGGGATAAACTGGTCTTTCATCCTTTGGCGATCGCGATTAAGCTGAGGATTCAGGGGTTGACAGGAAACTCGTTCTTCGAGGCAATAAGCAACTCCTGCTTCTTCTCCAAAAGCCAGCACCTTGGGTGTTTTAATAGAATCCCCTAGTTTTTTCTGGAGATCGTCTCTTCCCAGCTTCTCCCGTTTCCACCAAGCGGGTAGGAATGGATCGGGAGTTCCTGAATAAGCTGATGGACGAGCTTGACGGACTTTAAGAGTGACATTGGGATAAAAAATTCGGACCCCTTTGTTAATCTGACCGAGCCAAATCGCATGAGCATTGGTCTGGATTTTAAGTCCCTCTCCTAGACAACTTTTTGCAGCAGCAACCAACCGCTTTTTCCTGTCCCCGGTCTGAGTTAAGCCCCGTAAAATTTGGGGAATATTTTCCGAACTAGCAGGAAGCCAGTATTGTTCGCGAGCTTGCAAAAAAATGCGAAGTGCTGGGGAAGTGTCCGGTAGTAGCTTCTTCTCCAGGATAGGTAAAGCCGATATTAACCAATTATAGTCGGTTAGTGTGGGATTAGGCAATTTTTTTCACCTCTATTTTATAGTGGGATTGGATAGAGATTTTGACGAAGAGGAATGCCAGCAAAACGCCCATTTTATGAGGTAATATTGCTGCAAACAGTGAACGCCATCAGCGTTTTGAATGAAGCCTTAGTGAGTCAATGATTATATCCGTCCAGGATTAGTAGGACGAAAAGCCCGCTTGCCCAAAATAATGGCGATCGGCAGACATCTTTTGAGTTAACTGTTCTCTTGTCATCACCCCGAAATCAAGAAACACCCTATATCGATCATTAAAAGGTGTGAGATGCTCCCAATCCCTTCTCACTCCATGTCAAATCGAGTAAAATAAATACTCAATCCAGTTCGGTTTGTGAGGGGAGGGGTTAGTTGATGTTAATTGACGTTCTAATGTTATTTGCCCGTGCTGGATTAGGAGTTGCCGCGACCGAATGTCGCGACTGGACCCAGCGCAAATCTGGGGAACGCAATCATGATATTGAGCAAGCACTGCTCAAAGCGCATCAGCGCAGCTTAAAAGAGATTCGCACCTGTTGTCAAAAATCACCCGAATGGGACCGATATCATTTGGTCATCATAACCCAAGTTAAGAAAATTACTACTGATTTTAAATAAATCTTAACCATAGTCCAGGAGGGAGAGCCAGCGGGAGTTGAGGGGAGTTTGCACAGACCCCACCAGCAGGCGATCGCTCATACGGAATCCGGTTGGAATCGGTCTGTAAAAACCCACAGGCTCAAGCCCGGAGGCTACAGGCACAAAGCCTGTCCTGAGCTCCGTCGAAGCCTGTCCTGAGTCCTGAGCTCCGTCGAAGGGGGTCGAAGGGGGCCACCGGGCGCGGGCTAAAAGCGAAAACCGACTTTTACCAACCGGATTTGGTATCAGAAGCGGTTTCCGCATCTTATGACAACACCCTGAAACTGTGGGATTTACTCACGGGAAGGGTGCTGGCGACCGTTAGAGGTGAGTTTCGCGTTCCAAATTGTGCAGTAGCCCCCGATGGGCTGACCAGAGGGGTTGTCAAAAACTGAGGGGATTGGTTATAGTTGAAAAAGGTCGGTTTCAACCCTGACTTCTCACTTGTATCTGTACGACTCTCCTTAAGAACATGAAGAATCTTCTGAGCTATATAACCGCAACTCGCAACAAACAGGTCATGAGCCAGAGGATTCAGTATGGAAAAAACGAGAAATACCAGAAATACCGTTGTTTTATGGGGTGAGAATTTAGCCTACACCGTTGAGCAAACCCGCACCCTGTTTTCCGGGGTGAATGTGACAGTGGAACAAGACGATCGCATTGCCTTAGTGGGCTCAAACGGCAGCGGTAAGTCTACCCTGATGCAGCTCTTAGCCGGACAGATTCAAACCCATCGGGGTTCTCTGGTGCGTCGAGGTTCTATCTATTACTTGCCCCAAGTCGGCACCCTGAGCCCAATCCAGCAAGAACAGACCATTTTTCAGTTCCTCAGCGCCCTGGATGAGGAATGGTGGCGCATTGAGGAGCTTTTAGGGAGTCAATTCAATACCCATTGTGACTTATCTTTGCCTCTGCACCGCTTGAGTGGGGGAGAATTAACCAAGCTGTTTCTCTCCGTAGGTTTAGCCCAAACGCCGGATGTTTTGCTGTTGGATGAACCTACCAATCACCTTGATTTACTCACCTTAGAGAGTCTGCGCGCCAGTCTGGAGCAATTTCCCGGGGCTTTTGTTATTGTTTCCCATAAGCCCTTTTTTCTCGATCGGGTGGTGACAACAACTTGGGAATTAACGCCCCAAGGGGTGAATGTTTATGGGGGCGATTATTCCTTTTATCGAGAACAGAAACGGATTGCTCTAGCGGCTGCAAGGCGATCGCATGAAGTCGCCAAAAAAGCCTTAAAACGCGCTCAAATCACCGCCCTCGCTGAACAAAAACGAGCCGCACAATCTCAGAAACGGGGTGAACAAAAAGCCGAGAGTGGCAGTATGGGTAAGATGGCAAAACGCTATTTTGCCAATCGCGCTTCCTCCACCGCAGGCAAAGCGGCGGAACAAAATGAGGCTATCCTTGCTCAAGCCTCACAAAAGGTAGCTGAGACAAAAATTAAAACCGTCAAAGCAACGAATATCCAACTGGAAGAGAAAAGTTTGAAACGGAAAACTCTGGTTGAGATTGACAATGCCTTGCTTAAAGTAGGCGATCGCCTGTTAATCGAGAATTTTCGGTTGCATCTGGGTTCGGGCGATCGCATCGTCATCGCCGGTCCCAATGGTTCTGGAAAATCCACCCTGATTAAAGCCCTGTTTAACCCCGACGGGGTGGGCATTTTAGAAGCAGAGCAAATGCGACTCGCCCCAGCCATGACGGTGGTTTATCTCGACCAAAGCTATGGATTTGTGAATCGTCAGCAAACGATTTTAGAAAATATGCAGTCCGCTAATCCCCAGTTATCCTATCAACTGTTACGGCAACAGTTAGGGCATTTTCTGTTCTTGAACGATGATGTGTATAAGTCGGCGGCAGTGTTAAGCGGGGGAGAGTTAGCCCGATTAGCGATCGCCATGATCAGTATTTCCGAAATTGATTTACTGATTCTCGATGAACCCACCAACAATTTAGACATTGAAACCGTCGAACAAATGATTCAAGCAATTAATGACTATCAAGGCGCAATCTGGGTAATTTCCCATGATTTGGACTTTTTGAGCCAAATCCAAATTACTCAAGCCTTTAAACTTAAGGACAAATCCTTACAACCCACTACATTTTTACCCCAAGATACCGAGGCTTATTATCAGGAATTACTCTATTCTTAGTCTATGAAAGACTAACTTGTTTAGAGAATTTAAGGGGTGTTATTCCTGTTTCCAAAGGGAATTTGAGGTTAAGCGTAAGTCCCTGTAAACAGTAGGGTCCTGGATAATAATTCATGCGGGAGATAGAAGAGGCGATCGCAATCCACTACGATTCCGGCTCAATTCCCAACGCCCGCAACTGCGCCGCTAACCGTTCCGCCCGTTCGCGTTCTGCTGCTGCTGCCTCCCGCGCTGCCGATCGCTCTTGCTCCCGTTCAATCGTCGTCAGGAATCTTTCCCCATCGGGGCGGTAAATTGTCAAAGTTTCGGGAGTGAACTCGAAGCGAATCCCTAAACGGGGGCTAGTCCATTGGGCGATCGCCTCAATCGTCTGAAATTCCCCCTCCACTCGCTGAAGACCGACAAAATCATGATGATCAGGGTCATAAATATAGTATTCCTCCACCCCATAGCGTTGATAAAATTGCTGTTTATTCACCATTGCCTGGAGGCGATTTCCCGGCGAAAGAATCTCAAACACGACCTGGGGAGCAATATTTCCCTCTTCCCACTGGCGATAGGAACCGCGATTCTCCTGCGGAGACGCTTCGCGATCGCCCTTGGGCCGACCAAACACCACAAACACATCAGGTGCCACCCGAATCTTCGGCTCCCCCTCCACGGGATACCAGAGCAGATCCCCCGCCACAAACACATCGGGCTGATCCGCAAAGCAGCATTCTAAATTTTCCTTAATCAGGACAATCCATTGGAACTGGCGCGTATTGTGTGCGATCGGTTGACCATCAGAATCGGGATAGAGAACAGGGCGATGAACGGAAAGAGTCATAGTACAAGCGTTATTGCTGTTTGAGCCATTATACCAACCTTTACCAGGGTCATCAACAGACGTGATAAACTAAAGTAGAACCCCCAAATCATATCCATGCCCAGGAAGATTCGAGAGTTGAAAGCTCAAATTGCACGGTACGGATTTGTTTACTTGCCTAAGCGCGGCAAGGGCAGCCATGAGCGTTGGCGACATCCTCTGATTGGAAAAACACTGACAATTCCAGGTCAGAATGGAGATGATGTGCCACTTTACCTAGAAAAACAACTGGAAAAACTACTGACTGAATTAGAAGAGTTGAAAGAGGAGGGGGATTCATGAATCGATACAGCATGATTGTTCAATGGTCTGATGAAGATCAACTTTTCCTAGTCACAATTCCCGAGTTTTCTGATTTAGTCGTGATGCCTTGTACTCACGGAAAAACTCGGGAGGAAGCTATCCGCAATGGGGAAGAAGTGATTGAAATGTATCTAGAGGCTTGGCAAGCCGAAGGTGAAGTGATTCCTGAAGCGAAAACACTGGAGGTGGCTTGATGCTTTTGGTGATTCCGACTGCATAACCACGCCCACCGGACGGTTAAAAGTTCATCGGTTGAGAGTTCGCGGATGTCTGCGGGGGGTGATGGGCAAGGTTGGGTGTAGGAGGGGCGTGCGCTTTTCAAGTAGGCATCGCTTCGCTATGGCGTCTGCGCGATCGCCTCTTGCTCCCTGACTTTGTTACAAATCATTTAGTATTGTTATGTTTGCAGTTCATAAGCGCGCTACTCTGTTATAATCCGAATTGTTGTGGTTTGTCTCAGCCTAAAATACACATGGGAGTCTAGTTTCATGGCCAACTTATCCACTGGAGAGTTGCTCTATCTTTTGTATGCTTTTGCTTATACTGAAGAAGAACAGAAGTCTGTGACCCAGGGTACGGTGAAAAGATATCTCCCAAAGTCTTATCGTACTGAAGCCGGGACTATCTGCGACTCCTTACTTGAACAAAAATTTTTAGAATCACCTAAATTGCGGCGCGTGACCGTTTCCCTCTCGGGAAAAGAGGCATTAGTTACAAATCTTCAAACTACAGACTATGAGTTCACGACGGTCAAAGGAAGTCGAGTTGTCAATGCTCTCATGGCTTGCCTGAAACTTACGGCGTCTTTTGGTAAAATGGGAGAAATCAGTCAGGAGAAAGATTTAGGCTTTGAAGAATTTCTGGAGAAATTCAAGAAATTTTATTTTGAAGAACGGAAACGTCAGTCTATGACCGGAACTTATGTGATGCGGGAAAAAGAGATTCTCCAGAAATTTTCTCAGGAGTATAATATCTCAGGAGACTTGCTTCAGCGTTATTACAAGCGTTTACAGGAAGAGGGTTTAATTTCAGTCGTGCAAGGACGAGAAGATAAAAATCTTCAGTGGGTTGAGTAGTTTTTGATGATCAATCATGCCAGAAAATGCCGGACAAAAACAAGCGATTACCGATTTTCTGCTTCGAGTCAAAAAGGGTTTAAAGCTCGTCGAGGAAATTTGGATTGACCGTGAAGTAAAGCCGAGAGGTTCAGAAGGGCCTGAAGGTAACCAAGCTGAGAGTCTATCGGGTAATTCCATTAACACGATTACTGAACTCATTGAAGATGACTTGAAATTTTGTTTTCAGCAACAAAAATTTATCTTTAGAATGATTGCAGCAGACTCGGGAAGTGGAAAAACTGCTATTTTGGATTATCTGCATCAAAGACTGGAGGCAAACCGCTCCGATACAGGTAGAATAATTATTCCAATTTCTGCTAATTTAAACAGCTTGCTCACCAATCCTAGCGCCGAGGGATTTAGTCGCGAATTTTATTTGCATTTGATTAGTGAAGTCTTTAAGATTGCATTAGTTGAGACTCCAGATCCTAGTTTTAAGCAATCAGCGGTTCTTTGCTTGGAAGAATTATTTTTTGATGAGGCAAGCCGTGTTAATCTCATCATAACTTCCAAAAAAAGTAGCCAGGTCAAAACTAAACTAAAGCAATTATTAATTGACTCAGGTTGTGACCTGATTGAAACGTTCCTGGAAATAGTCCAAAGCTTCAAAAATCAAGGATTTGGCTTATTTTTCTTGATTGATGAGTTGGATTCACTTTATCAAAGTGAGAGGTCTAAAGATGCCGTTAATACCTTTCGGCATTTAATTAATGAAATTGAAGACTCCTATCAAGGGAGTTTACCTTTAGGCTTGTATATTTCGGGTTTATCTGATGATGTTCAAAAATTTATCCAGGAACATGAGGCTTTAAAAAGTCGAGTTTATCCCGGAGAGATCCGATTAGTTAGATTTAGAAACAAAGAGTGTGAAGAAATACGCTCTAAAATCGACAACCGGCTTTATAGTGCCTATCAAGGCTATAAAGATTTCGCCGAATTTCAGAAAGAGGTTCAGAGCATTGACTTAAAAGCAGGAACAGATTTTAATAGTTTGCGAGAATTTTGCCAGCGATATGGCAGTCAAGTTTTAGAGGTTCATCAACGCTATTTCAAGCATCACGACAAATCTTTTAATCAATTTGAGTTTCAGTCACGAGCTAAACTAGAAGAACTCTGTATTCAACAATGGAGTCAAAAATTAGGGAACGCACCGAGTCCGATTACTGGTACATTCAATCACCAGGGTCATCAACAATGGAAACGGCTTTCTGGTAAACAAGGCTATGAGCTAATCGTAGCACAAACCACAACGAATTTAGAGGGTCACAATTTTGATGGTTATGCCGAATTAAGGCATAATGGCGAGGTGATTGCCAAAGCCTTTGGTGAAGCCAAAAATTATGAGCTTTTAACCAGTCACTTTACAACATTTAGGGACTGGTTAGCTGACGTTCGGTTTGATGGAAAAAAATCTATTCCTGATTTAGCTTACTTATTCGCTCCGGGTTGTCCCAATCTTCTTGAACTGAAAATTAAAAATACTGAGATTGAGTTTCACCTTTTACCGAAGGAAACGGAAAGACAATTAGAAAATTCAGCGGATAGCTCTGAAGTTTTAAAACCGCTAGAAACCAAGAATTTTAACAATTTAACTCAGACTGACTCTGTTGTATCAACGCCTTCCCATCCCCAGGGTTTTCCAACAGATCCAGAAGCTCCAAAAGAGATCAACTCGCTAGACGTGACCCCATCGGAGGTAGAAGCTGTTCCAAAAATTCCAGAAACCTTTACCAAAAAGTCTGGTGTTAATATTAATACAGCCAGCGTTGGTGATCTGATAAAAGCATTTAAGGGTAGCGGGATGCGTAACAATACAATTCAACGGATTACCGACCGACGTGATGAAATCACCTATAAAAACTTAGATGATTTATTGCAGGGCTTGGGTTCAACCAACAAGGTGAAAAACAAACTTCAGCAAAAGCTAGATAATGGAGAAATTTACTTTTAGTGCTAAGGGGATGAACTGCTTCTCCTGGGTGAACCGGAACTATTAAACTCCCTTTTAAACTGTCTTTTGTTTAAGTAGCGATCGCTCGGTTGCTGGTATTCTCATTACTTGCGCCAATTAAAACTGGATTTTTCCCTAAGTGATAAGCGGATTTGAGATAACCAGGGTCAAGTTTCATCAGAGGCAAATCATGCTCTTTTAGAACGGTCTGAATCCGATCGCAGGCTTCAGGAAGCTGATAAAAGGGGATTCCAGGAAAAGCGTGATGAATAGCATGATAAGGCAATCCTCCCATTAACCATCCGATCAGGGGATGGGTGGCTATATTTCGTCCGGCATAGAGTTGGGTGAGGTGAGGGGTGTTCGATGTTCCCCACAAGCCATAATGTTCTATATGGTCTCGGGTTTGCATGACAAGTCCGATCGCCCGTTCTAAAATCAGCCATAACAAAAGATAATGCAGCACTTTTCCCTGTAGATAAGCGCCGGTGAATAACAAACTGTGAATGCTCAGGCTGCCGAGAATATCCCGGGTTAATTGTTGTCGCAGTCGGGGAATTTGTTCTTGGAATTGGAGTCCTTTGAGGAGGGTTTTGAGGATGAGTCCGATGCCGCCAAAGATGGCAATATCGATCGCCCATTGGTGGCGAATATAGAATTGCACCACCGGATGAGCTTCTTGATACTCTTGTTCAGTCCATTGCACTCGTTCCGGGTCCCGCAGATTGATGCCATTCCAGGCATGATGCCAGGGATGCAGGGTGGCATAAACCCCGTAAGGCCAGAATAGGGGCCAACTGATGAGGTAGGGAAGCAGGCGATCGCAGTTTTTCCATCCGGTGAGGGTTTGATGGGTCATATCATGGGTGCAAATTAGCCAAAATCCACAGAGGAAGCCTCCGAGGGTGGCAGTGGTGGCGAACAGGATGGGGTTGGCGGTGTTCCAGGCTGTCAGGAGGAGGCTGAGAGTAAGGCATCCGAGGATAGTAAATCTCAGCAGTCCCGGGACTGGATTGATGGATTGTAACTCAGCGGTGACTTGGTGGAGGGATTGGGTTAGAGAAAGGGATTGGGGGAGGCGATCGGTCATGATGTCAAGGGAGTGTTTTTTATTGATGATAAATTAATTGAGTTGGGGGATCCGGAAACGACTGAAGTCGTTACTACGAACGAAGATAAGAGAACGACTGAAGTCGTTACTACGAACTTAAGAGAACGACTGAAGTCGTTACTACGAACTTAAGAGAACGACTGAAGTCGTTACTACGAACTAAAACGAAAGCGAGTGTTTAAAAGTCTCTCTTGTCTTGAGCCTGCGGAGGCAGGCTTTGTTTTTGTAGCCGCACCCTTCAGGGTGTAGGGCTTTGCCAACTCAAGGGGGTCGGGTGATTCCAGATGAGCTCTGGGTGGGTTAAACTGACAGACATAATTGGCAAAAACAACTCAGGCAAGGGTTATCTGTGTCGGAACCGATGGAAGACTGGGAATTTCTGATCCAGAAAGAAGGCGATCGCTCGTGGCTTTCCGTAGAATCTCCGGAAGTGGAAATTTTGGAAGGGCGCTATCGCATGGTTGCGCGGTGTAGCCGGAATAATGTGCCGGTGGAGATTCGGGCGATTTATCAATCGTCGGAAGAGTTTCCGCCAAAGCGTCGGATGCAGAAGCGGGGGACTCGCACCAATGCAGAGGGTTTGATGGTGGTGATCCCGTTTACTCGTCTCAAGCCCGGATTCTGGGATTTTACCTGTTTTCTGGACCAAACGACTCAGGGTTCGATTCGGGTTGAGGTGTTATCCATTGAGGAGGAAGGGGGTAGCGATTTCTCTGGGGGTCTGAGTTCGGGTTTCGAGGAGGAAACGGAATCCGATCGCGAGGAAGAATTTGCCGAGGAGGAAGGGACCGATCGCCTCCAAGCTGCCGCTGAAGCAGTTGCGGAAGATGAGGCAACCGGGGTGGCACTGGAACAGAACCCAGGCACTACCACACCCGTTGCGGACCCCTCCCTCCCGGGCAAATTGTACGCTTTTCCCGATCGCATCCCCTCAGTGGCGGAAGGGTCCAGCACTAATCCCCCTCCGGTCCCCCCCTTGCCACCCCAGGCAGAGCCTCAAAAACTGCCCTCGTTGCAACTGGTGTTGCAGCGGGAAACCTATATGGTGAAATGGGGTAAAGTTTTAACCCTAGAGGGACGGATTGAGGCGGTTGATGGCAAAGTCGGCGATCGCCTTCCCGGTTTAGAATTGCGGGTGATGCTGAAAAATCCCCAGACTGGGGCAAAAATTGTGGAGGTAGGACTTCCCTTGTCTGCGGGAACGCTACCGATGCAATTTAGCTGTCCGGTGGAGATTCCAGAACAAACCCCGAGTCATCTGTTGTTAGGAGAGGTGAGTTTGTCTGATGGCAGTGGGACCCGCTTAGGGGTGCGATCGTTTACGATTACTGCGGATTTAGATGACTTACTCGGGGCGATTTCCTCAGACTTGAATGAGGACAAGCTGTTAGAGCATTCTCGGGAATCGATTCATCAGCAGAATGTTGAAGAAATCGATGCCTCGTTTGATGAAATTCTGGAAACGATTAAGAAGAGTCAACCGATTTCCTTTGAACCCTCGGGAAATCAGGTGTTGCCGCCACAGATTGTTAAACCTCAAGGAAAAGCTCCCCAAGGGCCGAAACCCTTGGATTTGCCAACCTTTAAGCGTCCTCAACCGCCACCGCCAGTAGAGGAAGTGAAATCGCCAGATCCCGAGACTGCAAAACCGGCAGAATCGGAAACCCAGCCTACGAGTGCCCCGGTTCCCCAGGAATTGCCGACTACACCGGCAGAAACTGAGGCGACTCCCCCCTCCCCGGAGGTGAAAGCAGAACCGGATCTGGGTGATAAAAAGGCTTCTCCGGTGGATCGAGCGTTTCAATCCTTACATTTACAGGATCGGTTCTTTTCTCGGTTGAATGCCTTGGCGGGCGATCGCGAGTTGTCCGATTGGCTGAAAATTAGTTTTACTCCGGTTTCCCAGGAGTTGGAAGAGTCGGAATTGGCACAAAATCCATTTGAGATGGATGAGGCGATCGCATATCAGACAGGAGAGGAAAATCATCCAGAAGTCCCTGGAGAGTTGCCTCCAGAACCGGAGGAAATTGACTGGGAAGCCCGGGAAATTGTGGTTGATGATGAGTTACTCGCAGAAGCATCGGTTACTGCTGCTAGTGCTAAAGAAGGGGCGGCCCTCTTGCTGTTACCGGCAGATCAGCCGGTTCCCAACCCGCGCTTGAGTTTACCCAAGGGAGAATTAAGCGCAGGGCGATCGGTCAAAGTCACGGTGCAACTGCCCCAGATGCTACCCCGAATTTATGTGAAATTATGGGTACTCGATCGCCAGAGTCGGACGGTTCTGGATGGACCCCACTGGTTAACCCAGTTTTGGCCGACGGGATTTGGGGATGTGGAAGGCAGTCGAGAATTGATGGTGCCTTATGGCAGTTTGCAGGTGCAATTTGAGGCGATCGCTGTAGAAATGCAAACCCAACGCGAGAGTCACAAAGTGTCCATTGAACGGCAAATTTCCCCCCCAGGTCCCCCGAGTTTACCGCTATAAAAGGTTAAGGGGGAAAAGATTTAGATTCAGGATTCTGGGTTGACTAACCCACAACTTCAGTAGTTCTCCATGTTCGTAGTAACGACTTCAGTCGTTTCCGGGTTCGTAGTAACGACTTCAGTCGTTTCCATGTTCGTAGTAACGACTTCAGTCGTTTCCATGTTCGTAGTAACGACTTCAGTCGTTTCCGGGTTCGTAGTAACGACTTCAGTCGTTTCCGGGTTCGTAGTAAGAATCCTGATGGGGGTGTGGGTTGTTGCGATCGCCGCCAAATCTCTGCAAATACTACGAACATTAGAGAAGATAACGACTGAAGTCGTTACTACGAACTTTGATAAGATAACGACTGAAGTCGTTACTACGAACTTTGATAAGAGAACGACTGAAGTCGTTACTACGAACATGGAGGGGATAACGACTGAAGTCGTTACTACGAACATGGAGAAGATATTGGAAGGTGTGGGTTTTTTACGACTAACTGCAATAAAAATACCGCCTGCTGTAAAGTGGGCGGCATTTTTATTCCGGATGGTTAGATTTTAGAGGTTAACCTCTTGATATAGATAGAACCGAACTCTACATCGAGGAACCTACACCAACGTAGGCTCCATAGAAGAACAGACCCACAACCGTGAGGACACCCATCCCGGCGATCGTACCGATAATCCACAAAGGAATTCTTGTTTCTCCAGACATTACACTTGCCTCCCCATTAAAAAATTACGGATTTGGTTAAATCAACTCAAACTAGACAAACTTTACCAGTTAGTTGAAGAAATAACTGGAAAACAGAATTCCGAGAACAAAAACCAGAAGTAAGCCCAAGTAGAGGGAAGTCCGGTTAAGTTCAACAGGTTGCTTGTTGGGATTAGAACTGCGAGTTGGCATTGAATTCTCCTGAACTTATCGTTGAATGAACTGCATCGCCGCGATCGCACCCAAGAAGAATACCGTAGGAACAGCTAGGGTATGAACAGCTATCCAGCGAACGGTAAAAATGGGATAAGAAATTGGCTCGTTTGAACGATTTGTCGTCACGATGGACTACCTCCTTACATTGATTTACTTAATCATCAAGTCGTTAATCTGGTCTTTCGCACTAAAGCGGTCCTGAACGATCGGCACTTCCAAGCGTTCTTGGCTGAAATATTCGTTCGGACGAGGGGTGCCAAACGCATCGTAGGCTAACCCAGTGCTCACAAACAGCCAACCGGCGATAAATAAGGCCGGAATGGTGATGCTGTGAATCACCCAATAGCGAATGCTGGTAACAATATCAGCAAACGGACGTTCTCCGGTCGAGCCTGTAGACATTCAGATTCCTCCTCTAACAACGCGCAAAATCTTAATCTATGATACAAAACTTCAGAAACCATCACAAGCAAGTTCAGGGAATAAAATCCAAAAACTCCTGCGATCGCCCGATCGCCCCCCGGTTAAGGGCCTAAACTTAGGCCGCTTCGGAGGTCCCGTGATATTTCAGGAGAATCCCTCGTTGACCGATCGCAAAACCCGTCTCTTCATTCAGGAACAGGACCTTGTAAAAATTAGAAGGCACATCTTCTACCTCACGGTCTTTTTCCCAGGTGACCCCACCATCGATACTCCGGAGTAAGTTGCCACTACCGCCCCCAATCCACAGTTCATCGGGAGTTCGATAAGCTAAATCCAGCAGTCCCCAGCTTGTGGAAAACTCCGGATAGATCGCTTCATCCCAATTTTCCGGGTCCTCTGGGGTGCTAAATTGCAACTGACCCCCACGGGCCAACATCCACAGACGACCATCAGCGGAAAATCCCATATTTTGGATGCGTCGCGAACTGTTGCGATTATGAGGGGCCCAGGCACTTTGACCCGGTTCCCACATCGAGAAGAAGTTTCCTTTGGCAGAGACAGCGATATATTTCCCATCCGGCGAGCGATCGAGATTTCTAATCACCCCAACCGCCTCTTCTACCATTGCCTTCCAGGTTTTCCCACCATCTTGGGTGCGATAAATCGCCCCGACATTGGTAGTCATCTCCGCCGAATCATCACCCAGAGCAACAATAGTTAAAGGACTACCCGGGAGCTTATCGCTGAGTGCAATTTGTTCCCAAGATTGTCCCGTATCTGTAGTATGCAGCAAAATTGAAGGTTCACCGACGATCCATCCCTCTGAACCCGCAAAACTGACCGAATTCAGGCGAGCACGTTCGTCATCTAAGCCTAACTGCTTGAGTTCCCAGGTTTTCCCCCCATCGGCAGTTTCCAGCAGCGTCGCTTCAGAGCCCACTAACCATCCATGCTGGAGGTCATCGGTAAAGCTAATGTCATTCAGGTTAGCTTCTGTGGGTAACGGGACAACATTCCAAGGGTTGTAGCTCAAAGAGGGGACCTTGCTGCAACTGACACAGAGTAGGACAACCGCAAGCAATGCAACAATTCGTTTCAAACTTTTTAAGATGGAGTCCATCACCTTCAAAATTTATCTATTTCTCAATCATGAACGGGGGTAACACCCAAACCAATCGGGCCGTCACCCCGGCAGTTAGCGGCTATTTCGAGCTTAGGGTGAGGGGTTCTAGCAACTCAGTTTTTTAGCGTAAACCATACAAACTCAGAAAAAAGATGAATCCGAGTGCCAAGGCACTAAAAATCAAGATATTTTTCTGCGCCCCAGTCAGGGTATTGGCCCCAAACCCAAAGCCGTAATTTTCCTTAAACCCCGAGGCGGTCCCTTTCGGTCCAATGTTGCTAAATTGTGTGGGTTTGGCCCCACAAACCGGGCAGCGCCAAGTTAGGGGAACCTCCGTAAATGCTGTTTCAGGAGCAATTTTACGGCCATCTCCCTTCTCGGGTTCATAAACGTAGCCGCATGAGCGGCATTCATACTGATCTAGTTCTTCAGGTTGAAGGGCTTCTTCAGTGTTCATCGAACTCAAAGGATGGGAAGGTCCAAACATTAAAACGATGTTAAAGATTATGACATAGTAGTGAACCGCTTTCCATTCATAACGGTTACAGCTTAAATCTTCCTTCGCGATCGGTCCCACCCAATTCTCCCCAGTTCGTAGTAACGACTTCAGGCGTTCTCCGGTGTTCGTAGTAACGACTTCAGTCGTTCTCCGGTGTTCGTAGTAACGACTTCAGTCGTTATCTTCAGTTCGTAGTAACGACTTCAGTCGTTGTCCCCAGTTCGTAGTAACAACTTCAGTCGTTCTCTTAGGTTCGTAGTAACGACTTCAGTCGTTCTCTTCAGTTCGTAGTAACGACTTCAGTCGTTCTCTTAGGTTCGTAGTAACGACTTCAGTCGTTTCCGGATGGATAATCACAGCGCCACTGCCCCGGTTGCTACAACCGGCAAGGGTTTAAACTCTCCTGAAAGGGTTGCTGGCGATCGCCATGTACACCGGATAACGACTGAAGTCGTTACTACAAACACCGGATAACGACTGAAGTCGTTACTACAAACACCGGATAACGACTGAAGTCGTTACTACGAACTGAAGATAACGACTGAAGTCGTTACTACAAACGCCGGATAACGACTGAAGTCGTTACTACAAACACCGGATAACGACTGAAGTCGTTACTACAAACGCCGGATAACGACTGAAGGCGTTACTACGAACTTGGATAACGACTTCAGTCGTTGCTACGAACTTGGATAACGCCTGAAGACGAACAGTTCTCTTAGCGGCTGCCTCCACAATTATGTAAAAATGTAAACCAGTCGTACAAGTCCTATCTGGCTAGAGTTACTTATTGTGTTTGTCCTCTCCGGCTACGAATATCTCCTGGGTTTCCTGTTGGTTTGCAGCCTAGTCCCGATCCTGGCCCTCAGTACATCGAGATTAGTTAGACCCAAAGCAACCTCTCCTGAACGGCGAACCACTTATGAATCCGGCGTCGAACCCATTGGCGGGGCATGGATCCAATTTAATATCCGCTACTATATGTTTGCCCTGGTCTTTGTGGTCTTTGATGTTGAGACCGTGTTTCTCTATCCCTGGGCTGTCGCATTCCACCGACTCGGAGTGTTGGCCTTTATTGAAGCCCTCATTTTTATCACAATCCTTGTGATTGCTCTCGTGTATGCATGGCGTAAAGGAGCCTTAGAATGGTCATGAAATCTAATTCAACTCCCCCAAATCTGAGTGAAGGACGGCTCATTAACCCGATCGCCAGACCGGAAGTCACTCAGGAACTCTCAGAAAATGTCATCCTCACCACGGTGGATGACCTCCACAACTGGGCTAGACTCTCTAGTCTTTGGCCCCTGATGTACGGCACCGCCTGCTGTTTCATCGAATTTGCGGCCTTAATCGGGTCCCGGTTTGACTTTGATCGCTTCGGGTTGGTCCCCCGTTCCAGTCCTCGCCAAGCGGATTTAATCATTACCGCAGGCACGATTACCATGAAATACGCACCGATTTTGGTCCGTTTGTATGAGCAAATGCCGGAACCAAAATATGTGATCGCAATGGGCGCTTGCACCATTACTGGCGGTATGTTTTCCGCAGATTCACCCACCGCAGTGCGTGGTGTGGATAAACTGATTCCCGTGGATGTCTATATGCCTGGGTGTCCTCCTCGTCCTGAAGCAGTGATTGATGCAATCATTAAACTTCGCAAGAAAATCTCTAATGATGCGATGCAGGAACGGGGTCAGATTAAGCAATCCCACCGCTTCTACACTCGCGCGCACAATATGAAGGCGGTTGACCCGATTCTGACGGGGACTTATTTGCAGTCTGCCACGCGCCAAAACCCACCGAAGGAGTTAACCGAGGCGATCGGAATGCCCGTACCCCCGGCCCTCAAAGCGAGTCAGAAGAAGGAGGAAAAACGTGCCTGAAGAGAAGAAAGAAACCCAAGGTTCTGAAGAGAAAATTGTCCCCACGGGGAAAGTTTCTAAATGGTTGACTGAAAATGGCTTTCAACATGAAGCTTTAGAACCGGATCATTTGGGGGTAGAAATCCTCAAGGTTGATGCTCAATTTTTGATTCCGTTATCCACGGCACTCTATGCCTACGGATTCAATTATCTCCAATGTCAGTGCGGTTACGATCCAGGTCCGGGACAAGATTTGGTGAGTATGTATCACTTAGTTAAGGTCACGGACTTTGCCGATCGCCCGGATGAAGTTCGCATCAAAGTGTTCGTTCCCCGAGAAAATCCCACGGTGCCATCGGTCTACTGGATCTGGAAATCCGCCGATTTCCAAGAACGGGAATCCTATGATATGTATGGCATCGTTTATGAAGGACATCCGAATTTGAAACGGATTTTGATGCCGGAAGATTGGGTCGGTTGGCCGTTGCGGAAGGATTATATTTCCCCAGAATTTTACGAGTTACAAGACGCTTATTAAGTTTTGGGAAAGGATTTCCTGACTGAAAAAACCCTCCTTTTGAACAAGGAGGGTTTTATTTGTTAAGGGGGATTTCTCAGGATTACTCTAGTCTCTGACGCAGGGAGCATCTCAATTGGGCCTCAAAGAGGAATTTATACGTCTTGCTCCCCCGTCCCTCGTAGGGAAGGGGGCTGGGGGGTTAGGTCTCTTTGCCAAATTGAGATGCTCCCCTGACGCACCATGTTAGTTATCTTTCCCGAATAAAGGGTGCGATCGCCTGGACAAATTCGGCAGTGGCTTCATAGGGTAAAACATTCCGCCCATTAATTTTTACCCCTTTCCCATTCGGTAAGGCATTCAAATAAGCCGCCAATCGCTCATCAGGGGTTTCCTTTAATCCTTCCCGACTAATATTGGACGTATTTTGCCCAATCACCACTAAAGTCGGTTGCTGAATACTGGCGATCGCCTGTTCATAATCTTCCCGCCAAAATCCAGCAAGAAAGGCAAACACCGCGTGTCGAGTTTCCAAATTGGCTGCCCCTTTTTCCAACATATTCAGCCAATTCTCATCCACAGAATCGGGATTCTCAAACAGTTGTTTAATCGAAAATGATTTTAAAAACTTGCGACTGCGGGCATACCGATAAAAAGCTGTTCCCAAAGGTGTATCAAACAACAAATTCCACCGGAGTTTATTCTGTACAGGTGACCCTTCTCGGGTCATAATTTTCCACCCGGGAGGGCCAGACAAAGCCAGCTTTTGAATCCACGAAGTTTCCCCTAGGGGTAATTCTTTGTCCAGTTGCACTAATTTAATCGCTACGGGAAACAAAGCCCCTTGAGTAACGATAATTACCGGCTTTTTAACAACAGTTTTAATAAAATACAAGACTTGTTCCGCCCAATCTTGGGGGGTATAAGTCACCCGAGGCATATCGCTATCCCCACATCCCAGTAAATCGGGATTGTAAATGGGATTGGTGTTACCCGCTTGATACCACTCTTGGCAAAACCGATACCAAAAATTACCGGATAAACCCACCCCAATCGGATGAATTAAGACAAGGGGAATATTCGAGTCATCGGGATGATGAACTTGATAGGCACATCGATAATTTTTCCAGGTATAAAATTGGGTTTGGGTTGGGGATTCCACAAGCATGATAGATGACCAAGTTAAATAAAGGACAATCAAAACATCAGCAACTCGCCAGATGACGCCATCGCCTAATCCACAGAAACCGCATCTACATCAACGGTTTGAGTTTCAGGATGGGATGATTCAGCATGAACTTCCTCCTGGACATTACTGGGATTTAAGCTTTGCATCCATTCGGTGAGTAGTTCTGAAATACCCCCCACGAACAAAACTAGCAACGCCACATCATCAATTTGTCCTAAAATCGGGATGAAATCTGGGGAGATATCAAACGGACTAATCAGATAGAGTAAACTCCCCAAAATAACGGGCCAACGATATTTTGGATTGCGGAGGACCGTGCGATACAAGCTAGAAATAATCGATAGGGGAAATTTCATTGAGACCTACTTTATAACAATTTAAACAAATCAACTGGATTCGATTATAAACCAAAATTTGCTAAATTTCGAGGGACTCAAGAGTTGCTGGAAAAGTTGCTCTCCGGTCCCTTGCCTGTTATATCATGTTTGCTCGATCGCCCACACTGACCTAACCCCCCAACCCCCTTCCCTGCAAGGGAAGGGGGAGAGGAGGAAGGAATGTTTTTTTAGGTTAATCCAACGGACTTGATATTAACGCTTGAGGTTTTCTGGATGAGGTTATATACTATCCGTGTTACTCGTGAAATTAAAAGATTTGACGCGCACACCGGGAACGACGCTGCCTCCAAAGCGGTGTACCGTTGTGAGGGCATCCACATCCCGCAACAGTTCCGGTAAACTTTGATTAAAGCGCAGGTTTTCGATGGGGTAAGCAATTTCCCCATTTTCAATCCAGAATGTACCATCGCGAGTCATGCCGGTGACTTCTAAGGTGCGCGGGTTGATATAGCGCACATACCAAGCACGACTCACAAGAATGCCTTGTGGCGTTTGGGCAATTAAATCGGCGAGACTGGCATCGGAACCCGTCATGGCGATCGGATACATCATTCCCGTGGGTTGTTTGCCCTGCTGTTGCGCCCAATAGCGACTGTAGGAGAGGGTTTGGGGAATGCCATTGGTGATGATATCCAAGGCTGTATTACTCAATCCATCCTCGAAAAAAGTGCCGGATTGCAATAAGGGATGGGCGGGATTACGCTGGACTTGGACCAAGGGGCTAAACATTGTTTCTCCGACACGATTTCCGGCAGATTTGCCCGATGAATCGGTGTGAGACATGAACGATCGCCCTTCATCGGCGGCCCTTGCATCTAAATTCCAAATTACCCAAGGGAGTAAGTCGGCAAACGCTGCTGCATCAAAGATGACGGGATATACACCGGGTTGAATTTTGCGGGGAGACTGGGAGGCAATGGAACGGGCGATCGCCTGTTCGGTCATTTGGGCGACTGGGAGGCGATCGATCGCAAACGCCGTCCGAGAAGTCCAACTGGAACCCTTGCCAATTTTAGCCGTGACGCTGAACTCTGCCTCGGTTTTGCGATCGCTTGCCAATACCCCTAGAGAATTGCCGATCGCCCGCATCGTCGCCGCCACACTCAGGGTCCCGGAACTTTCCACCCCGGATTCTGCCGCCTTCTCACAAACCTGCTTAACCATTTCTCCTCGCCGCAAGGGAGAAACCGTCGCCGTGGCATCATCAAAAGCGGGAATCCGGCGATCGTAAGATTGGGGTTCGAGGAGGGGCACCCATTCCGGGTCCTCGGGTGCAATTCGAGCAAGTTCTTCGGATTGGCGCAGGGTTGAGGCGATCGCCTCCGGATCCAACTCCGAAGTCGATGCCGAAGCACTCCGCTTGCCAAAATAACTGGTAATCGTCAGATTAAACCGACTGCGACTAATATTTTGGGTAATTTGATTTTCAGAAAACCGACTCAGGGAAGATTCCCCATCACTCAGACTCACAAACACGCCATCCGCTTGGGATTGCTTCAGGGTCGATTCCACCAAGGATAGGGCTTGGTCCTCACTCATTAAAATCGGGGCAGTTGCTGGGGTCATAGGAATTTAAAACTTGAGAGCTTATGGTTTATTTTATCACTGTGGAGGCGATGATCTGTTGAATTTCTATTTTTGGGCCAGTGGTGGGTAATTAAAAATAGCTTTACAAAATAGGGCAAAATAAAGGAACAGAGCTTTAAAGTTTCCTAGCTTTCCCAATTTCTTGTTCTTCCTCTGAATTAAAGTTGCCCGGACTAAAATTTAATAAAGATTAGGCGAAGCAACAATCCTAAGCATACTCCCATTCCGCAAGTCAACCAATTCATTAATCGATAGATAGACCAATTTCTTGTTCTGATTGAATCACTTCCTGCTACCAGACTAATTGTCAGATTAAACAGATTAAAATAAATACAAATTGCCCATTTAAAAAAAGACATAACAGATTCAAAACTTTTATTGCATTCATTTAATATCGAAACATTATTTAATATTATTTTTATATATGAAACCGACTTTATCATACAAACATGAGATGCAGCAGGTAACCAAGAAATAAGGAACGTTAGTATGAAAATCATGATTATCGATAGCAAAATAATAATCCTATTTTTGTTGGAATCCTCACTAGCCATGCTTGTTAACCTTGTTAACTCATTTATAATAAAATTACCCGTAAAAAAAAGTAACAAAGATTCACCTGAAGCCTCAAAGAGCATCCCGACAATAAATGCAGATACTATCAAGGTTATAAACAGAAAAATCCACTCACTTGAAGATAGTGATAAACGAATTCCCTCATAACTCATCCAGGCAAGCATGGTCTGGAATATAGCAATTAATAATGCTAAAATCGCAATAATTTCCCCAATTGACATCCTATTTTACTCCCCCAGTTCCTTAACGTAATCTGGTTTTGCAGTTCCCAAAGAGTTTAGCAGGGTTTTGTCTGCTGTCCAAAACTCAGCCGATGCTTTTTCAGAACAGGCGAGGAATGCCGCATCATAAAGCGTTGGTAAATTATACTGGTCAGCGATCGCCCAGGCTCTAGCATAGAGTTCTTCTCCATTGATATACTCAATCGGCAAATCACAAAATGCAGAGAACAGATCTGTCGCTTGTTCTGTCGTCAAAAGTCCGACTCGGATTTTCTTCCGGAGTACCGAACCGACTTCCGCCCAGGTAAAAGAGGGGGCTACCAATCTGGCTCGCCCCTCAATGACTTCTTCCATCAAAGCGATCGCATTAGGATGAGATTCCCCCGCCACCAGATATTTAATCAAAACGTTCGTATCTAAACAAAGGGTTCTACTCATCTTTCCCCTTCTCTAAGTTGACGAATCAATTCCGTATCATCCGGTTGGGGCAATAATTCTTTGTGGAGGGCTAGAATTTTTTGATGGGCAGCTAATCCTTTCCTGCGTCGAACTTCTCGATCCAATGCGAGGATGACGACATCATTTAGGGTTTCCTCGGGACTGATCAGGCGTTGGGCGCTTTCTAGGAGTTCTTGGGGAATGTGAAGACTTACAGATCCTTCCATCGCTAATCACCAATTGGGATAACTCTACAATACCACAATCTAAGCTGGGTTATTGCCCGATCGCCCCCCTCGATCAATCAGGGGTCGTCCATTCGGGACCCAGGCTAAACAGACGCTCATCCGAGAACCTCTGACTAAAAAGGTGTCGGCAGAGGAGTTTTTAGAGGCGGTTTATGTGGCCTATCACGAACAGGAATCTCAGGCTTGAAAAACTCAGACCCTTGACCCCAACTCATCAGTTGGGATCGTTGAATCTTACCAGTTGGTGACTAACTTCCCCTCCTGAATCAGCAACTGAGATGCTTTTTCACTATCCACCGGGGGTGAGAACAGATACCCTTGAGCCATTGCACATCCGAGTTCTTGGAGTTTCTCTAATTGGGCCGATGTTTCCACTCCTTCCGCAATCACTTCCATGCCCAAATCGTGAGCTAAACTCACAATTGTCATTACAATTTCGGAATTTTCTCCCTCAACTCCAATCCGATTCACAAAGGAACGGTCAATTTTCAAAGTATCTAGGGGAAACCGATGTAAGTAGCTCAAAGAAGAATACCCGGTGCCAAAGTCATCCATGCAGAGGTGGATTTTTCTCTGTTTAAGCTGCAACAGCATTTCGGTTGCTAGTTCAGGATTATCCACGATCGCGCTTTCGGTAATTTCCAGCTTTAACATCCTGCCATCAATTCCCGTTTCGGCCAGAATCCGATCCACTTGTGCGATCAAATCCACCCGGGAAAATTGCCGTCCCGATAGGTTAACCGCTACGGTTAAGGGTAGCGATTGGGGAAATCGTTCTTGCCAGATTCGCAACTGTTGGCACGCCTCACGGAGTACCCACTGACCCAGGGGAACAATTAAGCCCGTTTCCTCGGCGATCGAGATAAATTCCCCCGGAGGCACAAACCCAAGTTCGGGATGTTCCCATCGCAATAGGGCCTCAAATCCTTCAATTCGTCCGGTTTTGAGGCAGACAATCGGCTGATAATGCAAGGTAAAGGCGGAGGGTTTTTTGACGGAATTAAAGGGCAGGGATGGGGTCTGAATCCCCCCGTCTTCTCCGCTGTCATGACCTTCTGAATCTGGGGTGGGAGAGAGGTAAAACCGGGGAGTTGGCAGTCGCTTTTCTCCCTCGGAAATGGCACGCCGGAGGTCGTTTTCGAGCTTGAGTAATCGAACGACGCGATCGTGCATGGCGGTATCAAACACCTCGTGGCGAGAGCGTCCCAGGGCTTTGGCGCGATACATAACGATATCCGCATCCCGTAACAGGTCCTCGGGGCGTTCGTAACCCCGGGAACTCAGGGCAATCCCGATACTCACACTGGTAAACACTTCTTGTCCTTCGATCGCAAAGGGACGGGTTAAGCAAGCGTGAATTCGTTCTGCCACTCGCCTTGCGGTGCGTAAGGCGCGGATATCTTTGAGGAGGATCGCAAATTCATCCCCTCCCAAGCGGGCGATCGCGTGTTCATTGCGCCGGAAACTATGGGGACGGACCGCCAGGGTCTTGCGAAGACGTTCGGCAATCTCGATCAACAGGCGATCGCCTACCCCATGACCCAAACTATCATTAATCACTTTGAAGCGATCCAGATCCAAAAATAGCACCGCAAATAAATAGTTAGGATTTTGTTTCCCCCGTTCCCACTCCTGACGCAGTTCTTGCATAAATAACGTCCGGTTGGGCAGTTCGGTTAAGGCATCATGAAACGCATTATGGCGCAATTTGTCTTCGATTTTAGCTTTTTCGGAAATTTCCGCTCTGAGTCGATCATTGGCGGCTTTTAATTTAGCGGTGCGTTCCTCCACGATCGCCTCTAACTGAGCATTCAATGTCGCCAGTTTGGACTCCGCCTGGTGACGGGCGATCGCCCCTCCAATGCTTCCGGCAGTCGCTTTTAAAATCGATTCTTCTGTTTCGGACCATTGCCGTTGATGATGGCAATCGTTAAAGCCGATAAATCCCCAAAATCGACCTTCAATGGCGATCGGCATGACTAAAATGGATTTAATTCCTTGGGCTTCTAAGAGTCTTCGTTCCGTGTGGCTTAAATCTTTAACCCTGCCCCCGATCGCTTTTCCCGCACAGAGAGTCTCGTACCACCCTGGCAAATTTTCCTCATAAGAAAGGGTTTGGAATTCCGGTTTATCCTTCGAGGAAGGAATTCCCGGACCAACCCATTCCCAGCACATCCTCATCAGATGTTCTTCGGTCAGACTTTGGTAATTTTCCACCAGGTAGGCGCGATCGACTCCGGCAGCATTTCCTAATTCAGCCAATGCCTTAGAAATCGCCTCCGATAGATTGGATGCGGTTAACAGCGCATAGGTTGCTAATGCCACCCCTTCTAACAGGCGATCGCGCTGTTGGAGTTGCACTGCTGCTTCCTTGAGTTCCGTAATATCTTTCTCATTCACCAGAACCGCGCGATCGCCGGTTACCGGATCCGTCGCATTACGAATCTCGACCGCGTGCCATCGTACCCCCTGCAAGGTTTGCATCTGGGTTTCGTGATAGAAGACATTCCCCGCTTCAATGCAGTCTAACGCTCGTTCCGCATCCCTGCGACTGACAAATCTCTGTTTCCAGGCATTTTTAAGCGAATTCTCTCCCGGCTTTTCCTCCCCATAACACCGCTTCGCCACCGGATTCTGCATCATCATCGTGCCATCGGCTTTGTACAGAGAAATCATCACCGTCGCTTGCTTGAGCACTTCATTCGACCGCCAAAGTTCCCAGTCATGGCGTTTCATGACTTCAGTCATTCCCTCCACCAAGACCCCCATTCTTCCGGATTCAATCCGAATTCCCGAACAAGCACAGCGAATGGATACGGGTTCACCATCCGCTTGAAAGGTCCATTGTTTCACCACAGTTGTACCCTGTTTTAATTGTTCTAGATCGAGTTCAATCCCGCTTGAATTCTCGTCAAATGGGTTACTCCAATTTCCTGCTGGCAGTTCTGTTAGATTTTTTACTTTCCACAGACCTAGAGCCGCAGCATTTGCCCACCACACCTGCTTTTGGTCAAAGTCCCAAATCCAGATGGGGGAAACCAATACATCCAACGACGCTAGTTCTTGGCGATTGAGGATGGAATCGCTGAGTTTTAGTTGTGGCATCAATCGGGGTTTTTATTTAATAAATTTAAATCTGAAAACCGCTTTTAAAAAAATTCGACTGGATTAGCCGGAGGGTAAGGGTCAAAAGCGATTGTTTCTCGTGGTCCTATTTCAATTTTTTTCTGCTATTCCTGCGCTTTCTCATGGGATTCATATCTGGATTGCTCAAAACTGTATTATTAATCTGATTCTATCCGCAATCTCCGTCCTTGTCTCCCTGGGTTTTTGAATTTTTGATAAATTGAGTCGGTCCCCTTGTATTTTCTTAGTAAAGAGGACCGATTATCATAGGCTAGAACTCCGGTCCAATCATGGATCTGATAAACTGGATCGATTCGGGTCTCGCCTCTTGACCAGACTTGCTCTCTACCTCATGGGAAAATCCGAGGCGGGACCGAATCAAAAAGGGACCGATCGCAATCCCGTTATATCCCCAGTCCCCAAGGTTCACGAAGGGCCGCCAATGAAAATGTCCCGCACCCTGACTGGGACGCAAGCGTGAGTCATTTGCGCCACCTGCATCGGTTCTCCTTTTCCACAGAGATTGGTGCCACACTGAATCTGCTCAGATTTTGGCCCGATCGCATCCACACTTTTCCAAAAATCCGTGGTCATCGACTGATAGGTGACATCTTTTAACATTCCCACGATTTTCCCTTTTTTGACTTGCCAAAAGGCATCCCCGCCAAATTGAAAATTCCGCCGTTGTTGGTCAATCGAATAGCTACCAATCCCATCAATTAAAATCCCGTCCTCGGTATCGGCGATCGCTTCAGCAAGCGTCGCGGTATGACTCCCCCCATCCGGTCCCGGTTCTAACCCCAGATTGGGAATCCGCACCATCGGCACGTTATACCAACTATCGGCATAAGCACATCCATTACTACTCCCCCGTCCCAGTCGCGCTGCGGTTTCGCGATCGGTGAGATAATCTACTAAAATTCCATCCTTGACAACGTACCATTCTTGTGATATAACTCCTTCATCGTCATATCCCATTGTTCCCCGTCCCCCCGGTTGGGTGCGATCGGCTTTAAAGTTGACCCAAGGGGCGGCATATTGCAGGCTTCCCAAGCCATCGGTGGTGGCAAAGCTGGTCCCGGCAAAGTTCGCCTCATAACCATACACGCGATCGAGTTCCGTGGGATGTCCGACGGATTCATGAATAGTGAGAAAAAGATTCGTAGGTTTCAGGATTAAAGTGGTTTTAATTCCCGAGGGTCCCTTGGGCGCGTGAACTTTGGCGATCGCCTCTGTTGCCACTCGGTCCACTTCTCCCAACAAGTCCGCCTTGTCAATATGTTCATAGCCACAATTCAACGGAGGCCGTTCATAACTGCGACTTTGGGCATCTCCATTGGCAATCGCGGTACAATTATATCCTGGATAACTGCGGTAAATCGTTTGTTCAATCAGGGAACCTTCCGTTGAGGCAAAGATTTTCTGTTCCTGGGTAAAGCGCAAGAAAGACGAAGCTTTTTTAATCCCGCGATCGCCATACCCTAACAACCGCTCATTAATCTCTAACAATAACGCCGCTTGCTCCTCAATGGGAATCGTAAACGGGTCAATGGCAATCGGGGTCCTATAACTATCCCGATAAGCTTCTACCGGGACTAACTTCACCGGCGTCTGTTGCGTCAGGTGACTGCCTTTCGCAATTTCCACGGCGAGGGCCACAATTCGTCTAACTTCTGCTGAATTCCTGCGGGGACTCGCCGCAAATCCCCAAGACCCTTGATATAAAACCCGCACCCCAAATCCGGCACTCACCCGATCGCTCAAGTTGCTTAAAGAGCGATCGCGCGCGGTTAGACTGCGATCTCGATAACGACACAGACGGATCTCCCCATACTCACACCCCGCTTGCCGAATCAAGGCGATCGCTTCGGTGGCTAAATCCTGATGGGTGATCTGAGTTGGCGCTTCTAACATAACGGATTCCCAATGAGTTGTTTCCCTTAATTTTATAACGCTTCTCCAGCATTCGTGTAGGGGCAGTAGATGGACTGTCCCATCTGTAATATCAGACCCTAACTGTAGAGGCGATTCGCGAATCGCCTCTACAGTTAGGGTTTAGCCTCCAAAAATGTGGAAGTCATATTAGTTTCTAAACTTCCCTGACTCTCTAATAATGTCACCGTCGCATCGGCAATCCGTTGTGCAGAACCGATAAAAAAGTCTCGATCAATCTGAAGGGGAGTATCACTGGGTTGATGGTAGTGAGGCGATCGCAAATTCCCCGTATCCGTCACTAAAACTGCTCCAATCCCGTGATACCAAAAGGGCGCATGATCGCTTCGCAAAGTATCAGGAATTAACAACCCTTTAAAGGGAACGGGCAAGGTATAAACCGGCGGTAAATTAGCTCTAGTTTCCATCAGGAACACTTCCAGCAGGGGTAAATGTTCCGTATCTCCAATCACGGCTACAAAGTCACCGCGATCGCTGGGCGGTTGTATAGGAAGTTGACTGGGATAATCCTGACATCCGGCTTGATAACAAGCATATCCCACCATATCTACTACAATGGCACCGCGTAAGTCCGCGACTAAGTTGGGATCGCTGGCAAAGGCAAAACTGCCATGTAATCCGATTTCCTCTAAATCAAAAAAGGCCAACTCTAGCGATCGCTCAGTTTGCCAGTCCTGCAACAGTCGCGCCACTTCCAACAACACCGCCACCCCACTGCCATTATCACTGGCACCGGCAGAACCGGGAACGGTATCATAATGTGCGCCAAGGAGGATACTTCCCGCTTCGGGATTCCTCCCCGGTTTTTTGGCAATCAGGTTGATTCCATCTGCAAAGGGTTGAGATTGCGGAGTCCATCCGGCTGCTACAAGGCGATTGCGGATATACTCTCGGGACTCTTCTCGGTTATCTGGGGTTGAGCGTTCAAAGGCTAATGCTTCTAAATCGGCCATCAGGCGACTGGGGACGACTGCTGGCGCGCGTCGGAACTCCATGCTGAGGGGACTGGGTTCGGGAAGGGTGGGGACTGGATCTGCCGGTGGCTGTGAGAGGGGAGCATTCGGGGGATCATCAAAGGATACCGGGGATTGATGGCGAGTCAGACTCACTAAGATGATGGCGATCGCACTCAGCAGGCACAGCAGCAGAATCCAGATTTTTTGTCTCATGGTTGCAGGTTAATCTAATCCGATAAAGCAGGCACCGACATTGCCGGTTGCGGTACATCTCTTATTATGGATTATTGGAGTGCGAGCATCTTGCTCGCTCATACTACTCAATAGCGAGCAAGATTCTCGCACTCCTTGAACGCTAGCCCTGTCAAGGTGTATTGATTTGTAGGGGCGCTTCGAGAAGCGCCTGTCCAAGAAATAACGATTTTTCGTCATTAAATTTACCTCTTGTAGGGGCGAAACGAGAAGCGCCTGTCCAAGAAATAACGATTTTTCGTCATTAAATTTACCACCTTGACAGGGCTACTCCTTGAACGCTGACTTGGGCTAACCGTCGGGCGATCGGATAACGACTGAAGTCGTTACTACAAACTTAAGAAGATAACGACTGAAGTCGTTACTACAAACTTAAGAAGATAACGACTGAAGTCGTTACTACGAACTTCAGAAGATAACGACTGAAGTCGTTACTACAAACTTAAGACGATAACGACTGAAGTCGTTACTACGAACGGGGGGTTTCTTTTATAGGGTTTTAACGTAGGATAGCCAACTTTGGACGGGATGGAAGCCCATTGCGTCATACAATCGGGTTGCACCTGTGGCACTATCGGCATCGACTCCGAGTTTGATGCTGGTGGCACCGGCAGCGTAAAGTCGTTGCATCGCAGCGATGAGCATGGAACGTCCTAAACCCATCCGGCGGAAGCCCCGGCGGGTTCCTAACCAGCTAATCCAGCCGGTTTTGCTGGAGTGAGGTAAGGTGGTTTGGAGGGAACTTTGGCAGAGGGCGGCAAAGGTGCCATCGGGGGCGACTGCCACTAAATCAAATTCCGGTTGATAGTTGGGATCCTGTTGCCAATCTTGAAAACTACTGAGGGTTAAATCGTGGTGATCCCAGTGGTCAATAAAGGATTCGTTATATAAGTCTACCCAGGCTTGATTATCTCTGGGGGCCTCTACCGATCGCACCGTAAATCCCGAGGGAAATTCTGGGGTGGGTAGGGCTTCTAGGTCGGATTTAACCAGGGTCAAAAAGGTGCGTTCTCGGCTAAAATTATGCCGTTCTAGGATGGAAATTCTAATTAAGGCTTCGGCGCGAGTTTTGGTATGTAAGTGGATACTCAGTCTACTCTGGTTGCCAATCTCTCGCAGGCGATTTTCTGCCCAATCTAAAATCTCGGTTTCTAAAGGAATAATGCCATCGGTAAAGCTATTTTCCAAGGCATCTTTGGGGTCAACGTAGAACCACAAATACCCATCGAGTCGGTCGTCGGGTTCCGGTATCCAAAGTTGTCCAAACCCTCGCAGGTGACCGTTTGAGTCTTTCCATAACCGCCGGGACCTGACCGATGAGGTAGTGACGATCCATTTGAGATCGGCGATTGATTTATCTTCGTCTAGTAACCCATCGACTTCACAGGTTTTAACTAGATCGGCAATCTGTTGTAAGTCTGTTTCGCCCGCTACGGGGCATCTACTGATGATACTCATAAAAAAATCAAGAAATTGGAAAAAAAGGACAGGACAAACGCGATCGCGTTGGTTGATATAGGTTGAAATGGAAACAGGAGATCGATTCGGTATAGTTCCGAGGCTGTCGGGACAGAGTGGAGAAACTCAGTTTCAAAAGCCCAATCTCTGCAACGTCCTCACCCTGTGGAGGGAAGACAAGTCAGTATGCATCAAGGAAACATCCGGACTGGACATCCGGAAATCGGGCCTCTTGAGCCTATCTCCTCAATTTTTTGTATAAAAATCAAGCAAGATTGAACGGCGATCGCCTATCCGCAACAAGCGATGACAACCGCCCGATCTCCCAGGGCGATCGCCTGATGCGATTTGTTTCAGTGATGCTTTTTTTGAGACTCAAACGCTAAGTATGAGGCAGTCTCATACAAGTTTCATCCTTTATATGACTGGGTTTGATTGCGGCAGCAAACTCGATCCAAGGCCAACAATTCTGTTCCCTTGCATCCGTAGAGTGACCGAGTTTCCGGGTCTTGACTTATCGATTCGTTATGGTTTGGTTATATCCAATTAAAGTTATCCACCCCCAGCTTTAGGTTTGGTAAGTCTATTTAGATTATACACCACAACCTGGACAATTTGGGAAAAATTTTATAAATCCGGGGGCAATCCCGAGGCTGAAACCGGCTTTGGAAATAGATAAAACCGCCCTTTGAAAATTGCAAAAGTTCAAATTTGCACCCCTAAAAAATCCTGGGTTATTAATTCTTTATTCTTTATTTTACATCAGTTATAAGCCATAGAATACCAAGGGATGCCCCATCTATCCCCCTCCCGAGCATAGAGATTCCCAGCTAAATAAGATAAGATAACGAAGCTAGAGAAAGGGCGAGGGGAAACTCCGGTGAAAATCCGAGGCTGTGCGGCAACTGTCAGCGATTAGTGGTCTGGGGTCCCCAGGGTGTTTTCAGCCCAGGGACTCAGAAGCGATCGCAAGCCAGAACGCCCTCGCCGGTTATTTGCTCAATCGATTTCCTGCCTCGCACGGGACAAGGAGCCTGTATTTTAATGACGAACGTCAAAACATCCGATCTGATCGACATTACATCACCAACTTCCGAGTTACAGTCTGTGGAATTGCCACCTTTACCGATACAGCGTCCTTTATTACTGGTCGGTCACGGCACCCGCGACGAACGGGGACGGCAAAGTTTCCTGGATTTTGCAGCAGCCTATACAGCCTTAGACTCGTCGCGGCTGGTTGTGCCTTGTTTCCTGGAACTGACTGGCCCTACGATTCAGGAGGGGATAGATCGGTGTGTGGACCTGGGATATTCTGAATTTTCCGTGTTGCCAGTGCTGCTGTTTGCCGCGCGCCACAATAAGTTTGATATTACCAATGAATTAGACCGGGCCCGGGAACGGCATCCCCATCTCAAGTTTTATTACGGACGGCATTTTGGAATCGCGCCGGGAATTGTGGAGTTGTGGCGATCGCGACTGGCGCAACTAGACCAACCGCAGCACAATCCCCATCAAATTGAGCGATCGGACACGGTATTACTCTTCGTCGGACGGGGTTCCAGTGACCCGGATGCCAACAGCGATGTCTATAAAATCGCCCGAATTTTGTGGGAAGGCAGCGGTTATAAAACCGTGGAAGTCTGTTTTATTGGCATTACCCATCCCCGGTTAGAAGAAGGATTCGATCGCGCCCGACTCTTCCAACCCAAACGGATTATTGTGGTTCCTTATTTCCTGTTTACCGGCGTTTTAGTCCAGAAAATTTTCAATATCACTGCCGCGCAACAAGAACAATGGACGGACCTTTCAATTACCGCCCTCCCCGAAATGGGAATTAATCGAGAATTGCTGACCCTCCTGCGCGATCGCGAGATTGAAACCCATCTAGGACAGGTGCAAATGAACTGTGAAATGTGCAAATTCCGATTAATGGCCAAGTCAGAGGGTCATGCTCACGGCCATAATCACGGTCATAATCATGGTCATGGTCATGATCATGGTCATGGCCACGATCACGGTCATAGCCACGATAATCCTGACCCCTATGCCAATGTTGATGCCTACCATCAACGGATTTGGCAAACGCCCTAATCCTG
>NZ_JAMXOT010000066.1 GCF_024220515.1 Oscillatoria sp. HE19RPO
AACAAATAAATCATCCTTGCTTTGATGCGATCGCACCTAACAAGGCTCTTTTAGCCCGCGCAGGCACCGCTTTGTCCTGTGAGCCTCCAGGCTTGAGCCTGCGGGTTTTTTGAAGGTTTTATTTTTTGGAGTTCCCTTATTAAGGAGTAGGGTGGTCCAAAGTAAGGAGTAGGGTAGAAAAAAGCCCACCTTACTGTAGAGGCGATTCGCGAATCGCCTCTACAGTAAGGGTGAATCCTGAAAATCTGTGTAAGGGTTGCTAGTGGGAATAAAAATTCCCGCTTTTTTGTGGAAGTGACTATAATTGGTGCAAAACCGGGCATCCTACCACCAACCATGCAAACGATAAAACCTTCCAGTCAAAGTTTTAGGGGCAATCTCAACTCCTATCCCTGGCAAACCCTAGTTGAAGGCACTTGTGTTGCCGGATCCGCCGTGGGAACCGTCGTGGCAGCCATTTCCGGACAAGTCGTCTATGCGGCAGTGCCTCTCACCTTGGCGTTAAGTCTAAATTTGTCCAATCGAATGCGATCGCAACAGGAAACGGCACAACAAACCACATCGGCGATCGCCGATGTTCGTCAGATGGTAGACTCTCTCCAAACTGCCATCCGCCAACAACCCCCCGTAGAAAAAGTCAATCTGCATCCCCTCCATGAGGCGATTTCTCAGTTACAAACCCTCACCCACCGCCTCCAAAAAACCGCCGTCCGCGAAGATGACTGGGAAACAGTAAACGTGCGCCTCTTATTAATGCAGGAACAGTTAGACCAACTCGCCACTCCACCCCAGGCAGAATCAGAATTTGCCCACTCTCCCGGGACAGAGGAAACCCTCCCCCCATCTCCTAACTTGGCCGACTTCCAGTTCCAAATTCAGACCGAAATCGAACCCCTGGCCCGTCGCGTCAAAACATTAGAACAACAAAACAAACAAATTGTCAAGCCCTATCTGCAACGGCTTACTCAAGCGGTTAAAAAGTTGGAACAGACGGGTTCTCTGACCGCATTAAAACGCAACTTAGACCGATTACGGGCTGAATTTCAACAGCAGCATCCTGAATCCGAAGAAATTACCGCCCTCCAAAGTGAAATGACCCGAATTAGCGAGGGATTAGCACAGCTACAACAGCGGTTTGAAACCCTGCCGCCTTTGAGCAACCTTGAACAACTCGGGAGTATTGAAGCGGCAATTACGGAGTTATTTGAAAAAGTCTCGACCCTTAACGCGCAGATGCAAAGACGGCTGAATTGTTTAGAAAACGAAGAAGTGGAACGCCTCCATCAAGAGATTGATTTTCAGGCAACGACGATCGCCTCCTTACAGGATGGATACGATCGCCTCTATCATTCCGTCACCGATTTGAGCAGCCGCCTAGAAACCTTGCCTCACAGTGAACATCGAGAATACGAACATTTTTAGTCCCGTCGGGTGGGTGATGCCCACCCTAAATCCGGTATCCTATCCCCAAGGGAAGCGAATCCCTCTCTCGGCATAAAACCCATTCATTTTAAACCCAGTGTTATGGAGCTTTGAGCATTATAATTTTCCGGGAGTGTCCGGCGCAATATCAATCCCTCCTCCTTGTTTCATTTCATGCTGAGGAGTAATCAAATCCCTGAGTTCAGTAATTTCAATCCCAATCTCCTGGCAAGCTGCTTTTAGTTGTTGGGAAAATAAGCTAGTATTCTGCCCATAACCACTCTGTTCCGCCGCTGTTGCTAAACCCTGTTTAGCATTCGCTTTGGCACAGTCAATTAATTCTAGTCCGTGGAGTTGTTTACTTGCTGCCATACGTTTAGCCCTATCTCACTCATGGTCAATTATTCAATTACCCTAACAAGACTCTCGTCAAAATTCATCCCCCCCAAGGATGAATTAGATAACGACTGAAGTCGTTACTACAAACAGTCCCCAATCTCCCCCATCTCCCCGGCAAGATGAATCAGATAACGACTGAAGTCGTTACTACAAACAGTCTCCCGAGGACTAATGACCAATGACAAATGACCAATGACCATTATTGCCAATACTTGTACGCCGCGTATGCTAGAGTAACGATGCCGGTGACGATCGCCGATTCATCCACCTCAAATTGCGGATGATGCAGGGGATAATTGGGTTTGTCTGGATGTCCCACACCGAGACGAAACATCATTCCCGGTGCCTGTTCGAGATAGAGGGAAAAATCTTCTGCACCGAGGGAGGGTTCGGGAATATAGGTGACGCGATCGCTTCCCCAAGCTTCTAATGCTGCGGATTCGACTAACTGCGTCATCCCGGCGTCATTTTGCACCGAAGGGACTCCGCGTCGGTAGTTCATTTCATAGCGACCCCCATGCATCTGACAGACATTGGCGACAATTTTTTCAATCCAAGCGGGTAAGTCAGCATGGGTTTCCGGATGCAGCGATCGCACGGTTCCCAGCATTTTCACACTATCGGCAATCACATTCGGGGCCCGTCCTCCATTCATTTGACCAATGGTCAAAACCACGGGACGCAAGGGGTTTTGAGTCCGGGAAATGGCCTGCTGGAGGGTGGTAATCACCTGAGAAGCAATCCAAATGGCATCGATTGCCTCATGGGGACGCGCACCATGTCCGGATTCCCCCATAATCGTGATTTCTAGGTCGTCGGCGGCGGCGGTTAATGCTCCCCGTCGAATCCCGATCGCCCCCCCGGGAATCGAGGGAAAAACGTGCAATCCTAAAATATTTGTGACCTGTTCCATTGCGCCATCGGCAATCATCCACCCGGCACCTTGAGCAATTTCCTCTGCGGGTTGGAATAAAAAGCGCACGGTTCCGGGTAGACTCTCCACCAGTTCCGAGAGGATCATTGCGGTCCCTAATCCCACGGTGGTATGCACATCATGTCCACAAGCGTGCATCACCCCAACCTGCTGGGAGGCATAGTCTAACCCCGTCCGTTCGGCGATCGGTAGCGCATCCATATCCGTGCGAATTGCCAACACTCTCTCATCGGTGACTTGACCGGAAAGTTCTCCAATGACCCCGGTTTTACCCACCCCCTCTCGCACATGGACTCCACAGGAAGAGAGTACCCCGGCTACATAGGCAGCGGTTTGATACTCTTGACCACTGAGTTCGGGATGACTGTGAATATGTCGCCGAATCTCAATCAGGCGAGGTGCGAGTTTAGCAGCAATGTTTTTAATATCAGTGAGCATGGGAGTCCCAGGGTGAGCGTACAGTTTTTATTATAGAGTTGGTTGCTCAGGGAACTCGGTGCGGCCAGATTGAGGGGCGATCGCCAAAAGCCGACTGATTCTTAAAGCTAAGAAAAAGTCGGCTTTTGAGAAGGGATTCAATTTTTTAAGATTTTAGCCTTCTAAGGTTTTGATTGCCCGAGTCGGGAACCTTCATTAGCAATACCCCATTGATTGCTTAACAAATAATATCCCCGAAAGTTTCTCGAACAAATTGGGCTGCTTTCTCTGCTCCTTCCACCAAAAACTGGACCTGTCCATAGGTTTGATTCAGCTTTCTCGCATCAATTTCAACCCGTTGAGACGGATATTTTTGCAGAAGTTCTAGCAGGGAGAGTCTACCATCATCCGCAGCAGAAAGAACCAAACTCGATCGCAACCCTTCAATTCCTTTACGACCCGAGGGCGGATAAATGGCTTGACTGATTTCGTAGAGGAATAATTCTCCGACGATAAAGTTGAGGGAACGGTCTAAAATTCGGACGCTGGCCGGAATTTCCTGGGTTAAAACCGTCCGAAATAGATCCCGATCGACATCGGTAATTCCCGTCAAAAATCGGATCACCCGAGACGCTTCTCCGGTTTCCCCAAATTCCACTAATTCGGTCATCGGAATGGCAATTCGCTGGGGACCATAGGTCAGGACAACCACCTGAGAAGCAGTTGCCGGGGAAGGTGTAAACACCAGGAATGAAAGACTGGTCAGAAAAACAACAAGACTGAGTGCTATAAATTTAACCCACTTTTTGGGTAGCTGGCTCAGACTGGTGACAAAGGTTTTGATTTTTATTTTCATGGCATCGCTCCTGAAGGATTTTTCACCCTTGTTTCTGGCTTCACCCGACCCAAATTATCGGCTCATGAAGCATGAAATAGAGGCAGTCATTCTGCCTCTATCGATTGAGTTCAGTTTATTTAGACCACCCTAAGTTATTCGACTTAGCGCTGCTGAAAAGTTCGGGGACGGGTTTGCTGTCAAAATCCGAGCCAAACAAGCCATCTTCACAAACAACGTCAGCTAAATAGGTTTGGACAACTTGGGCGATCGCCAAAACATCTGTCGCCAAGAAACGAATTCGTTCATAGCCTTCTTCTAACAGCGGACCACTGACGCTCAACTGTTGTTCGGGATAGTTTTCTAGCAATTCCAGGAGGGTAAAGCTATCGTTAGCTGCTGAAGAAATAAAGGCATCGATGACTTGATTAACATTTTCCTCCACTGCAATCCCCAGAACAGGTTCCAGACGAGTGAGGACAAATTGACCGATGGTGCTGTTGAGAATCCGTCTCAAGAAGTCCTGGGAAACGGGAATTTCCTGACCCAAGGCAAATCGTAAGGCGTCAATATCGCGCTCAATGATCCCCAACCGGGTGCGAAATTCTGCGGGTTCTGTACCTTCGCGAACGAACCGACGTAAGTCGCCGATCGAGATAGTCTCACGGGAATCGCCGTACATGAGGATGATTCTCTCTACAGCCATCGCGTTGTCACAATTTATAGTAGCTGCCGCAGTGACTGCTAAAACCATTGCCAGTCCTAGGGATAAAGCCCTTTTCCAGATCCCATGAAACTGTTTCACCACAAAGGAGAATTTTTGATTAATATCGAACCCAGAGGTTATGTTCATCCACGTACTCCTGATACAACACTTCAGACTTGTCTGTTTTGCAACGTTGACTATATTGGTATTAGAGGATTTTCTCTACCAGTTTTTTGTTCCTGGAAAGATTCCAGAAAATCGACAATCTCTGTGAAAACAGGTCACTCTTATGTTACTACATTTTCTCCCGTATTTTTTACTGATTCTAAAGTTAGATATTTTTAAACTAATAAAATAATCAGATTAGAGATAGTTATTTGTAAAATATATATCTTCTTTTCTTAACAAAAAAATGACTGAGGTTTTTTCAAATCAACCCGGGTGGCTGTCACCCTTTATTCTCATTTTTGTCAGCCGGATTTAATCCCCATGAGTTGATAGTCGATCTGAATTCGATAACCAGCAGCCAGAGAAAATCACCAGGTTGTGTTATTTCCCTGACCCGCTTTACTGCTAATGGATAATCCTCCGGCACTTTTTTCTGAATTATCCCTCATCAGGAATTACTCAATTTGATTGGGGGCTTTTCGGAGTTCTAAAAAAAGTTATAAACGAGGTTCATCGGCCAACGACGGGATTGAGGGCCTGGGAATGGAATGGCGATCGCAGCATCGAAAATTAAATCTTAGCCCGTCACTCCAACTCACTCTGGCTGAACTCTCATCCTATATCCAGCTAGGAACGTGGAGATAAAAGCATCAATAAATCCCATTGAATATGGGTATCCTGAGCAACACCCGTTCCACTTAAACTCCGAATTTTACCCAAACTATTCAAAACAATCTGACCTTCAGGTGAGGCATTAATTTCCGGCGGGACAAACGTATTCACCCAGGCCAAGACAGCCCCCATATTTAGATAACAATAGCCGAGGTTCCCTTGAGGTAAGGGGTCCAACGCAGCTTGGAAATTAAACGCATTGGCGAGACTTTGAGCCGGTTCTGGATAAAGTTCTTGGAACGGTCCTAGTCCCGTCGTCATCATCAGGGTATTTTCAGAAATCCACCCATGAGCGAATACACTTTCTGTCCTCCCATTTGGGTTCATGACTTCCCAACTGGTGACCGATTTTTCATTAATTTGATGACGAGTAATGGTAATCGCCCCAGACAACTGATTGGCAATCCGTTCATCGAGTTGCGTTAATAGACGTTCCGCACTCGGGCGATCGCTCGTTTCAATCATCGACCCCATTCCTAATGTCATGGTTGCATCCACTATGGGGAAAAAGCCCCGATTGGTGGGAAAAACAAAAGCAGTAATTTCGCCATCCATCCAAGGGAGGATATCTTGTGTCACATCTAGCCCCAAAGTGGATTGAGTGAACTCCGGGATTTGGTCCAATCCGGGCAAAGTGAGGAGGTTTTGACCCAAAATCGGGCCGATCGCCTCCCACAAATTCAGACTGCCGCCACAGGTGAAGTAGGTGGATGCCGGAAGTCTTGCCGCCATTGGGTTTGGGTTCGGTGCCCCCAGGGGCTTCAGGGGTGGGCTTTTGTAAAACCCCCGAGACTGAGCGCGAATCCCTTGGGGTTCCATCCACACCATCAAATCGATCGCACTGTAGGGGGTCGTCAACTCACCCCCTGCCGGATTCATATCCCCGGAAGCGGGTAGAGGAAGCAAACGGTTCAACAGGGGAGAGGCGCTTGAAAGTTGGGCCAGTTGGGGAAAATTGCCATAACCCATCACCAGCGATCGGCCCGCTTCCGGATGCGCTAAGGTCCTCTGAAACTGGGGGTCTCTGGCTAAACTATTACTCGTGTCTTTAGTCGCAATCCAACGTTCCAAGGGGGCGCTACTCTGAGCTGCCGCCACATATCCCGGAACAATCGCGATCGCCAAACCTGCTGTTCCCTGGACTTCTGGAGCGGGGACTCCCGGGGGCCTGGGAACGGGTTGGGCTGGGGTCCCCGGCGTAGCATCGGGCAGAATTGGCCGCGTCTGTGCCAATATCGGCAACCCTTTGAGCCATTTGCTCTGTTTGAAAGCCGAGAGGGGATTTAAGGCGACTGGCCTGCTTTGTCCGGACCCAGGAGCCTTGCGCTGTTCCTGCGCCATATTTTGACCCGGCCATTCTAACAGCGTCACCCCCTGAAACTGACGTTCCCGGGGTTGTCCCTGAATTGCACTCAATTGGGCCACAAAATTAGGAATCCGATTCGGGTCCTCAATGGGAGCCACCATCACCGCATTCTCCTGGAGAGAAGCCTTAGAGGTCCCCTCTGCCCCGGGCATCAGGGCGATCGCCGTCCAGTCTCCCAACCAGGGTTGGATATCCCGGGCAAAATTCACCTCTGCCGGAATGTAGGGCAAAAATCCCGGCCCAGAAAACCCAGGCGGGAGGTCAATAAACCGATTTAAGCCACTCCAGGCATTAGCGCGGGTATCAATCAGCAACACCCCGCCGATCTCCCCAGGTAACACCGTAGTCACGGGCGGAGGGGATGTCGATGCCACCCCCTCCGGTACAGGTTGTGCTTGCAGCACTGAACCCGTCGTCAGAACTAAAACAGAAAGCACTGGTAAGGTGACGCGCTTAAGCACTGAGCCATTTCTCCCTTTTGCGATCCACAGCAAGCGTACCGTATTGAAGAGAGTTTCGCAATTTCAGCCCTGCCCCTAGAGGAGGAAATCTGTCAGGAGTCCCTTTTTTCAGTCCCGAGGCCCTCGGCTTCGGAAGTTTCCCTAAAAAAAGGGATTAAAGACTAGACAAGGGGGATTGACTCTGTTAAAATTTATCTTATAATGGGAGGCTTTGTAAAAATTTTATTAAAGTCACCACTCGGATTATAAATATAATATTGTACCGAGTCAAAAAAAGCAACCCCCTCACCCCTATCTTTTTTGCGCTCCTTGTTGGGGGAGCAGCCATTAATTCAGAAACCCGGTTTTTTCAAACCGGGTTTCTCACGAGCTTACAGATGTTCCCTCACATTTAGCGAGTAATACAAAATCCAGGTATCAAGAGTAGCCCGCGCAGGCGGGCTTTGTCCTGTGAGCCTCCACCCTTGAGGGTGCGGGTTTTTATAGACCCTTAAATACCGAATTCAGTCTCACACTGACGCCACAGCGGGGAGCAACGCATCTTTGAGCAATTGCACCTTATCCGTGGCTTCCCAAGGTAAGTCAAGGTCCGTGCGGCCCAGATGACCATAAGCGGCCACATCCTGGTAAAAACGACCGCCTCGTTCCCCAGGCAGACGTTGCAAATTAAAGGTTTGGATAATCCCTGCTGGACGCAGTTCAAAATTGGCCTGAACCACTTCTAGCAACTTCTCTTCATCCACCTTACCCGTGCCAAAAGTTTCAATCGTCAGACTCACCGGGCGGGCGACCCCGATCGCATAACTAATTTGTACTTCGCACTTCTCGGCCAAACCAGCCGCTACAATATTTTTTGCCACATACCGGCAAGCATAGGCCGCACTCCGGTCTACCTTTGTCGGGTCCTTCCCAGAAAATGCACCGCCCCCATGACGGGAATATCCGCCGTAAGTATCCACGATAATTTTGCGTCCCGTTAAGCCCGAATCCCCTTGGGGTCCGCCAATCACGAATTTACCTGTGGGATTCACCAAAAAGCGGGTGTTCGCGTCAGGTTTCACCTGGAGGTCATCAAAACAAGGTTGAACCACCGATTTCCAGACATCTTCTTTGATTTTGGCCTGCACGGCCAAGTTATCGGTAATCTCTGCGATCGCCGGGGTGTGCTGAGTGGAAATCAAGATGGTATCAATGCCGACGGGAACGCCATTTTCATAAATCACCGTGACTTGGGTTTTGCCATCGGGACGTAGATAGGGCAGTTCACCGTTTTTACGAACCATTGCCAGTCGGCGAGACATCCGATGGGCCAAGGAAATGGGCATCGGCATCAGTTCGGGGGTTTCGTTGCAGGCAAAGCCAAACATCAACCCTTGGTCCCCGGCACCAATCGCATCGAGTTCTTCTTCGCTCATCTGTTCCCGGGTTTCTTGCGCTTGGTCAACCCCTTGGGCGATATCAGCAGATTGTTCATCAAGGGCGACCAGGATGGAGCAGCTATTGGCAGAGAAGCCATTTTCGGCATCGGTATAGCCAATTTCGGCAATTTTTTTGCGGGCGACTTGGACAAAGTTTACTTGCGCTTGGGAGGTGATTTCCCCGGTAATCAGAACTAAGCCGGTGTTGACGACGACTTCTGCGGCGACCCGACTTTTGGGGTCCTGAGTGAGCAGGGCGTCGAGAATCGTGTCAGAAATCTGGTCGCAGATTTTATCGGGGTGTCCTTCGGTGACGGACTCTGAGGTAAATAAGTAGCGACGAGTCAACGTTAAGTCCTCCTGGGATCTGGATAACGATCGTTAAACTATCTTAGTCTGAGGCTGGCAACAGGAAGTTTCAAGATTTGATGAGGATTTCCTCTAAAGAGGCGATCGCCACATCAGCACCAGCGAGGCGATCGGAAGACGCCGGACGCCAGCTAATCCCGATACAACCGGCAGCACCAGCGCGTTTTGCCATCTGAAAATCGGCAGGGGAATCCCCCACCATCAGAGTGACCCCCGGTTCAACACCGAGGGACTGGCAAGCTTGTAAAAACAGAGCGGGGTCAGGTTTACTAGGCCCCGAATCTACTCCCATTTGAAGTTGAAGATAGGTGTCAAGCTGATAATGTTGCGCGAAGGCTTGAACTCGTTCGGTACTGGCTGCGGAGAGAATGCCAAGTTTGAGTCCCGCCTGGGAAAGATTGACGATCGCCTCTAGGCAGCCGACAAATAAGGGGGAAGGGGTGGCATTTTTTTTGAAGAACTCATCGGCTTCATCAAATGCGGCCCGAGCAATTTCTAGGGCGTCTAGCCAACCGCGTCCGGTTTCGGCAATGTAAGCGGCGGCGGCAATTTCGTTTTCCCCTCGGCTGCCGACGGCGAGTAAGCCTGTGGGGTCGAGGGTGTTATCGGTGAGGCCAAAGGCCATGAGGAGGGGGTCTGCGGTGCCGGGAACCCGAGCGTCGATGATGCGCGATCGCTTGTGTCCCAAGAGTCTTAAAAAATCTTCTGAGTCTTCTAAGGTTCCGTCTTTATCAAAGATGACTGCCTGAATATGCTCGAATTTGATATCTCGACACTGAATGGTGGTCAATGTCTTTAGTCTCCTGTGACGGTGATGATTAACGGGGGATTTCGGGGCCGCAAGCCCGCCTATTTTCCCCGAAGGGAGCAAGGAAAGGGAAGAAAGGGGAGAAAGGGAAGAAAGGGGAGAAAGGGAAGAAAGGGAAGAAAAAGTTGGCGGTTTTTTAGATTCCCTCGTATTAACTAGACTGAATGCATCCCTAGCCTCAGTTCAAAACTCCCCCCTTGATAGATTGCGTCCGTCAGGGCAACTCAAGGGTAATTCTTGTTCCGACGGGTTACAAAGGAGGGAGCGGTGATGAGGGAGCCAGGTTAAGTGAACCAGGGACGGGGGGATTGCTTCTGAATCAGGTTAGAAGTGTAATCCGTGACTCCCCGAACCCAGTCTCACCGATGACGAAGATCCTGCGATCGCAAGAGTTTCCGAGATTTATTCTTCGGTAGCGGCAGAGACTTCCTCTTGAGCGACCGAAGTTTCCTCTGCTGCTTCAGCAGCAGGTTCTTGAATCGCGGCTTCTTCAGCTACGGGTTCTTGAATCGCGGCTTCTTCAGCTACGGGTTCTTGAATCGCGGCTTCTTCAGCTACGGGTTCTTGAACTACAGCTTCTTCAACTACGGGTTCTTGAACTACAGCTTCTTCAACTACGGGTTCTTGAACTACAGCTTCTTCAGCTACGGCTTCTTCAGCTACGGCTTCTTCAGCTACGGCTTCTTCCACCGGAGTCACTGGAACTGCTGGCTGCTCTTGTTGCCCTTGCTGCTTGGCCCGCATTTGTTCGCGGAATTTTTGAGCCATTTCTTCAGCGCGATCGAACACCGACTGCCGGTTCTTCACCATATCCCCGGGTTCCGGTTCGAGTTGCTTGGTAGACAGGGAGATGCGACCCCGTTCTGCATCCAAGTCAATGATCATTACCTTGAGTTCATCATTGACATTGAAGACACTGTGGGGGGTATCGATGTGATCGTGGGAAATTTCCGAAATGTGCAGCAAACCGCTGACTCCGCCGATATCGATAAAGGCACCGTAGGGTTTGATGCCACGAACTGTACCGATGACGACTTCGCCGACTTCCAAGCGGTTCATCTTGCGCTCAACCAACGCTCGACGATGGGATAGAACTAGACGATTACGGTCTTCGTCTACTTCCAAGAATTTTAAGGGGAGTTCTTCTCCGACCAGTTCTTCTTTGGGTTTGCGGGTGCTAATATGGGACCCTGGAATGAAGCCGCGCAAGCCTTCAATGCGAACCAGTGCTCCCCCGCGATTGGTTGCAAACACCTGAGAGCGCACGGTGGCGTCTTCAGTTTGCAACTGGCGAACTCGTTCCCAAGCCCGCATATATTCAATGCGGCGGATGCTTAAGGTTAGCTGCCCATCTTCGTTCTCATCGGTGAGGATAAAGAACTCGCGAGTTTCGTTCGATTGCAAGACTTCATCAGGAGCGTCAACCCGGTTGATCGACATTTCCTGAATGGGGATATATGCTGCTGTTTTTGCACCAATGTCAATCAGAGCGCCCCTCGGCTCTAGACTGAATACTGTACCGGCGACGACATCGCCTGGGCTAAAGTGATAGTCATATTTATCGAGAAGAGCTGCAAAATCCTCGTGAGTAAAGCCTACATCTTTGGCGACTGTGTTCTGATTGACCATGCGATTTGATTCCTGGAACTGTTCTCCGTTCGTAGTCGTGTATTTTTTGAAAAAGATGTTGTCGATGTTGATTTTGAAGCCGCAAAACGGCTGCAAATCTTGAGCAACTTTGAGTCTAGGCGAACCTGGACATCAGTGCACCATCACACTCCTTTTCCCTTGGTCGCCTCGGTTGGGCGTCCAAGGTTAAACAAAAAAGTTAGAGTTTAGTGTGGGGCGAGAACACTAGGAGGGAGGGGGTCTGTGCCACAAACTAGCGGATTGAGACTGCTCCCTAGGTTCAGCTTCCCCGCTTACAGGCCAAGGGCAGAGAATAGACTTCGAGCAGTTTCCTGTCAAAGATTCAGCCGCTGATTTTGAGGGCTGGTTCAATTCAACTTCCGGTGTGGCTTGCAAGCATTCAGATGACGTCAAAAAGACGCTTCCGTACTATTTTAGACGCTTTCCTTTGGAAATTTTTAAGCCTAGAAAAACTATTATAGCTTGAATGCTCCTTTTTGAACACTGAGCTTTGGAAATTTTTCAAACAATTTTTGTACAATCTCTGGTTAAGACCCTCGAAGAGGAATCCCTTGTCACCTGTGAACAGGGGACAGATCCATTCACGATCAAGGGCGATCGCTGTCGTTGAAGAGAATTTATTTTAAGGAGAGGTTAACGGTTAACGGGGAGTTCACTGACCCTTGATTTTCCCGATCTTCAGCCCTCATTTTGCTCTAGGCTTGAGCTAGAGAAGAGACAGGGGGAGAATCTTGGGTCGCATCATTGAGAGTTAACTGCTCTGGATCATCGGGAGATTCCCCAGGGGAATTGTCGTTTTCCGGGGTGGGTGAGCGGTCACTTCCCTGGCGATCGCTTTGATTTTGCAGGTCCTTTAAGGTATCCACAAAATCACGAATCCCTTGGAATTGTCGATAAACTGAGGCAAAGCGGATATAGGCCACTTCACTGACCGCTTGCAATTGAGAAAGGACCAGTTCTCCGATATCATTGCTCGTGACTTCGCGTCTAGAACGCTGTTGCTGCAATTGAGCTTCGATTTCATCGACTAAATTTTCAATTTGTCCAGACTCAACGCCGGTTTTTTCACAAGCGCGAACAATCCCGCGCAGTAACTTAGAGCGATCGAACGATTCGCGGGAGCCATCTCGTTTAATTACCGCGATCGGAACATATTCAATCCGTTCATAAGTGGTAAAGCGACGGTTACACAGGAGACACTCCCGGCGACGGCGGACGCTTTGACCGGCTTCAGCGGAGCGAGATTCTAGTACCCGACTGTCAGTATGCTGGCAAAATGGACATCGCATGATTTTTGTCCTGTGAGCGAGAGGAACTCCGAGGGGAAGGCAGAAAGAAATCGGGAAATTATTCAGACGCACGGTCTGTTTTTCTGATTGGAGTTTCCGCTCTTAAATCTTCCTGCCTGGACTCGGTTAAAAACACAGCTTGGGGCTGGCTTGAGGACTGGGGTCTAAGTCTGGGGGAATTTCTGAGTTGATCGATATCCTATCTTTGAAGGTTCAATGCGATCGCCAAGCTCAATGAGCCTTCTTCGCCTTTTTTTCCCAATGGAATAAATCAGCTAGAGGGATAAATCGACTCAGAAATTCACCCCGGATTGTTACTTGCCAATACGAGGCGGTTCACGGAAGGCGATCGCAAAGAACAGCACACCGATGGCTAAAGTCAGAATTAAGATGTAAGCGACACTCTGCATAATGATAAATTCCTAATCATCAAGGGTAACACCAGTCTACCAAGCAATAGAAAAAAGGTCTAACAAAATGCACTTGTCTTTTAGGACCAGTCCATTTGTTAGACCTGAGATGAGATTTAGAGGTAAACCCCTCTAAACTTCTTGTTTGCGGGTGGAAACGTCCCCGACTTTTTGGAACAGACCAAACTCGACCTGCTCTTCGAGATCCGGGTCGATCCCGGCAAACACATCCCGGAAAATCGTCCGAGACCCGTGCCAGATATGACCGAAGAAGAACAGCAAAGCAAAGCAGGCATGGCCATAAGTAAACCAACCGCGAGTGCTCGTGCGGAACACCCCATCAGACTGGAGGGTTTCGCGATCGAAGGCAAACGGTTCGCCTAACTGAGCTTTCCGAGCATACTGCTTGACTAAAGCCGGTTCGCTCACGGTTTTCCCGTTGAGTTCCCCACCGTAGAAGCTCACCGTGACGCCGGTTTGCTCAAAGCTGTATTTAGATTCAGCACGACGGAAGGGAATATCAGCGCGCACGATGCCATCGGCATCAGTCAAGACCACTGGGAAGGTTTCAAAGAAGTTGGGAAGACGACGCACTGAGAGCACGCGACCTTCACCATCTTTAAACACGGGATGACCCAACCAACCTAGGGCGAGTCCATCACCGGTGTTCATGGGGCCTACGCGGAACAGACCGCCTTTGGCGGGGTTGTTGCCGACGTAATCATAGAAGGCTAGTTTCTCAGGAATCTGAGACCAAGCTTCATCTAAGCTATCCCCTTGAGCCAGGGAGGTTTGCACCCGCCGATCAATTTCCTGCTGGAAGTAATTGCTATCCCACTGATAGCGGGTTGGACCAAACAGTTCGATCGGAGTGGTGGCGGAACCGTACCACATGGTACCGGCGACCACGAAAGCGGCGAAAAAGACGGCAGCGATACTGCTAGAGAGCACGGTTTCAATGTTCCCCATCCGCAGCGCTCGGTACAACCGCTCAGGCGGACGCACAGATAAGTGGAAAATGCCAGCAATAATGCCAACAATCCCCGCTGCAATGTGGTGAGCCACGATCCCACCCGGATTAAAGGGGTTAAAGCCATCGGGTCCCCACTCCGGCGCAACGGGCTGGATATGTCCCGTTAAGCCATAAGGGTCAGAAATCCACATCCCCGGTCCGAATAAACCTGTGAGGTGAAATGCTCCAAATCCGAAGCAGAGCAGACCCGACAGGAATAAGTGGATGCCAAACATTTTAGGCAAGTCCAGGGCGGGTTCGCCGGTGCGCGGATCAGTGAACAGCTCCAAATCCCAATAAACCCAGTGCCAGCAAGCTGCTAGGAACAGCAATCCGGACAGGACAATATGGGCGGTAGCAACCCCTTCAAATGACCAGAACCCAACGTCTGCTGCGCTTTCGCCGGTAATGCTCCAGCCTCTCCAAGAATCGGTCACGCCTAGGCGAGCCATGAAGGGCATGACGAACATCCCCTGACGCCACATGGGGTTCAGGACGGGATCGCTCGGATCGAAAATCGCCAGTTCATAAAGGGCCATTGAACCGGCCCAACCTGCCACCAGAGCCGTGTGCATTAGGTGAACGGCAATCAACCGACCCGGATCGTTCAAAACGACTGTGTGTACTCGATACCAGGGTAGTCCCATTGACTACGCTTCCTCCTCAGTTTGAGTTATCTATTTGGACGCTATCTTTGAGCCTTTTATAAAGTCAAAGCGTTTTCACTGGGGACCAAGCCTTAAAGCTGGGGGCTTGACAGTGGCTGCGCGATGACTATCGCATCTCAAAAATGAGACAGTATTTAAAGAAGTGTAACTATTGATGGAATCGAATGCAAGAGTTTTGGTTATTGATGTAAAGAAAAGCGATCGCTCCGGTACGGAGGCAGGTGCTGATTTCTGAGAACCGGCTGCATCCGGATTCCCCAGTCTCTCAGGGTTGTACTCCCCTAGAGTGACTGGTTAAAGCCTTTAATCTGACCCATCCAAATCCCCAAAGAATCTCTCCCTCAGCCGATGTAACTCCTTCAGGCGCGGACCTGGGGAGTTTGGCGTTTAGGTTGAACCCAGATTGGCAAAATTGGACCGCTTAATCTCGCAGGTGGCTTCAGCGGCGGATAAGCGCTCGATGACTTGATCCCCACTCATCAGACGCCTCAGCACCACTTGACCAATGGTGGAGGCCCCACTGGATGAGGGGGAAATCGGCTTGACTTCCACCATGATCACGGAGTCTTCCACCCGATAGAGCCATAATTTTTCGTCATTATTCTCCAAAATGCAAAAATTTATTTTCTCGATTTCAGGTTCGCGTCTCCAGGCGACTGCATTCCACAGTCCTTCCACTCCCCAAACGCGACCAACGGTCCAGCCTTCTGTTAGAAAAAAATATTTCACGCACTCCCCTTGGCTTCAGACGAAGAATCTGCTGTTTTAAGATATCGCAAAAATACCCACTGTTTGAATTTTCCCTGATGAACTCCGGAGTTGCTAAATCCGGATACTGGGGTTCTGGGATTTCAGGTTTTCCCAAATCCGGGTTGGTGCAAAACCGGGTTGAACACAACTGTCATTCATTGATGTTCTGGATTGTTGTAATTTAACCCATGTCTAAGTTGCCATCCCCGAAAGACCCCCAGGGAGCGCTATGGGTCCGCACCCTGGACTATTTGTTACTGTTGGCTCTGGTTGCCGGGGCGATCGCCTCTGGAGTGAGTATTTTTTCTAAGTCGGATTGGCTAGTTCGTTCCGATCGCACGGCGATTGGGGGCGATCGCCTGTTTAGACCCTAACCCTCAAAGCCAGAGACTCACCCCGCCTCTCTATATAATGTTGTTTAAAAAAATGGATGCTTTACGCCCTTCAAATTGGGCGTTCTTTTTTTGCTCATCCTGGGTGATAAAAGACGGTGGCGATCGCCTCACTTTCATCACCCCGGCTCTGCTAAACTCTAAATTATCCTCTGTTGTGGGTAACAGGTATGAATCTGAAAACTCCTGGCTCCTTGTTGATTTTCGGGATAGCGATCGCCGCTGGTTGTCTCGGATTACCCTGGCGCGCAACGGGAGAAGCAACCGCCATTGTCGGAAATTGTGGCGAATTCGACTGTTCTGAATTGCTGAATGAATTACAAGAGAGTTTCCCCGAGGCGATCGCCGAAGCGAAATCCCAATGTAGCGAGCCTCAATTCATTGGCATGAATCTATGGGAACAGAATAACAGTCGCCGAGTTAATGTAGCTTGCTGGGACGCAGAAAGAGATAATACCGCTGATTATCGAGAAGGTTTTTTCTTGGGTCTGTTTCCATTTCCTGGAGAAGAAGAGAGCTTTGGCAGTTCCTGGAGATGTGGCGATCGCCTCTGCGAGGAACAACTGAGTGCCTTACAATCAACCTATCCCGAGGAAATGCGAAACCATGAAATCCAATGTGGCCTCCTCGCGGGAGACTTAAATCTATGAGTCTCTGAATCCGAACAAAAACTGGACATTCAATGCGTCTTTTCTATCGGTGTCATTTTAGTGGATACCGATGAAGATGGCGGAGTCGATGGCGAGAATAATCGGGGAACATTGATTGATAACATCCTCGGCTCATTTCCCCTGCCGTAGGAAACTGGGAGAGAATTAACGATCATCATTTTGCCCTGGGCAAATAGCGCTTGTTTCTAAAACAGCTTACCAATCCCAGATTTCAAATAGCTCGGAAACGGCTAGGGAAAAACCGGGGATAATGTCTTCCCCATTGAGCCGATCGCCGGAGCGCAAAAAACCATCGGGTTCGGGGTTATGGTAAACTAAGACAAACTTTTCATCCGGATGAATGACCCAAACTAACTGGGTATCATTCTCGAAATATTCTACGATTTTACTATGAATTTCTTCAACCGTATTGCTGGGAGATAAAATTTCAATGGCTAGATCCGGGGAGCCTTGAAAAAATCCTCGGGGGGGTCGGGTTAACCCTTGCAGTCGGTTTTTGGCGACAAACGAAACATCTGGAGCGCGTTTATTCCCATTTTTTAGGGTAAAGGCTGTACTGGAATCGCAAATTGCACCGAGTTTATTGGGTTTGACTATGGTGATTAAAGCGGCTACTAAAATGCAGGCGATATAGCCATGTTCCATCCCGGAATTTCCCATGTCTATGACTTCTCCATTGACTAACTCGTACTGATTTCCATCTCGGGATAAGGCGATAAATTCTTCATCGGTCCAGTGTTTTTTGTCAGTGGAAACAGTCATGATTTTTCTGGATAATAATCTCTTAAATGGGGGTTTGGATTTTTGAAAAGCTGATTAGCTTGGGAGGTTGGGTTATGGAATTGTGGAATGGGGGATGGGGATAACGACTGAAGTCGTTACTACGAACTTTGAGAACGACTGAAGTCGTTACTACGAACTTTGAGAACGACTGAAGTCGTTACTACGAACTTTGAGAACGACTGAAGTCGTTACTACGAACTTTGAGAACGACTGAAGTCGTT
>NZ_JAMXOT010000440.1 GCF_024220515.1 Oscillatoria sp. HE19RPO
GTTGGCTGATTCCCCTCCAAGGGAGGGGAATTTTGGGGCTGATTCCTGGAAACAGCCCTACCCTTCAGCAGAGGAATTTGTTGGCTGATTCCCCTCCAAGGGAGGGGTGTCCCGAAGGGACGGGGTGGTGTCTTGATTTGGACTAGCCAACACTGGATGACTTCGCAAAAAATCCATAACCCCTGCTAGATTCTTCTTTACATCATCATCTCGCAAATGAACAACTGTTAACCCTAAACCTATCAGAAAAGCATCCCGTTCGGCATCATATTCAGCCTTATCATCATGACTGCTACCGTCCACCTCAAGCACGAGCGCCTTTTCCGCGCAATAAAAATCAACAATATAATTACCGATGATTTTTTGGCGATCAAAATCTAAGCCTAAAAACTGTTTGCGTTTAATTTGATTCCATAGCAATACCTCCGCCAAGTTTCCGGAACGGCGCAAAGCTTTAGCCCGATCCTTCAGTGCTGGGTTATAGGGAAGAGACATATACTTTTGAGTATGGCGCATAGATAAATACCTGCTCACTAGCTAGAATTTACCACCCCGCCCCTTCGGGGCACCCCTCCAAAGGAGGGGAATTTTTGGGAATTTTTGGGAATTTTTGGGCTTATTCTCCTCTTATGTAGTAGGACTGTTTCATTCGCTTTATCTGGCCGGGGATACAGCCTTATTCCCCTCCCTTGGAGGGGTGTCCCGAAGGGACGGGGTGGTTTCTTTTCCTAAGTTTCAACTTAGGAAATCAGGCCAAAAGCCCTTGGACTCTAAAGCTTACGGGTTAAAGAAAATTTGACAAGGAAACAGCCCTACCCTTAAAAACGCCAATCGGCTTTTTAGAATTTTGCAAGAAGTCTACTCCTCCGACTCTATCACAATCAAGAAATAGAAATCGCCTCCGTAGTCAATGCCGGAACCTCTGAACTATTTTTATCAGGAATATGTTCAATAAAAATATCCATCTTATTCAAATTAATATCCCCGAAAATAGTCGCAAAGGCAACATCCGAAGCATCCCGTCCCGTTCCAATCCTCACGATGCCATTTTGAGGTGCTAACCTTGTGGCATCAAACAGATACCAACGTCCTCCCAAATATGCCTCAAAACAAGCATGAAAATCAGGCGGTTGTAACCCATAAGCATATCCTGCCACACATCGCGCTGGAATATTCAAGGCACGACAAAAGGCGATCGCCAAATGAGCAAAATCCCGACAAACCCCAATCCGTTCCGTTGCTGTATCAAATGCCGAAGTATGGGGATTGCTTGTCCCATACTCATAAATCACTTTTTCATAAATCCAATTACAAATCGCCGTCACCCGAGAATATCCGGTTGTCAAGTCTCCAAACTCAGAAAGGGCCAAATTACTCAGGCGATCGGATTCGCAATAGCGACTCGGATAAAGATAGTGGAACGTCTCGACGGGTAAATCTGCCGGTTGCACTTCAGCAATGGTATTGGCATCCCCATAAAAATGCGTCATTTCCACCGTTGCCTGATAGAAAACATTCAAATTTGTACCACCAGGGACATTCACGCGGAAATAGCGGTTTTCCACGATGGGGGTAACATATTCATCGATGCGAATATCCGGGTCGATGATTAATTGTTCTGTGAGGATTTTCTGACAATCGGTTTCGACAACGCGGATATTAAAGACAAAGGTACTCAGGGACTCAACATTATAATTGAGCGTACACCCTAGTTTGAATTTCATGAGTTTTAAAGCGGGGATTGGGTAGAGTTGGATTTAATTTTAGCATAATCGGGAGGGAGGCGATGGGGGGTTTGTGGGTTGGTGGCGACAACCGGCGGGGGTTCTAATAGCTAAAGTCGGTTAAAACCGACTGGGGGGATGATTTTTAATGGGTTGGTTTTTGGGATGGGATGGGGGATAAGGGTTTTTACAAATTTGCGGCAACCTGTTGACAAGGTTGGGAATTTTTGGTAGGTTGTTATTCTGGGAAAAGATGCGCCCCAAAAAAGGCATTTCCCGGCATCAAATTCGCTTCAATAGTTGGAATGCCAATCCAAAAATCTCGATATTTTAGTCGGTTTTAACCGACTTTAGCTATGAGGCGGGGGTTTGAACCCCCGCCGGTTGTCGCTGCGGAAATTAGGTGGGTTTTGCCGATGGTTATCCGGAATCAGGGTTTCTACAAATTTGCGGAAACCTGTTGACAAGGTTGGGGATTTTTGGTAAATTGTTATTGTGGGAGAAGGTGCGGCCAAAAAAAGGCATCCCCAGGCATCAAATTCCCCCCAATCTGCTGGAGGGGGTGTCAGATAGAGTGTTGGCAAATGAAATAAGTTGTGGCACTGACACCCCCTCCGGGATAAACTTACGCTGACGCACCCTCGCGGTTAATTGCTGCCGCATTTTTCTGGACAAACCGAACAATGATTCCCTCAAATTAAGAATTGCGCTTATCCCGCAACTCCTGGAGATTTTTTACCGTTTTCTTAGTATTCGGATGCTCATCACCAAGGACTTGGCGACAAATATTGAGCGCTTGCAGATAAAGCGGTTCCGCCTCGGCATACCGTCCCTGGGATTTGTAGAATAGTGCCAAATTATTGAGACTATTAGCAGTATCCGGATGCTCATCACTAAGGACTTTACGCCGAATATCCAGTGCTTCCTTGTAACGTTCTTCCGCCTCTGCATACCGTCCCTGGGAACGGTACAATGCGGCCAAACTATTGAGACTATTAGCAGTATGCGGATGCTCATCTCCGAAGACTTTGCGCTCAATATTCAACGCTTGCATAAAAAGCGGTTCCGCCTCTGCATACTTTTTCTGGGATTTGTACAATAGTGCCAAATTATGGAGACTGCTAGCAGCATCCGGATGCTCATCTCCGAGAACCTTGCGCCAAATATTCAGTGCCTGCAAGAAAAGCGGTTCTGCCTCAGCATACTGTCCCTGGTAATTGTACAACCCTGCCAAATTATTGAGACTCAACGCAGTATCCGGATGCTCATTTCCGAGGAGTTTGCGGCGAATATTTAGGTTTTGCAGTAAAAGCGGTTCCGCCTCTGCATATCGTCCCTGGGAAGTGTACAATCCGGCTAAGTTATTGAGACTATCAGCAGTATCCAAATGCTCATTTCCGAGGAGTTTGCACCGAATATTCAGCGCTTGTTTCCATAACGGTTCCGCTTTGCCATATTCTGCTTTCTTATAAAGCGTCATACCAATATTATTCAATCGCACCGCCAATTCCGGAGTTACCTCTGACTCCCCAACTTTGACATACGCATTATGACGTTCGGCATACTCATCTGCTGCTTGATGCTGTCCCATTTTTCGACATAATTCTGCCATTGCTTCTAAAACATCTAAAGTGTGGAAATGACTGGGACCAAATACCTGTTCTGCTGCGGTTAGCGCTTCTTGATATTCTGCCAAAGACTTCCGATATAAACGGGGTCCCATGCGAGCATGAATCCCCCCTAACATCATCAGACTCGTGATGGCGATCGCATGATTTTCTCCTCCGACTTCTATTGCTAACTGTCGCGCTTCTTTGCAGAGTTGTGCTGCATCATCGAGTTGGTTGTTGTAAATCTTTAATAATGCTGCGGTTTTCTTGACAGTTGCCAGGGGGATGGGGTTGAGATGGGGTTGGGATGTCAGGATTTCTAAGGCGCGATCGCAACAAAGTACCGCTTCTCGATATTCCCCACAGTCGCAGGCGATCGCCGCTAGGCGGTTGAGGACCTCTGCCACCTCTGGCGCATCTTTCCCTAACTGCTGTTGGCGCAACTGCCGCGATCGCACTGCCACCTTTTTGGCATCAAAGGTGCGACTGCCAGCAAGATACACCCCCGCTAGTTCATATTCCACTCGCGCCGCTTCTAAACTGTCCCCTAATCCCACTGCCGCATATTGCGCCTTGGCAGTTTCTAATTCCCTTAGCGCTTTCTCGGTTTCTGCCAACTCCACTAAGGAATATCCCAGCAGCATCTGTGCCTTGGCAGTGGTTGCGGTAACCGTTTCCCCCAACCGCTTCACTAGCGATCGCAACATCTCCACCACTTCCGAATGTTGATACTGTTCCTGGTGAGTCGGCATCTGCGCCAATACCCAGGCAATCGCCTCCTGGGAATCACTGCTGTCTATTGCTTGATCCAATGCCTCATCCAGCGCCAAGATTGCCGCTTGCGGGGTTTGCGCCTGGAGATACTCCTGCCGCAACTCCTTGTATAATCCCTGATGCAGCATTTGCCGTTGCGGTTGCGGTTGGGTTTCTAGCAAATATTGCCGCATCAGGGGATGTATCCGCCATTTCCCCTCTGCCACTGCTTCTATATAAGGAGAGGCAATCACTTCGGCAAACCGTCCCCGCCAAGTTTCCAGATGCTGCTGTTGCATCAGGCGATCGCACCTTGCCTGATCCCACTGACGGGGAATTGCCAAGATTTGCAGCATTCGCAGTTCCTCGGGGTCCCAGGTTGCTGCTTCTGTGGTGAGAAATTCCTCGGGTTTCCCGGCAAAATCCTCCACCTGCGGCGATCGCCTCTGTTGGATTTTCTGCCACCGCTTCACACACAGATGCATATAATAAGGTGTTCCCTGGCAAATCTCGGTGATGGTTGACAACAGGCGATCGCCGGTAATTCCCGCATGGGTTAAAACTTCCTGACTTTCTGCCTCGGTTAGCGGCAGGATGGGAAGACTCTCACCCCCCTCAATCCACTGCGGCAGTCGTCTTGCCACAATTACCCACAACACCCAAGGATTCGGTTCAGAAATCAGGGTTTCCAACCACTCCGGATGCAGCGACTGATCCGCCAATGCCTCATAGTCATCGATGAGAATCACCAGAGGTTTCTTCAGGCGATCGCAAGACTGCTGCAATCCCCTCGCCAATAATTTGGGTAAATATTCGACAATTTCATAGGCACTAACAAACTCTTTCATGGGTGGCAACTCTCGACACCCAATTTCTGTCCACCATCGCCATGCATCGGCATTTTTGAGGAAAAACCAGTTTAATTTCAGCAAAAAGGTAATCAACGGCATCCCATCCCTGGCGATTTCCTGCAATTCACCCCATAAATCTGGCAATAATTGCTGCATGGTTGCGCCAACTTCTGGCAATCCCATTTGCTGCAACAGTTTCTCTAATTCAATGCCAGCAAATGCTGATGCTAAATCTGCACCTGTGCTCAGGCGATCGGCGCGATCCATTCCTTTGGCATAGTTGGCGGGAGTAATATTCAGATAGGGAGATTTTTGGGACAAGTAATAGACTAAGGCAAAGTCAAAGGAACTGAAATCTTCTTTCCCTTCTCCCAATTGATGCCGTAACTCAATCAATGCTTGTTCATCGGTGGCAGGATTGCGGCGGCGAATTTCCATGCCATCAATATAGATGCAAGGAATTTGGGGTTTGATTTGCTTTGCGATCGCTTTTCCGACTCCCCAACGCAGGCGATCGCTTCCATAAAATACCAGCACATTCTGGGGTTGACTCCCTAGGCGAGATAGTCCCTGCTGTACTGCTTGGAGATACTGCTGCCGGGGAATCACAACATCTGGGGGAATGGGTGACGTTGCCATTGTTGATTGGGGGAGGTGGATTAGTTTAGTTTGTCTTGAGGGTGAGGAGGTGTTTTTTTTGGGCGCACCTTTTCCCATGATAAGAATTTAACAAAATCGGGAATTTTTGTCAAGGGGTTTGGTGCGGTAGGGGGGAAATTTTTATGGTGTTTTTTCACAAGTTTTCGGGCGATTCTCGAATCGCCGCTACAATAGACTTTTTGCAAAATTCTAAAAAGCCCCCCTTCTTAAGGGGGGTTGGGGGGATCTATCCGTTGTTTTGCACTATGTCTAATGATTGCGGATAATCTGACTGGCGATTCTCGAATCGCCGCTACAGAGATGGGGGTGTGTGGGTTGGATTGAAGGTTGTTTTAAGGGGGAAATGCCTTTTTTTTGTGCGCACATTTTCCCATGATAATAATTTAACAAAATCCGGAACCCTTGTCAA
>NZ_JAMXOT010000067.1 GCF_024220515.1 Oscillatoria sp. HE19RPO
CAAAAAATAAAACCTTCAAAAAACCCGCAGGCTCAAGCCTGGGGCTACACGGACAAAGCGGTGCCTGCGCGGGCTAAAAGAGCCTTGTTAGGTGCGATCGCATCAAAGCAAGGATGATTTATTTGTTGGAATCCCCTTAAAGGTCTATAAAAACGGATTGTCGGAGTAAATGCTTGCGCCCAACTCAGGGCGCAAGCATTTACTCCGACAAATACAGCTTGACGCGGCTCGTTTTTATAGACTTATCAGTAGCGTATTCCGTATTACGGGTTTCCCCCCAGCCTTAGCCTAATTCGTTAACAAGAAATTATGGAATTATTGACCCTGGTTTTAACCGGAATTCTCACCTTAGTCTCCCCCGTTGGGGCGACATTCGATAATATCGCTGAGGGAGATATTCGTGAGGCCCTCCATGATGCCGAACAGTTGGAAGTCCGACTGGATAATGCGCCAAACTACGCCCTACTGAGGGGGAATATCCAACGGTTACGCTTTGCGGGGCGGGGATTGTACGTCACGCCAGAGCTTCGCATCGATACCGTGGAAATCGAAAGCGACCCGATCGCCGTCGATATTAACCGTCTCAACCAAGAAGACGCCACCTCAATCCCGCGCTTTCTGCGGGAACCCTTACAAGGGGCGATGCGCGTGGTCATCACCGAGGCCGACCTTAATCGGGCCTTGCGATCGCAAGCTGCGGCTGAACCCTTGCGAGAACTCGGCATCGGGCTCACCCGCACCAATGACCCCGAGGCCCAAAGCGACCCCCAACGCTTTCAAATAGTCAATCCCGAGGTCGAATTTTTAGCCAATAATCGAGTGCGCTTCCAGTTAGAAATTGCAGACCGCCGGGATAATGAATCTGTGCAAATCTTGTTAGAGACCGGGTTAGCCTCGGTTAATGGCGCAAGAATCCAAGCGGTCAACCCAACCATCCAGATTAATAATGAAGAGGCCCCCGCTCAGTTGATTACCATTTTCTCCCGAATCCTCGATCGCGCCCTAGACCTTAGAAAATATGAAGAGCGAGGATTACTAGCCCGGGTTTTAAAATTTGAGCTAGATAGCGATCGCCTAGAAATTGCCGCCTTTATTCGCATCGATCAGCCTGATGCGTTGTCAGTCTTGACTTCGGAGTAAGTTTTCTGGAAATTTAGCCGATTCCCTTGTAGTTTCTTGCCAAGGTCTACCGGCATCTTTAATTCTTTAATCAAGATGTAGCTATTTGTTCTTAAGGCATTGGCGATCGCCAATTAACCCGATGAGCGGCTCAGGGCTGGGAAGAATTCAGGGATGAGAACAGGGGATTCCGCGTACCGGATGCGAAGGGAACCCTCAGTTCAAAACCACCAAATCCGCATTTCTTATTAGTCAATATTGTTTAACTGTTGAGGAGAACTTTTGATATGCAAAATGGACAAACTCGCCGTATTCCCCTGGGTGTCATTGCCACCCTAGGAGCTGTCGTTGTCGCCGCCGGAGGTGGCACCGCTTGGTGGGCGGTGAATTCTCAAAAGGACGTCACCCTCAATGGCATGACTCCATCTCCCACCCAACCCCAGGACCCCGGGGTAAACATTGAGGTGACCCAGGACCCGAGTTTAACGCCTCCTACAGCCCTCAATCCCGTCGAGCAATCGGTGCAAATTTATGTGGTCCAAGATACCGGGACCCAATTTGAATTAGCCTCTGTCCCAGTGTCCGTACAGGCGACGGAACAACCCGAGGCGGTGTTAAAAGCCGCCTTTGATCGGTTAGTGACTCAACCGTCCAATAGTGCTGGCTTTAGCGAAATTCCCTCGGGGACCCAAGTGCTGAATGTCGAGGTCAAGGACAATGGCATCTATGTCAACCTCTCCCCTGAGTTTACCTCCGGGGGTGGCAGTAGCTCGATGACCGCTAGATTAGGGCAGGTGGTTTATACGGCGACCACCTTGGATCCAAATGCCTCCGTCTGGATTTCCGTCGGCGGTGAACCGTTGGAAGTATTGGGAGGTGAAGGGTTAGAGATTCCTCTGCCGATTACCCGCACTATTTTTGAGTCCGAGTTTCCCCTGTAATCCCAAATCCGGTTGGTAAAAGTCGGTTTTCGCTCCTCCGCCCGCGCAGGCGGGCTTTGTCCCTGTAGCCCCACCCTTGAGGGTGTGGGTTTTTCTGGAATCCGGTTTTCAAAGTAAAAACCCACACCCTTGAGGGTGTGGGTTTTTGCTTATCGTTTTCCATGCAAGCTCAAGGAGCGAAATTGACGCGCTTGTTCTTCAATCCGTTCGGCAAGGCGATCGCAGACTAGATTACATAGCTCGAAAATCAAAGGATCTTCGACCCGATAATAAGCCGAAGTGCCTTCCGTGCGACGACTGAGGATTCCGGCTTGCAGCATGACTTTCAGATGTTTAGACACATTGGCCTGACTGGTGGAAGTGGCATCCACTAATTCTTGTACACATTTTTCACCATCTCTGAGTAAGTTTAAGAGCTTCAAGCGCATGGGCTCACTCAAAATACTGAAATATTCCGCCACTTGTTGCAATACCTCTGGGGGTAAGGGTTGCGCTCGTTTCATGGCTAATGGTCCTAAAGAATTACCCATTTTTCTATGTTTCCATTGTAACAGTAAACAGGTTTATGACAATTAAGTAATTAAACGGGTCTGACTGTTGGGCCGATTGCCTTGCGCTCAAGACAATCGACTCACCCCAACCGACCGAAACCATTACTCGGGGCTAATCCGCATCAAAGGCTGACCGTATTCCACGGGAGTGCCATTTTCGACCAAAATTTCCACCACTTGTCCGGAAACCTCCGCCTCAATTTCATTCATCAACTTCATCGCCTCAATGATGCAGACGGTTTGGCCGAGTTTGATGCGATCGCCGATCGCCACAAATGGCGGTTCATCCGGAGAGGGAGAGCGATAGAACGTCCCCACCATTGGGGAAATGACCTCCAAAAACTTGCGATCGTTCGTCACCGGAGCGGGAGCCGGAGCACCGGGAGCATTCCCCCCCGTCGGCCCAGAGGTCCCCGACGAGGGAGGGGGTGTCGGAATAGCAGGCTCCACCGGGGGACCCGAAGGGGCGATCGCCCCAGTTCCCTCAACCATCGGAATCAACCCCGGATCAACCGGGATCCCCACCCGCTCCGCAATCATCCGGTCTTTGCGTAGGGTCAGTTCAAAATCGCCACTTTTTAAAATCAGCTCAGAAATATCCGTTCCATTGAAAGCCCCAAGCAGCTCACTCAGTTGGCTTAAATCCAGTTGCACAGTTTCTTTGACCCCGTAAAATCAACGTTATTCTTTAGTTTTTCCCCATCCAGCCAAACCCAGGGCGATCGCCTCAAATCCCCGGGATAGACCCACTGCGATCGGCCTCGAAAGCAGCCCAGGAGAGCGAATAAACACCACTCTCCGGAGTGCAAAGACACAAGAGGACTGACCGCTAGTCGGTAAGCGCGAAACGTTATGATTCTCGGCCCAGATAGGAATCGTTACGGGTATCGATTTTAATCCGTTCACCGATCGTAATGAACAACGGAACCATCACTTCAGCCCCAGTTTCCACCGTCGCGGGTTTAGTGCCACCCGTTGCCGTATCCCCTTTAATACCCGGATCGGTTTGCGTCACTTCCAAAACCACCGAGTTAGGCAACTCGACTTCCAGCACTTGTTCGCCCCAACGGACGACATTCACTTCCATCCCTTCCTTGAGATACTTGACGCGATCGCCAATTTGCTGCTCACTCAAACGGGTCTCTTCATAGGTTCCCATATCCATAAACACTAACTGTTCACCTTCTCTATAGGTGTACTGCATCGTATTTTTTTCTAACGTCGCTTGTGGCACGCTCTCTGCCGCACGAAACGTGCGCTCAATCACGCTGCCAGTCTGGACATTCTTTAATTTCGTGCGAACAAAGGCCGAGCCTTTACCGGGTTTGACATGGAGGAATTCAACCACCCGCCACACAACCCCATCTAATTCAATTGTGACGCCGGTGCGAAAGTCATTACTGGAAATCATGAATCTTTATTCGTGGAGAATAATCGGGATTTTATTTTACCGCGAATTCTCCCCTGCAATGGTATTGGATCAAATTGCAACTTTCCGATCCCCTCCCATCCTCGATCAGAATTCCCTAGGGATGCCCCCGTGCAACTTCCCTCGGTATGGGAAGATTGATCCATGCCGATTAAAAAGGATTCAGAGATATATTGATGCTGGCTTCACCTAAAAAAATTACAAATTTATGGCAACGCGGCCTCAAAGCCGCTTTATTGGTCGTACTGATGACCAGTCTTTCCCTGGGATTGAGCGCTGCCTGGTGGGATGGCGGCAACAGTTCCACACCGAATCGCACCAGTGTCCTGCCTCAAGGCAATGCCATCACCGATGGTAAAGCCCTGTTGCGATACGCCTTACCCATTGACAATCAAGCCCTGCGCGAGGCCCAAAGCAGCTTAGAAGATATTTCCCAGCAACTGCGAGGGAAACGCTGGAGTCCCATCACCAGTGATCTGACCAAAGCTGCCGGGATTTTTACTAATCGCGAGGCGGATATCTTGGAGGATATTCCCGAATCTCAACAAGCCAACGCCAGTGCTATCCTCGACCAAATTAAAGAGGAAATTGGCACCGTGCGATCGTCCGTCGAGGTTCAGGATAAACCCGCCACTCAGGAGGGCCGCGATCGCCTCCTGGATTTAGTCGGCCAACTCGAAGAGATGATGGTCGCCAAATTCCCTTATGAAGTCCCCGCAGAATACAGCCATCTGCCTCAACTCCTGGGCCGCGCCACCGTCGCTGTCGAAACCAACAAAGGCAATCTGACCGTAGTCCTAGACGGATATAGCGCCCCAGTAACCTCCGGCAACTTTGTGGATCTCGTCCAGCGCGGATTTTACGATGGCCTAGAATTTATTCGCTCAGAAGATTTCTATGTCCTCCAAACCGGAGACCCAGTGGGACCGGACCAAGGCTTTATCGACCCCGATACCGGAGAATATCGCAATATTCCCCTGGAAGTTCTCGTCCGAGGAGATATTCAACCCACCTATGGGATTACCTTGGAAGAGGCGGGACGATTTCGAGAACAGCCGGTCCTCCCCTTCTCCGCCTTTGGAACTGTAGCAATGGCCCGCCCAGAAGATGACCCCGATGGCGGTTCTTCTCAGTTTTTCTTCTTCCTGTTTGAACCGGAGTTAACCCCGGCAGGTCTCAATTTGCTCGATGGTCGCTATTCGGTCTTTGGCTATGTGGTCGAAGGGAAGGAAATTTTAGAAAAGCTCAAACAGGGGGATCAGATTCTCTCCATGAAAGTGGTCCAAGGCATGGAAAATTTCGTTCCCGCCCAAACTAGCTAAGGGTTGAGGGTTGAGAGAAACGGGAGCATTTCAATTTGTTCAAGAGACCTAACCCCCCAGCCCCCTTCCCTACGAGGGAAGGGGGAGAAAGACATTTATTCCCCCCTCGGTGAAAAGACATTTATTCCTTATCCCTCCCTCTCCCGCAAAGACATTCATTCCTTATACCTCCCTCTGCTCTTAGGGGAGGGCCTTAGGAGGGGTGGAGAGGGCTGGGGAGAGGTGGGGAGGGGGCACCGGGGGAGAGGTCAGACTGGGTTTTAGGCAAAATTGAGATGCTCCCTCAGAAACTGACGATTTGCAGCAGTTTCAAAGCAGAAGTCTAGTGGGTTTTTCCACTAGACTTTACTGTAAAGTTTTGTTTAATTTATGGGCAAATCGCAGACAGCTCGCTAAAGTAGTAGTCAATCAAGCGATATCCCTCTTTATGACAGAAGAGGGATAATCTAGAATAGTTATAATGCAAATGCAATTTGGAGTAAAAATGTTTGACAGAGAATCCCACCCTATAGCACAGCTTCCTTTTGTGAAGCAACGAGAACAGTGGAAAACAGAAGATATTTATGTAGATGACGTTAGGCTAGAAATAGCTGGGCATCCTGTAATGCAAAGATGGGAAGATCCTTACATGAAAAAGCTTGCAGAAATTGCGACTATGAATGGGGGACGAGTTCTGGAAGTGGGTTTCGGTTTGGGGATTGCAGCATCATACATTCAAGAAGCTCTATTGGAAGAACATCATATTATTGAAGCTAACGATCACATTTTTGAACGACTGAAGGGTTTTGCAAAGTCTGCGAAGTGTCCTACTATTTTACATTCAGGTTTTTGGGAAGATATTTCAAGTAACTTTGATGATGAGTTTTTTGATGGAATTTTATTTGACACCTACCCTATTACATTAAAGGAACTTCCTACTGCAAGATTTTCTTTCTTTTCTGAAGCTTATAGACTTCTAAAGACTGGAGGCGTTTTCACCCACTACTCTGGGGAGTTAAACTTTATTCCAAAATATAAGGCATATCTTTTAAAAGCTGGCTTTACAAATTTTTCCGGTGAACTCGTTTCTGTAAATCCTCCAACTGATTGTTTATATTGGTCTAATAATCAAATAATGGCACCAACCATTATTAAAAGTTAATAATAGACCTCTTGCACGGGTTGCGGAGCGATCCCCCCAACCCCCTAAAAAAGGGGGGCTTAAGAGATTTCTGCAAGAGGGCTATTGTCGCCGCCTCAATCCCCAACTTCATATTGCAGATTGCCAACAATATATAAACTTGCGATTTTAGCGCGTCTCCCAACAATAGCCACCCACAGCTATCTCTAAAATATTAGACTTCTTGCATAGGTTGCTGAGCGATCCCCCCAACCCCCCTTAACAAGGGTACCCTTAACAAGGGGGGCTTAAGAGATTTCTGCAAGAGGTCTACTATTTTGGGGAGGTTAGAAACGGGGTGAACAAAAAGCCAGAAAATTCCCCTTCGGTTCGAGAGTTGGGGGAACAGGGACTGTTGAAACGATTGCATCGATTTTGTCCACCAGAGTGGGTGGGGGATGATGCAGCAGCGATCGCCATGACACCGGAAGCGAATCGGTCGTTGGTGGTAACGACGGATATGTTGGTGGATGGGGTGCATTTTAGCGATCGCACCACCTCCGCTGAAGATGTGGGGTGGCGCGCGGCAGCGGCGAATTTATCGGATTTAGCCGCAATGGGTGCTACTCCCTTAGCAATTACCGTCAGTTTAGGATTGCAGGGGGATACTCCTGTGTCTTGGGTGGAGGGCGTTTATACCGGGATGGTGAGTTGTTTGGATGCTTATCAGACAGCGATCGCCGGTGGGGATGTTTGTAAAGCGCCGGTGAATGTGATTTCGATTACGGCTTTTGGGTGGGTGCCAACGGACCGGACGATTCGGCGGCAGAATGGGAAACCGGGGGATGCGATCGTTGTAACTGGGGTGCATGGAGCCTCCCGTGCGGGATTAGAATTATTGCTGCATCCGGAAACAGGAAAGGATTGGTTAGAAGAGGAGATTCGGGAATTAATTACCGCCCATCAGCGTCCGCATCCACGACTGGATGTGGTCCCGATTTTGTGGGAGGTGATGGGGGAAGAAGGAGAGATTGCGGGAATGGATAGTTCTGATGGGTTAGCCGATGCGATCGTGCAAATTGCGCGATCGAGTGGGGTTGGGGCGACTCTAGACCGGGGTTTAATTCCGGTGCCAGGGAGTTTGAAGCAGAGAGTGGGGGAAGAACGGGCCGTGGAGTGGGCCTTGTACGGGGGAGAAGATTTTGAACTCGTGCTGTGCTTACCCCCTCCGGTAGCGCGTGAGTTTGTAGAACGGGTTGGAAACGGGGCGGCGATTGTCGGGACCCTAACAAAAAGCACCAGGGTTTGTCTAACTGACTCCACTGGTGCTTATGCTGACGAAGTGATCACCCAAAGTTTGAGTTTTCAGCATTTTTAAGCTGAAGGTGATGAGTTTTGAACGGTGAACGAATCAGTCCGACATCAAAACTCATTGCCCGCTTAATTTTATGCTTGCCATTTTTGAGCGACGAGTTCGGCTAAATCAACCACACGCTGAGAGTAACCCCACTCATTATCGTACCAGCCGATGACTTTCACCATGTTTCCATCCATGACCATAGTCAAGCTGGCATCGACAATAGACGATGCATCATGACCTTTATAGTCAGAGGAAACTAAAGGTTCATCACTGTATTCCAAAATGCCTTTCATCGAACCTTTAGCCGCTGCTTCTAAGACTTCATTGACTTGTTCGGCAAAGGTATTTTTCTCGACTTGAGCCACAAAATCCACGACCGAAACGTTCGGTGTTGGCACCCGCATCGCGATCCCGTTCAACTTACCGGCCATCTCTGGAATGACTAAAGCCACGGCTTTAGCTGCACCAGTGGAAGTCGGGACGATATTGAGTGCCGCAGCACGTGCCCGACGGACATCCCGGTGGCTGGCATCAAGCAACCGTTGGTCGCCAGTGTAGCTGTGGGTTGTGGTCATCATGCCTTTGATGATGCCAAAGTTGTCATTAATGACCTTAACGATGGGAGCCAAACAGTTCGTTGTACAACTGGCATTACTGACGATGTTGTACTCGTTGGGGTCGTACTTGTCATGGTTCACTCCCATGACAAAAGTGCCAACTTTGCTACCTTTTCCAGGAGCAGTAATCAACACCTTTTTTGCACCTGCTTGAATATGCTTTGAGGCACCTTCTTCGGTTACGAAGACCCCGGTGGATTCAATAACCAAATCAACTCCCCAAGCAGCCCAGGGCAAGTTTAAGGGATTGCGATCGGAGACACATTTAATGGTCTTGCCGTTGACAGTAATGGAGTTTTCATCGGCACTAATGTCAGCATCCAACGTTCCCAACATGGAATCATATTTGAGTAGATGGGCGTTGGTGCTTGGGTCGGAGGTATCGTTTACACCGACCAGTTCGAGTTGGCTGTTGGATCTGGTTAACCAGCAGCGCAGGAAGTTGCGTCCGATACGTCCAAAACCGTTAATCGCTACTCTAATCACTGCGTCTTGCCCCTTTCTTTAATGTAAAACTGCCTAACGTAATGAACCCAATCATATCGCAACAGGTGTCAATTTCGATCAGATTTTTTAAAGTCTGGGGATCGAGCTAGAGTGCGGTGGTAGCGGGTACTGTGGGTTCTGATAAAGGTGGTGAGTTTGGATATAAATTTGGACGGGTTCGGGAACCCAGGTGCGGATTTTGGGCCAGTCGCACCAATGGCGACGCAGTAAGGTTGAAGAGATCGGCAGGGTTTGGGATTGTAAAATTTGCCAGCGCAGAGTAATCTGTCGGGTCTTAAAGGCGATCGCGACTTGTTGGCAAATCTGCTCGGTTTTGATCGGCGCGGTGTTGTCCTGGTGGTTCGAGGGATTTGTACCTACAGTGGAGTGAAAAGTAGGCTGTCCTTCCTGAAGGTTTAGGGGGGAGATTTCCATGAACAAGGGAGTTTTTTCGGGGGAATTGACCTGGGGTTGGGATAGCGATCGCGGTGCAACCAACCACTCAAAAGCCTCAACCAGTTCAGAAGCACGATACCATTTCGGCAGGGTAGAAAAGGCGTCGGCCCCGATAATCCAATACCATTGGCTATCCGGATAGCGCTGTTGGAGGGTTTGTCCGGTGACGATCGCATACCCAGCTTTGGGGTCAGTAGGGGGCGGTGGACCGAGGCAAAAGGCGGGTTCTGGGGCAGTCGCCAACCGGACCATTTCCTGGCGATGCTCAAATTCGACCTGGGATTGCTGACGGGGATCGCGCTTGTGGCGATCGCTAACCCATATAATCTGGTGTAATCCCACCTGTTCTAAGGCGGCGTAAGCGATTCCCAAATGCCCCCAATGAATCGGGTCAAAGGTTCCGCCTAAAATCGCTCTTTTTTTGATCGGCTCAGGCTGCATTCTTTCCCGTAAACTTGGTTGGAGATGGCTGTTACTTGAGGTCGGTCATTTTCCCTTGGATTGGAGGCTCCGAAGCTCACCAATCATCGCCATCATAACCCGCTGTGATTTCCTATTCCTGCGTTTTAATGGTATTTTTTCCGGAAACCCCCTAGCAACCGATGGAGGCACTTGTGCGATAGGAAGAGTGCTTTCCCCTTTGTTCTGCGACGTTTCAGGAGCGTACTTTAACCTAACTTAGGTGAGGTTATTCGCTCACTTTGGGAATCCCGAGTGATTTTCCGTTTTTCTTGACCATCGGTTATGGTAAACACACCAAAAAGGTTTAACCCTAGAAAAATCTCGGGAAAAGACTACGGATCGGGTGTATTCGACACTAGAATCGAAAAATGATTCTTCAGGGAGAGCGCTCAATTTCTGTTATGACTGTATCGTACAAAAACAATTCTTGATATGATATCGCGTGTTATTGGCGTGGTGTGGTGTGTAAGGAGCTTACAATGCACAATTCTATCGATCTAAGTGGCAAACCCTTTCATTTCATCGGAATCGGTGGAATCGGAATGTCAGCGCTTGCCTACATTTTAGCAAAACGGCAGGTCCCGGTATTTGGATCCGATATTCGGTCTAGCCATATCACTCAGCGCTTGCAAGAAAATGGAGCGCAAATTTTTTGGCGTCAAGATGCCAGCAACCTGGATTTTTACCGACAAACCAACGCCTCAACCGATGAAGCGGCAGTTTTGAGTTCAGCAAACAAGGAGGGGTCGGGAGGTTTACCGGCGATCGCGCCGAAACCCGTCAGATTAGCCGCCAACGGCATTCCCTCCCCAGTTAATTTGCCGCAAGTGATTTGCTCAACGGCGATCGATGGAGCCAATAGCGAATATCAAGCCGCTTTAGACTCGGGTTGTCCCATCTTTCACCGCTCCGACTTACTGGCTGCTTTAATATCCGAATATCAAAGTATTGCCGTTGCCGGAACCCACGGGAAGACCACAACCAGTTCAATGCTGGCTTATGTGCTGTTAAAGGCCGGTTTAGACCCCACAATTGTGGTCGGGGGAGAAGTCAAAGCCTGGGAAGGGAACGCTCGTCTGGGAGAAGGACCCTATCTAGTGGCAGAAGCGGACGAATCCGATGGGACCCTCGCCAAACTCTCGGCAAAAATTGGCGTGGTGACCAACATCGAACTGGACCATCCGGACCATTACCAAAGCTTGGATCAAGTCATCGAGATTTTTGAAACCTTTAAAGAGCGCTGCACCGAATTAGTCGGATGTATTGATTGCCCCACCGTGCGCGATCGCATTCAACCGGGCATCTCCTACAGCCTCAACCTCGATTCCGGTGCCGACTACACCGTAGACTGTATCGCTTATAGAGCCGACGGCACCACCGCGAGGGTTTGGGAGAGAGGTCAAATTCTCGGCCAACTGTCCATTTCCCTCCTCGGTGCCCATAACCTGAGTAACGCTCTAGCCGTCGTTGCCGTCGGACGCTTGGTCGGTTTAGACTTCGCCACCATTGCCCGGGAAATTGCTACATTCGAGGGCGCTTGTCGCCGGTTTGAGACCCGAGGTACCTACAATGACATCCAATTTGTAGATGACTACGCCCATCACCCCAGTGAAATTCGGGCCACCCTCCATGCAGCGAGTCTGCAAACCAAAGGATTGCGTTCTCGTGCCAGTCGCGTTGTCGCCGTATTTCAACCCCATCGTTACAGCCGAACTCGGGCATTTTTAGCCGAGTTTGCTGAATCATTCAGCGATGCTGATTTAGTCCTGGTGACCGACATTTACAGTGCCGGGGAAGCGAATGAATTTCAACTGAGCGGACAACAAGTCGCCGACGAAATCGCCGCTCATCATCCTCGGGTGCATTACAGTCCTTCTATGTCTGATGTGAGCGAGTTTCTTAGCGAAGCCTTGCTCCCGGGTGACCTCGCCTTATTTCTGGGGGCTGGTAATTTGAATCAGATCATTCCGGAAGTCATGGCATTTCATCAACAGGTCGAGCAAACGGCTCTGGCAGAAGCACGCCATCGAGCCTGAACGCCAGTAAGTTTCTAGGGAACAGGAGGGCGATCTCTCCTCGAAATACCCTGGATGATTGACGTTCATAAACAGTGGTCTATAGGGATTTAAGCACCTGGATTATCATGACTCTTTCCTCCGATACTGTACGCATCCTCAGCCCTTCCGTGGTTAAGCAACCGGCCAAGAATCCACATCTGACTCCCGTCAACGGGGATCGGGATCGCTCCCAGTCTATTTATTTAGCCGGAACCGCTTGTCAGATTAAGTCCAATGTTTCCTTATCAACCTTTACCTCCTTTCGAGTAGGAGGTCCTGCTGAATGGTACGTTGCACCTAAACAGATAGAAGAGGTCCAAGCCTGTTTAGAATGGGCCAAGGCTGAAGGATTACCCGTCACCTTCTTGGGTGCGGGTTCTAATCTGTTAGTTAGCGATCGCGGCATTCCCGGTTTGGCGATTTCTACCCGCCATCTGCGCTATAGCCGCTTTAATCCCGAAACCGGGCAAGTCACCGTTGCCGCAGGTCAGTCCCTGCCTCGTCTGGCTTGGCAAGCGGCTCAATTGGGATGGGAAGGACTGGAGTGGGCCGTGGGAATTCCCGGTACCGTCGGGGGAGCTGTCGTGATGAATGCCGGTGCTCACGGGAGTTGTGCCTCGGAGATTTTAGTAAAGACTCAGGTGGTGTCCCGCCAGGGAAGCATCTCCACCCTCACCCCGGAAGAGTTGGGGTATAGCTATCGCACCTCGGTCCTCCAAGGGGGCGATCGCCTAGTCACCGAGGCCACTTTTCAACTCAAACCCGGAGCGGACCCCGCTCAGGTCCAAGCTACCACCTCCGAACAACTCGAACATCGCAAATCCACCCAACCCTATCACCTGCCCAGTTGTGGCAGTGTCTTCCGCAATCCTGACGGATACCGAGGGGCCGGATGGTTAATTGAGCAAGCCGGACTTAAAGGATATCAGATTGGCAGCGCTCAGGTTGCTGAACGTCATGCCAACTTTATTGTCAATTGTGGCGGCGCAAAAGCCAGCGATATTTTCCAGTTGATTCGGTATGTTCAATCGCGAGTTGAGGAACATTGGGCTGTACTTTTAGAACCAGAAGTTCGCACGATTGGCGAGTTTCAAGCCCTGTAACCTCATCGATTGACAGGCGATCGCACCCGATGGTTCGGCATAACACCCGCTCATCCCCCCGGCTGGGTCAATGGCATACTGCAATTATCGCGTGGTAGTATTGCTAAGGGTAATGCCCACGAGGGTCTGATTCTGACGTTAAAGCGCCAGAGCTTCAGCACTCCACAGTACGGTGAGGCACACCGGAACTGGCTCTTAACATCAAGGGCAAAATGCTTGGAGAAAGCGGCACTTGTCTCCTAAAAGTCTCCTAGTTTTAGGAGACTATTTTAGGGTCAGTCCCCTGGAAGAACCAAGAATCCACAGCAGCGATCGCGCCGCTCAATCATGTCAACATCGATTTGAACCCATACAGAGTTAACCCGTTATGGCAGGAAAAGGACAGGGAGGATTTGGTTTCGGTCTCGGCAAAATGAAAGAGCTGACTGAAGCCTTCAAAAAAGCTCAACAAGTACAAGAAGGTGCTAAAAAGCTTCAAGAAGAATTAGATGAACTCGAAGTCATCGGAGAAGCCGGTGGTGGTTTGGTTAAAGTCGTTTTAAGCGGCAACCAAGAACCCCGTCGGGTCGAAATTTCCCCCGATGCTCTGGGGGAAGGAGCCGAAGTGGTTTCCGAACTGGTTGCCGTTGCGATGACAGATGCATATAATAAATCCACCGCAACCATGCGCGAACGGATGGAAGAATTAACAGGTGGGCTCAATCTGCCCGGTCTGTAACTGCTATAGCTCAGGCAGTCGTCTTTGTATCGAGTCTAATCCATATAAAACTCCGAGATGTTTGGGAACTGCGCTCTTTAGAGCGCAGAGGAAAAACGAACGAGCGGTTTTAACCGCCTATCCCTTGCCTATCCCTTAGTGCTACAATGTAGTCATTAACGTTTTTAGCGTTTCATCCACAGTTGCAAGCTGCAAAGCCTCTGCGCCCCAGGCC
>NZ_JAMXOT010000441.1 GCF_024220515.1 Oscillatoria sp. HE19RPO
TCATGTTCGTAGTAACGACTTCAGTCGTTCTCTTCTCATGTTCGTAGTAACGACTTCAGTCGTTCTCTTCTCATGTTCGTAGTAACGACTTCAGTCGTTCTCTTCTCATGTTCGTAGTAACGACTTCAGTCGTTCTCTTCCGAGGTTTGTATAGCGCGTCTAAATAAATTTGTCATAGAGAAAGCGCGCAAGATGTTTGTGCTGGGGCACACGCTACGCGAACGCACTACAAGACTATCAGGTTTAGATCCACAATACGAACAATCCGGAAACGACTGAAGTCGTTACTACGAACAATCCGGAAACGACTGAAGTCGTTACTACGAACAATCCGGAAACGACTGAAGTCGTTACTACGAACGTGGAGAACGACTGAAGTCGTTACTACGAACAATCCGGAAACGACTGAAGTCGTTACTACGAACAATCCGGAAACGACTGAAGTCGTTACTACGAACAATCCGGAAACGACTGAAGTCGGGACGTTGAACAAGGGTAACAGGTTATATATATTTCGGCACAGATTTCCATGATAATAATATACACAAAATACGATCGCCTGTCAAGAGGCGATCGCCTTTTTTTGTGAGTTAGCTCAAGATTGGTATAATCTGGTGCAACTTGGCTGGAGGTTTAGGGCAATGGGTCAAGCCTGGACTTCATGTAACAAGGCTTGGAATCGGAGGTCATGACGAATCGAGTCCCATGTGCTATCCAGACGAGTGCGTTCTTGATATTGCTCTGGGTCTTGAGAAAGATAAGAATGCAAATGTTCGATCGCCCGTTCAATTTGACCGAGGAGGAGATGACAGGTGGCCTTGGCATAATGGACTTCGGGAAAATCCGCCTCAATATCCAGGGCCTCGGCGTAGTTAGCGATCGCCTTCTCATACCGGCCAAACCGTTGCCAGGTTTCCCCGCGTCGGTACCAGGCCCAGCGATCGTGCGGACGCAGGTCTAAGGCATGGTCATAGCTATCTAGCGCTTCTTCATAGCGGTTATGTTTGGCTAACACTTCCCCGCGACGATACCACGCCCAATAGTCATCCCGGCGTTCTTTTAGGGCCTGGTCAAAGCTGGCGACTGCCTCCTCAACCCGTCCGAGTTCCCCTAGCGCTTTACCCCGTTGATACCAGGCCCAATAGTCCCGGGACCGCAATTCTAGGGCTTTATCGTAATTGGCAATGGCCTCTTCATGGCAGTTGGTATGCCTTAAGGCATTCCCCCGACGATACCAGGCCCAATAATCATTGGGTTTGCTTTCCAGTGCCCGATCATAGGAGGCAACAGCCTCTTGATACCGTTCGATCGCCGCTAGTGCATTGGCGCGTTCATAACAGGCCCAATAATCATCGGGGCGGATTTCCAGGGCCTGGTTATAACTGGCGATCGCCTCTTCATACCGTTTCGAGTCATGGAGAACGCTGGCCCGCTTATACCACTCTTGATAATCCTTCGGTTGGTCTACTGATTCTGGCTTGAGTGCAGTCGCGGTGGCGCTGTTCCCTGGATCTGTTGAACGGTCTAATCCCATTGAGTCTTGATTTTCGCTCATAATAGCGCTCCAAAGCAGAAAATATCTGCGCTTTGTGGATTGGTTCCCTCGATTCGGGCTATCTGTTTGCCATTTAGCTGCTTGTCTGCCCTTTCGATAAGCGTTTATACTGACTTGGCTAGAATTTTAATCCGAGGTTACTGGGGGTCCATTCATTGTAAATCCCCTCTAAAATCTTAAAGGATTTTTGACCCTTTCTATTCAATTAAATTAATCTTTTTATTTCACGAATTAAACGCACTTTATTCCCCAATTTAAGGGAAGTTTTGTCAGTAAATCTTGACAATTTCTAGCCCATGAATTGTCTGTTCCCTTGATACCGTAGACAGGGGATGAAACGTGAAAAATTTAGGTCAGGGTCTTTCAACGTTCCACCCCAAGAGTCTAAGCTCTTAGTGCGATATCAGCCGAAAGAAAGTTACATCAAACCTTGAAAGGTGCGATCGCCCCGCAAACCGTCAAATTCCCTGTCTGTGGCAAGTTTCTCAAGATAGGAGTCTCCCCCCCAATGAATCGCCTGTTCCAAGCTGGCAACAGCCCCGGGGCCATCCCCTTGGCGGATCAAATAGCGGGCCAAGTCGTACCAAATTGCCCCATCTTCCGGTTCAATGGTCAGGGCTTTTTGAAAACTCATCACAGCCTCATCGTAGCGACAGAGTTCCCCTAAAGCGACCCCCAACTCATGCCAGACCCAACCGCTTAACCCCTCATACTCTTCACCCCAACGGGTCCAGTTGGGTTCACACTCCAAGGCACGGTCAAAGCTGGCCACAGCCTCATCGTAGTTGCCTAACTGACTCTGAACGTTCCCCAATTGATACCAAGGCCAGAAATTCTCCGAATAGATAGAAATAGCCCGTTCGTAGCACTGGAGGGCTTCTGCCGGACGGTCTAGGTCATCCAGGGCAATGCCGCGATCGTACCAAATCAAATCATCCTCCGGGTCAATTTCCAATGCCCGGTCATAACTGGCGATCGCCGCTTCCGTTTCCCCTAACAAATCCAACATTTTCCCCTGGCGATACCAGGCCATCTCTGCGGTAGGTTTCATGTCTAGAGCAAAATCATAACTCGCTAACGCTTTTTCATACTCCTGCATCATCTCCAGGGCAATTCCCCGACGATACCAGGCCCAATAATCCGTAGGCCGCACTTCCAGGGCGCGGTCATAGTTGGCGACGGCCTCCTCGTAGCGACCGGCCCGGTCTAGAGTAATCGCCCGGTCATACCAGGCCCAATAGTCTCCCGGACGGTTTTCCAGGGCGCGGTCATAGCTGGCGATCGCCGCGTCATACTCCCGCAATTGCCGGAAAGCACTTCCCCGTTCATACCAGGCCCAATAGTCTCCGGGACGGACTTTTAAAGCGCGGTCATAGCTGGCAACTGCCTCTTCATACCGACCCAACTCATCTAAAACATTGCCAATTTGATACCAAGCCCAATAATCTTCCGGGCGATATTCCACGGCCTTATCGTAGCAGCTAAGGGCATCGTGATAATCACCCGCATCCCGCAAGGCATTCGCCTGTTGATACCATTCCCAATAGCTATCGGGCCTACACTCTAAAGTGCGCTCATAGATAGAGATGGCGCGACTCATTGTTTGACTCATAGTTTTAGTGCAAAATCTATTAAATCTCTCCAATATTAAGGATACTGCGATCAAAGCTCACTCTGCTCGGTAAAATTACTTTGAATTCTGTAAATTTTCAACAATAAGCCCAGAAAGATTTGATGAGCGAACAATCCGAATTAGACTACCGCATAGAACGTGATTCGATGGGAGAACGGCAAATCCCTGCCGTTGCCTACTATGGCATTCAAACCCTGCGGGCCACGGAAAATTTTCCCATCAGCGGACTCAAACCCTTACCCACCTACCTGGATGCCTGTTTGCTGATCAAAAAAGCCACAGCCCTTGCCAATGGTGAACTCGGCTGCATTCCCCAGGACTTGAGTCAGGCGATCGCCGATGCTGCCGATGAAATTCTCAATGGCGCATTACGGGATCAATTTGTGGTCGATGTTTACCAAGCCGGTGCCGGAACCTCTCACCACATGAACGTCAACGAAGTTCTCGCCAATCGCGCCTTGGAACTGCTGGGGGACGCTAAGGGCAATTATCAGCGGATTAGCCCGAATGATACGGTCAACTACGGGCAATCCACCAATGATGTCATCCCCACCGCCATTCGCATCGGGGGACTGTTGGCGTTGCAGCATAGTCTTTATCCTGCACTCAACGCGGCGATCGCTGCTTTAGAAGCCAAAGCTGTAGAATTCCAAGATATCGTCAAATCCGGCAGAACCCATCTGCAAGACGCGGTACCCGTCCGACTCGGGGAAAGTTTTCGCGCCTGGGCCTATATACTTACGGAACACCGGACGCGCATCGAAACTGCCGGGAAAGAACTTACGGTATTGGGGATTGGGGGAAGTGCTGCGGGAACGGGTTTAAATACTCATCCCAAGTATCGCCAACAGGTGGTGAAGATTCTCTCGGAGTTGATTAATATCCCTCTGACCCCGACGCCGCACTTGATGGCAGCCATGCAAAGTATGGCCCCCTTTGTCAGCGTTTCGGGATCATTAAGAAACTTAGCCACGGATTGCCTAAAAATTTCCCATGATTTGCGCCTGATGGATTCGGGACCGAAAACGGGACTGAAGGAAATTCAATTACCCCCAGTGCAACCGGGGTCCTCGATTATGCCAGGGAAATATAATCCGGTGATGGCAGAGATGACTTCGATGGTGTGTTTTCAGGTGATGGGATATGACAGTGCGATCGCCCTGGCAGCACAAGGGGGACAACTGGAACTGAACGTGATGATGCCGTTGATTGCCTATAACCTAATTCACAGCATTGAAATTTTAGGTCATGCGATCGGGGCACTCAGCGAGTTTTGTCTTCAGGGGATTACCTGCGATCGCAGTCGTTGTGAACAGTATGCCGAAGGCAGTTTAGCCCTAGTCACCGCCCTCAACCCCCACATCGGCTACCTCAACGCCGCCTCCGTTGCTAAAGAATCCCTAGAAACAGGTAAATCTTTGCGCCAAATCGTCCTAGAACGGGGTCTAATGAGTTCAGAACAGTTAGCGGAGGTCCTGGACTTACAGAAAATGAGCGCCCTCCCGCATTAAAACGCGAATCTTAACTTCGTAGTAACGCCTTCAGGCGTTCTCTTCTTTTGTTCGTAGTAACGACTTCAGTCGTTCTCTTCTGTTCGTAGTAACGACTTCAGGCGTTCTCTTCTTTTGTTCGTAGTAACGACTTCAGTCGTTCTCTTCTGTTCGTAGTAACAACTTCAGTCGTACTCCATGTTCGTAGTAACGACTTCAGTCGTTCTCTTCTGTTCGTAGTAACAACTTCAGTCGTTCTCTTCTGTTCGTAGTAACAACTTCAGTCGTACTCCATGTTCGTAGTAACGACTTCAGTCGTTCTCTTCTGTTCGTAGTAACGACTTCAGTCGTTCTCTTCTGTTCGTAGTAACAACTTCAGTCGTTCTCCATGTTCGTAGTAACGACTTCAGTCGTTCTCTTCTGTTCGTAGTAACAACTTCAGTCGTTCTCTTCTGTTCGTAGTAACAACTTCAGTCGTTCTCTTCTGTTCGTAGTAACAACTTCAGTCGTTCTCCATGTTCGTAGTAACGACTTCAGTCGTTCTCTTCGCAGGACTTACGCATTGCCTCAAGCTGTAGGGTAGATTTCCTTTCTCGACCCTACAGCGAGAAGAACTTCTGCGGTTTTCGGGAATCCGGAAACGACTGAAGTCGTTACTACAAACAAGAGGAAGAACTTCTGCGGTTTTGGGGAATCCGGAAACGACTGAAGTCGGGACGTTGAACACCGGAGAAGAACTTCTGCGGTT
>NZ_JAMXOT010000068.1 GCF_024220515.1 Oscillatoria sp. HE19RPO
ACTTGACAATTTTTGATATAATTATACAATGGAAATCTGTGCAAAATTGCTGATTGCACGATAGTTCTTCCTTATCAATTTTATCTTACCACAAAAAAATCGATAAGTCTAGGGGTTCCACAAAAAAAGTCGCGATTTTTGGAAATGTTGGTGAGATTAGCGCCAGAGGAATAAGAGAGCAATTCCAAACAGAGAGAGGACTGCGCCGAGAATGGCGCGAATGCTGACGAATTCCCCCAGGGCGATCGCCAGGGGGAGGACAAAGACGGGACTGGTAGCGCCTAGGGTTTGGGCGATGCCTGCGGGAGCGAATTTGAGGGAAATCTGCTGTAACCAAATCCCGAGATATGTGCTAAAAAATGCGGTGACGAGAACGATCGCCACCAGACGTTTAGACCCTAATTGATAGAGCACGCGGCGACCCTGTTTCCATAAGATCCACAGCAGCAAGAGGGAAACTCCGGCTAATAAGCGAATCAAGGTACTCCATAAGGGGTCGATCGCCGTTTGGGCGAGGGCAGCGCGAGAGAGGACCGCCCCCACTGCCTGAGCGAGGGCCGCCAGTAATCCCAAACTGACTCCTGGCACCAGGGGGTTGCTGGTTTCGGTCCCGGAAACCCGTTCAGCAATAGTCCAAGCAACGCCAATAATCGTGATGAACATCCCACTCCAGGCGATCGGGGTGAGTTGTTCCCGTAAAAAGAGGAGGGCGAGTAAGGCAGTGAAGGGGGGTGCCAAGGTGTGAATTAAGAGGGTGCGCCTTGCACCGAGTTGGTTGAGGGCGGCAAAAAACACGGTATCCCCAAAACTAATGCCGATTGCGCCACTGAGGAATAACAGGAATAGGGGGAAGGCGAACTCGTTGAGGGTAACAAAGGGAGGGGAAAGCGCAGGAATGAAAGCGGTGGAATCCAGGGCAGGCAGCAGGAAGTCTCGCAGAAAGAGAGTGAGCAACAGCAGGGCGATCGCCACGACTCCTTTGCTTAAATTGAGCAGCATCGGCGGAATTTTTTGGCCGAGGTAACCGTAAACCACCGAGGCGACTGCCCACAATAATGCCGCACTAATAGCGGCCAACTCACCTTTAAATTCGGCGATCGCATTCATTCGGAACAAAGGGTTAAATAAGGGCTCTATTTATAGTATCATGTTTAGGGAGTAATCGGGCGATCGCAGGACTTTTTGCGGTCCATTTATTAGCACTCTAGTCTTGAGAGTGCTAATAAATATTCAGGCGATCGCACCCTGGAGGAATAGATTTGTCAAATTCAATCTAAACTTGTAAAATAGAAGCTATTCTGGTAACAGCGGTAACGATTTGCTCGCAAAAACCCTGGTATCAAAGAGATATTAAAACCAAAGTAGAAAGCGGGAGGATGTGGCTATGGAATACACCTTCGACATTTTAGGGGTTTCCCCAATTTTATATTTTTTTAACCAACAACAGGAGAAAGTCATCGCTGATTCAGGAGTTGGAGTGGAATATCTCGCCACTCCAAAATGTACCTTGGATGCCTTTATTGATTCCGTTCAGACTGTTTCTCCCAGTAAGGAGTGGGATTTAGATGGCGTGGTCCAAACGGTGATCAACTTTTGGATGCATAACCCGGATAAAATTGGCTATTGGAAAGAGCGATTAGAAGATGCGGGAGAGCAAAATTTATTAGTAGCTCGCGTGGCGGATTTGGGGTCATTACGCGCTACCTTTGAATCGATTCTAAAGCATTAAGCAAGGCTAAAGGCTGAAGTTCGTACTAACGACTTCAGTCGTTCTCTTGATGTTCGTAGTAACGACTTCAGTCGTTCCTAATGTTCGTAGTAACGACTTCAGTCGTTCCCAATGTTCGTAAACTTCATAAGGAATTCGGTTGCTCTAGGTCTATAAAAACCCGCACCCTCAAGGGTGGGGCACTTGCGGACGAAGCGGTGCCTGCGCGGGCTGATGAGTAAAAATGATTTTTATTACCGGATTTGGTATGAGAGGGCGTATGCAATACGCCCCTACAAATACACCTTGACAGCGGCAGTCTATAAAAACCCGCACCCTCAAGGGTGGGGCACTTGCGGATGAAGCGGTGCCTGCGCGGGCTGAAGAGTAAAAATAATTTTTTATTACCGGATTTGGTATCAGTCATTCTCAATGTTCAACGTCCCGACTTCAGTCGTTATCCCCAGTCACCCAGTCAGTCAAGGAAGAGGACTTTTGAGAAGCTGACCCGTGAGGGTTTGTTCATGAGTAAATCTACTCAACAAAACTCCTTCAGTTCAGAAAGGGGATGACAGGTGATACCGATCGCCCAGAAGCCACGATCGCGATCGCATTGAGTGTTCGATAAGAATCACGGCGCAAGTATCCATCATGGCTGATAATGAATAGTATGAGGAGTAGGTGATGGGGAGTGTAACAGCATGAAATCAGGTATATTTGCGATCGCCGCATGGACAATCACAATCACGATGAGCGCCACAATGACAGCACCAGCAGTGGCTGAAAACCCCGAACACCTGAAACAGTTGCTAGAAACTAACCAGTGTCGGGGATGTGACTTGAGCTTCGTTAATCTAGCGGGTCAAAACTTACGCGGGGCGAACTTAGAGGGCGCAAACCTCAATGGGAGTAACTTAGAGGGCGCGAATCTAAATGAAGCCTATTTAGTAAATGCTGAACTCATGGATGCTTCATTACGCGGGGCGAGTTTGATTGCCGCCAGACTACATGGGGCGAATTTGGAGAATGTAGACTTATCCCGTGCTAACCTCACACTAGCGGGGATGGTGATTGCGAATTTAACGAATGCGAATTTGCAATCGGCGAACTTAGTCGGTGCCAACCTAGAGAGTGCCGAACTGGTGGGAGCCAATCTTTATAACACCCGACAGTCTGTAGGGAACGAGCTACAATTCAGTCTTCAAGATGGCGGACCCTATCCCTTTGATATCGCGGGGGTGAACCTGCGCGATGCTAACCTCACCGATGCGAACTTGATGGGTGCCAACCTGATGGCGTCGGATCTCACGGGGGTTCAGGTGAACTATGCCCATCTCCAGCAGGCACAACTCGACGGTGCAAATCTGCCACAAGGATTTACGATTTCTAAGTTTTAAGGGCGATCGTCGCAGGGTGCAGACTAAGGGAACTCCAAAAAATAAAACCTTCAAAAAACCCGCAGGCTGTTCGCGAAGCGTTCCGCTAGGAAAGCCTGGAGGCTCACAGGACAAAGCCCGCCTGCGCGGGCTAAAAGAGTCTTGTTAGGTGCTTAACCATCGGGATTTGGATGATTTATTTGTTGGAACACCCTAAGCAACTGCGAAATTGTGAGATAACAGAGAATTGAGACGTGATAAAATCTCAATTCTCTGTTTTTGTATGGCTAAACCCGAGACCCTTTAAGGTGTCGATTTTTGCAGATCTATCAGAGCTGTACTGCCATCGGGGGCGATCGCACCGCGTAAATCAGCCTCAGCGAACTCCGCATCTGTTACGTTCGCACCGAGTAAATTAGCTCCGAGGAGATTGGCTCCCGTTAAATTAGCCCCGGTGAGGTTGGCATTCTCCAGATTAGCGCGAGAGAGGTCCGCCCGAGTCAGGTCCGCGCTGCTCAAATTGGCTCCACTGAGGTCCACCCCACTGAGTCGGGCCCCAGAGAGAGTGGCATCCACCAAGGAAGACTGAGGGCGAATCCAATAAACCCCGGCGCGGTTCGCATCGAACTCCTTGTCAAAGGAAGTATCCGCATCACAGAGAACAGAATGGAGGTCCGCCTCACTTAAATCCGCTCCCCGGAGGTCAGCAGAACGGAGATCGGCGCGGTAGAGATAAGCTTGAGCGAGGTTGACATCGGTGAGTTTGGTCCAGCGCAGGTCCGCTTTATAAAGATAGGCGAGGGATAAATCTGCTTTCGGGGCGATCGCATAAGCATTTCTGCCGTTAGGATCAAACCCCAGGGGAAACTGAGTCTGGCTATTATAGAGCGCCTGAGAAATATCCGTCCCGCCCATATCCGCCCATCTCAAATCCGTCCCTCTGAGGTCCGCCCCTTTCAGATAAGCCCCTCTGAGGTCCGCCCCTTTGAGGTCCGCGCCTCGAAAATCGGTCCGGCGCAGATAGGCGGAACTCAGATTAATTTCCTGTAAGGTAGCATCGCGAAAAACGGCTCGGCTGAGGTTCGTGCCACTCAGGTGGGCCTCACAGAGATTGACCTTGGAAAAGAGTCTTTCTCCTTGAGCATATCGGGTGAGCAGTTGATGAATGTCCATGAGTGGTTTGTCATTTGTCATTTGTCATTTGTCATTTGTCCTTGGTCATTGGTCATTTGTCCTTAGGGTATTCCAACAAATAAATCATCCTTGCTTTGATGCGATCGCACCTAACAAGGCTCTTTTAGCCCGCGCAGGAGAGGCTCTGTCCTGTGAGCCTCCACCCTTCAGGGTGCGGGTTTTTTGAAGGTTTTATTTTTTGGAGTTCCCTTAGAAGCGTTCCCCAATCTTGAAGATGGCGCTGAGGTCCTGTTGATCGCTCACGGCAAATTCCAGACGCACAGGACCAAAATCCGTGAGTAATCGGACCCCGAGACCGATGCCGAACCCATTGCCTGGTTTATTTCGCACTTCTGCGGGTTCGCCATAGACCGAATCCCCAGAACCGAGGTCGCTGGCAAAATCAGCAAAGATAGTGCCGCCTAAGGCTGAGGAATAGGGGATATCTAAGTCTTCAATGAGGGGAAAACGATATTCTACGGTGCCTTGGATATAATGTTGTCCGGTGCCGATTTCGCCGTCCTGATACCCCCGCACCGAGTCACTGCCGCCGAGATTAAAGGCTTGATAGGGTGGGACATCGCCGATGATGGTGCCGCCTTGGAGGTTGAAGACAAAGGTTTGGCTCTGAAAGGGGACGAATTGGGTAAAACTGGCACTTAAGCGGTTAAACAGGATATCGGAACTGCCAACGGGGATGGATTGTTCGGTTGCCAGTTGAAAGCGATAGCCTTGGGTGGGCCATTCGGTACTGTTTCGGCGGTCCTGGAGGAGACCCAAGTTGACGGTGACGAGGGTATCGAGACCTTCTTCGCTGAAGGTGAGGGGATTGCCGAGGCGATCGCTGGCGTAGAGGCGATCCGTAAAGGCGGAATTGCGAATGGCAACGCGCTGGTAACTGGCTCCTGCGGAAAGTACGACGCCGGTTGGGGTGACGGGTTGGTAGAAGGTGAGGCTCCCTCCGAGGCGATCGACCCAAGCTTCATGGTCATGGATGAGATTGACTTCGCGATCGCCTTCGAGAAATTCGGGTTCGGGCGATCGGGTATTAAATAACCGGACTTGATATCCCGAGTCGGAGGGTCCAGACTCTAGCCAAGGGTCGGTATAGCGGAAAGTGGCCCCAATGGTGCGCTCACCTCCTTCCAGACGCAGATCGAGGGTTTGGTCATTTTCCCCCAGGTTGGTCAGAATCAAGTCAAGGGTGCCATGAATCCCTTTAATCGAGCTATAGCGGGGTAAGGGAACGATCGCAAAATCCGGGTCTTCATCCAGTTCTTCTTGAATGGTTTCCAGTTCTGGACGCTGAGGTTGAGTCGGGGGGGTTTGGCGCTGTTGGGAAATTAAGCGTTCTAAACCCTCGCTTTTTAAATCTTCTGCGGAATAGGAGGACTGGGTGGGGTGTTCCGGTGAAGAGACCTCTCCCCAAACCCCTCCCCTGAGAGGGGAGGGGCTTTGATATGGTTCTAAGAGGGTGGGGGTTGGAGGCAGGAACCAATCGACTGCCGGGGGATAGAGGAATTGAAGATTGAACGGGGTTGTTTCTGTCCCTTGTCCCCAAGCGGGGAGGCGAGTGATGAAAAGGGCAGAAGTTGCTCCTAGCAACAAGGCTAGGGTTTCTAGGGATTTATACAAGATGATATTCGCGGTCATGCCGTTGACTCCCACAGACTCCATGATGGTATCGGGCGGCTCTTTCTGGCGATCGAGCAACCGGACTGGATAACGCAATGATTGGGGTCGGTGGCAGAAATACTGGGCGGGTTTGCACCCCAACCGATCCCCAAATCTCCTCTATCTTAGGCATTTGTGGGACCGGCGATCGCATTGAGGGGATTGCTTGGTTTTTTATTGATGGGGGAATCCTGACAGAAGGGCGATCGGGCCTATGCAATCAGACCCGTTAGTTACAAATGATGGTGGCCGTCGGGAAGAATAGTATTATGGAGATTGGCCCCATTGAGATTGCTGTTCCAGAGATTCGCACCGATTAAATTCGCATCGGTTAAATCAGCGCCCCCAAAATCAGCAGCAATCAGGTTGGCACTGCTCAGGTCGGATTCTTGTAGATTTGCGCCGACAAAGCTGGTACTGACGAGATCCGCACCGGAACAATCGGTGTTTGATAGATTAGCATTCATTAAGTCAGCCTTATTCAGACTCGCTTTCCACAAGCTGGCCCTTTGCAAATCCACACGGTTTAAATCCGCTTGTCCGAGTTGAGCCAGCATTAGATTGGCCCGAATGAGTAAGGCATCACTGAGATTGGCTTTTTTGAGGAGGGTTGCCGTCAATTTAGCATCGGTTAAATTGGCTCCACTGAGATTGGCCCCATTGAGATTAGCGCGACTTAAATTAGCATCGGTTAGGTTAGCCCCCGCTAGGTTAATTTCGGGCAACTGAGCGCGATAGAGGTAACAACGGCGCAGATCTACGCCCGGGAAATCTCGTTCTCCTTCTCTGTAGCGATTGAGAAGTTCATCAGTATCCATCAGATTTGTTCAAGAGTGATAGGACAGAAAAAATGAAAAGATGACAGCCCTGATTTCCCCTGATTTTCCCCTAAGTTGCGAGGGTTCGATCTGACCCTTTTGCCTGGATTCGGTCATGGGATCAAACCTTGACTGTAGCGCTTCCCAGAATAAAGCCGCCCACAACCTGCCTTGCGCTTTGGTGCTGAGGATCGATGCCTTCGCTCACAGCGCCCGGACATTTCCTTAAGGACCAACAAGTGTGGACGGCCAACACCAAAAATAAATATACGGCGATCGCCGTTTTAATTAACGATAACGTCTCTTGCGTCGCGCAGCACTGGCCTTGCGTTTACGTTTTTCCTGCGGGGTTTCAAAATGGCGACGGCATTTAACATCGGCGAGGATCCCCGCTCGCGAGACTTGCCGTTTAAAGCGACGTAAGGCGGATTCAATGCCTTCGCTTTCTCCTACTAAAACTTGGGTCATTCTTACTCCTTTTACTAGAGGTCCATTGGCTGTGAGATAGCCTCAAGTCAGAACTTTACAGTTCTTATTTTACTTGAGGCCAGCAAAAATGGCGGCCTATCTGTATTATGCCCTAACAGGGTTGACGATAGCCCGCACGCCAGGGTGAGTATCTAATATCAAAGTGTGCAGATGAGGAGATGAGGAGATGTCCTAGCGAAATGATGCTAGTTGATTTTCACCACACCTCGATCATGCGATTGATTAGGTTGGGGAGAATTATCTGTAACCGCCACCGCCTCCGCCGCCGTAACCACCACGTCCACCACGGTTACCACCGCCACCGCCACCGCGTTTGTTATCATCGCGGGGTTTTGCTTTATTTACTTTGAGATCTCGACCCATCCATTCAGCGCCATCAAGGGCGTCAATGGCAGCGGTTTCTTCTGCATCGGTGTCCATTTCAACAAAACCAAAGCCACGGGGACGCCCCGTTTCCCGGTCCGTGGGAAGGTTAACTCGTTTCACCGTACCATATTCAGCGAAAACGCTGTTTAGGTCTTGTTCGGTGACATCGTAGGAAAGATTGCCTACATAAATCGACATGGAAAGCCTCCAAAAGTTTAAGGGGATTCAGTTTCATCAGAAGTACCTGCCGACGAAGCCGATTCGGATTGATCCGGAGGCAATTCTGGAGCAAATAGCAAAACTCATTACTGAATCAAATTTTTCTTCACTACTTTAACATACTGCCCCAAGGTCGGTTAGTGTTTTTGTTTAGGGAAATTATTGAGGAGATTGGGGGTCATTGGTCATTTGTCCTTTGTCCTTTGTCCTTGGTGGATGGCGTGGATGGGGGAGATGGGGAGGATGGGGGAGATTTTGTCAGGAAACGTGGGGTTCTGGCCTCTATTATCTACCGAGATTCTAAGCATTCGCGGAGGCGATCGGCTAGATGTTGGACCTGGGGCTTTCTGAGCATGGTGAGGTGGTTCCCGGGAATCCGAATCAGTTTAATCGGTTCCTCTGTGAGTTGGCCCCAGCCCAAGGTGGGGTCCTGACTAGGGGCGATTGCCCGATCGCCCGAGGCAATCAAGGTGAGGCGATCGGGATAAATCGAGGGTTGATACTGTAGAACCCTTACAAAAGTAGGTTTTTTACTTCCAGTCCTCTCCGGTGATGTCTTGGTCCGGGTTAGGGTGGAGTTCTTCTGACGTGGCGATTCCCTACGGGAGAGCTTCCGCTTACCGCCACATAAAGCACTATATTGAGGCGATCGCGCCTGTAGGGAGCCGGGTGCCAACCTCACCTACGCGATCGCGCTTGGACCCCACCCTAACACCCATTAATTTAGGTTTATCCTCGACTATTTTCAAACCTCATCTACGCGATCGCGCTTGGACCCCACCCTAACCCTCCCCTTGCCAAGGGGAGGGGACCGGAGAATCACCATCAACGTAAAAAACCTACTCTTGTAAGGATATCCGCCTCCGGTGCAATCACCTGGACAGGTTCCCCATCCACTGCCGCAAACCTCGTCCGTAATGCTTCATGACGGTTGCCAATGGCGGTAAAAGTAGCAGTTAAAGCAGTTAAATTCACCTCTCCAGTTAACTGCAATGCTGTGGTGAGATTATAGAAAGAATGACCGGGAGCAAACTGGTCAATAAACCACAATCGCTGTTGAGCAAAAGAGGTGGGAAAGACAAATACATCTGTCTCGGGAGAGAGATTTAAGGCATCCGGCGCGGGGGTTAAAGGAGAGTTGAAAATGTTGGATTCCATTGGGGTCATCTGGAAAAACAGTAAATTTCAGCGCACCCCATCGGAGGAAATTTGGTCAAATCAACGGGTTAAAACCCGGGAATGGGTGATTTCAACCTAGATTCAGCCTAAGTCACACCGCACAGAGTCAGCAGTCAATCCTCAACATGAACTGCTGCCATAGCGCTGATATTTCCTAGAGGATAGACCCCTGCTCCCCGCTTGTCCATACACCAGAGGAAGAGAAGCGGAGGCTACATAAGTATAGAGTTTGTATATAACATGGAATGTAGCGGCGCTTCGAGAAGCGCCTGTCAAGGTGGTAAATTGAATGACGAACAAGAGTGATGGAATGTAGCGGCGCTTCGAGAAGCGCTTGTCAAGGTGGTAAATTTAAAAACGAAAAATCGTTGTTTCTTGTAGGGTCGCTTCGAGAAGCGACCCAGGGCGCAAGCATTGCGCCCCTACAAATTAAATACACCTTGACAGCGCTAGTTGTAGACATTTGCCACCTTGCTATGCATAGACATTGGGCTGGGTATTTAGTGAGAAGTGCTAAATTGAAAGTGCAAGTATTGTACACCGGCAAGAAACACCGATGTTTTGTCGTACAGTCAGCCAGGACCCAGGTATCCACCCCGGTTACCAGAATTTTAAGTTTCCATCCCCTTGCGGGGAATTGATAGGGATTAACGAAAGGAACAAATCAAATGTTACAAGGATTAGTCACTTTACAGCAGTTGTTTCCGTCCCCTTGCGGGGAATTGATAGGGACTAACCTTAGAAACTTTAAGAACATCAATTATAATATCCGAAATAGTTTCCGTCCCCTTCCGGGGAATTGATAGGGACTAACCTGTATGAAGAATCCACCTTTAATGAAAGCATTCAAACTAATGTTGTTTCCGTCCCCTTGCGGGGAATTGATAGGGACTAACTTTGTCGCACAACCAGCGACCCGTTAGTTTTAACTGAGTTTCCGTCCCCTTGCGGGGAATTGATAGGGACTAACGAGAATGGACTAGCAATAGCCTTTGCTATTACTAAAGAAGTTTCCGTCCCCTTGCGGGGAATTGATAGGGACTAACCTGAGAAGCTGGTTGCAGCATTACTGATGAATCCCAGTGTTTCCGTCCCCTTGCGGGGAATTGATAGGGACTAACCCTTATAGAGAGGACCCTACTAATGAAGGTTCTCAAAGTTTCCGTCCCCTTGCGGGGAATTGATAGGGACTAACTCTTTTACGTACCGTTCAAACAGGTAAACGAACCCAGTATGTTTCCGTCCCCTTGCGGGGAATTGATAGGGACTAACTCCATAGTACTCACCTCTACGGTGAGACCATCCGTACAGTTTCCGTCCCCTTGCGGGGAATTGATAGGGACTAACTGTGAAAGAGTTATTTGAGCTCTCGCAAGTTAAAGGGGAGGTTTCCGTCCCCTTGCGGGGAATTGATAGGGACTAACAGTGACATTCTTAAGTTCAATATCGTCTGTGACGTTTCCGTCCCCTTGCGGGGAATTGATAGGGACTAACATAACTTCAACCAATTCCCTTGTTGAACCGACATTCGTCGTATGTTTCCGTCCCCTTGCGGGGAATTGATAGGGACTAACTATCTGAGGATAACGAAGAATGTTAAAGTCAATTCAAGTTTCCGTCCCCTTGCGGGGAATTGATAGGGACTAACGTACGGGTAGAGATTGCTCCTCTGACGTTGGAAACAGCGTTTCCGTCCCCTTGCGGGGAATTGATAGGGACTAACTAAACATTATCCTCCATATGTAGAAGAACCTCTGAAACAATTGAAGTTTCCGTCCCCTTGCGGGGAATTGATAGGGACTAACAAGCCTCAATGGAAGGTAAACGAGAAACATTCCGTATGGTACGGTTTCCGTCCCCTTGCGGGGAATTGATAGGGACTAACGGAAGAAATTGAAGTTGAGGAGTATGAGGAACTAGTAAGTTTCCGTCCCCTTGCGGGGAATTGATAGGGACTAACGATTCCCTTGATGCAACCTCAACTTCATCTTCTCCTATCCTTAGTTTCCGTCCCCTTGCGGGGAATTGATAGGGACTAACATCATCTCTTCGGTGAAACCAGAGTTCTTACCGTACTCAGAAAAGTTTCCGTCCCCTTGCGGGGAATTGATAGGGACTAACCAGATGGGGGACCATTTCGTCGATGCTAAAGAAGCAGCTGAGTTTCCGTCCCCTTGCGGGGAATTGATAGGGACTAACGAGAAAGTGCAATGCTTCCAAAAAGCCACATCCTATGAGGACGCGTTTCCGTCCCCTTGCGGGGAATTGATAGGGACTAACTACTCGTTTTCGGTGAAATGAGCGTGAAAGACACCGATTATGGTTTCCGTCCCCTTGCGGGGAATTGATAGGGACTAACCTCTCTGAAAAGTGGGGAGTTCAGTTCTCCAGTTGAAGGAGAAGTTTCCGTCCCCTTGCGGGGAATTGATAGGGACTAACGTATTATCAGTCTGTGTCTGAGAAGCTTGAGCAGACTGAGGTTTCCGTCCCCTTGCGGGGAATTGATAGGGACTAACGTGAAGCTCGGAGTGCTGACCTTTGGTTGAAGGAGTGGTTTCCGTCCCCTTGCGGGGAATTGATAGGGACTAACATTAGGCTGCTAACCAGCAACCATTTGACAAAGAGAGTTCGTTTCCGTCCCCTTGCGGGGAATTGATAGGGACTAACCTATGGAGTTACATTAGAGTCCCTCAAACCTTTCACTTCATCAAAGTTTCCGTCCCCTTGCGGGGAATTGATAGGGACTAACCTAGGTAAGGAAGAAGTAGCTTGTTATGTAGTGTTTCCGTCCCCTTGCGGGGAATTGATAGGGACTAACGGGTGACCAAATGGATTGGTGCTAATGGTAATGTGTCCGGTCGTTTCCGTCCCCTTGCGGGGAATTGATAGGGACTAACAATAGAAAGTCATGGGAGTATGAGGTTGAAATCCCTTTCAGTGTTTCCGTCCCCTTGCGGGGAATTGATAGGGACTAACCAATCACGAACGCAGGCTTTCAGAAGCGCAAGGATGCTAACAAGTTTCCGTCCCCTTGCGGGGAATTGATAGGGACTAACTACTCGACTTTCGCTCAATCCACTGAAGGCATACTGGCGTTTCCGTCCCCTTGCGGGGAATTGATAGGGACTAACTCTCCTCTGCTAAAATCGCTCAAGCTCGTAAGAAGTTTCCGTCCCCTTGCGGGGAATTGATAGGGACTAACTTCTCTTTGGCTGTAGGAGCATAGCCTTTATCCTCTAGGTTTCCGTCCCCTTGCGGGGAATTGATAGGGACTAACAATCCTCTAAGAAGGTACTAGTAAGAACTCCATCTGGGAAGTTTCCGTCCCCTTGCGGGGAATTGATAGGGACTAACCCTATCTAGTTGAAACCCTTGCACTATATAGTTTTCAAGGTGCGATCGCGCCAAAGTACAGAGAGTCAACTTAACAAAACTTAACGCGCTGCTTTAGCGGGATTAGACCGACGGAAATCCGTCCATAACAGAACAATAGCGCAAAAGGTCGCAATAAAAAAGCGGGAAATTACCCGCCTTATCTCATTTTTCCTCCAGATTACGCTCAAATACTCTCTCTAGCTCATTGCGTCGAATCCCTGGAAAATTTTACATTCCGTTACAAACGCCAGAAACCCCACCGGGTCAAGGATAGAGGAAATCTCAAGCCCCCTGACCCGGACTAAACCCTTCAAAAAATTAAATAATCCGGGGGTTCATACAAGGGAGGACTGCCGTAAATTTTCGCCTGCTTCTTCGCCGTCCGAGTCAACGGATAGGCGCGCAGACTGTCTTCCGACAGATTCAACACCTTCACCCAGCGATTCTCCATCAACCCGGTGAGGGTTTCCTCATCCAGGGGACACTCAAAAACGGAATACTGCACCCTCTGGCAGCGCTGTTCCATCAGTTTTGCCAATTTCGTGCGGCGCTTGTTATCCCGGACATCGTAGCAAACCAACCAAAAATCGGTCATTTTATGGTAAAAGACTCATAATCTAGGGAACATTCCACCAAACAGCGCCCCACCCATCGCGCCTGTTCCACCAGAATCTGGCTCAACATTAGGCGACGATTTTGGGGCGGATAGAGCATCGGCGTGCGAAATTGGCGTTCCAACTCCCCCAAATAGAGCTTTTTCGCCATTTTCCCCAACCATATCCCCTCCCCATCGGGGGAGGGTTCAAAATCCAGAGGGTCCAACGTCTCGGACTTGACGATCGCAATGGCCGCGCGGTCCACAATCACCGGGCGAAACTCCTCCATCAAATCCAGCACTAAATTGGGCCGATAGGGTTCCACGGCGTGAAAAAACCCGAAATAGGGGTCCAGGGCCGCTTGCACAGAGGCGGCAAACACCCGCGCCAGCAGCACCCCATACCCCCAACTCAGCAAGGCATTAATCGGGTCCAGGGGAGGGCGACGATTGCGCCCGGTAAAATTCCACTGGGGGGGAAACCAGTGGCGCAGTCCTTGGTAATAGGCGCGGGCGCAAATCCCTTCCACCCCCATCAGTTCATCCCGGTTCAGGGGGGTTTCGGTCTGTTTCAACCGCGCGGAATAGGAAGCAATCAGGTCGATCGCCTCGGTGAGTTCGCTAATTTTGCCCTGAGTCGCCCGGTTGCGCTGCTGCAACACTGTGCGCTGGTTGCGGATTTTCCCCATCACCAATTTCTGGGCGAGGGCCATGCCAAAGGTGGTATTAACGGCGCGATACTGGGCCAACCGAATCGTGGGATTGGTTTGAAACTGACCCTGGAGGCGTCCGCGAAACCGTCCATCACTTCGCAGAAAGATGGTTTCAATGCCGCAGTCGAGCAATTCAGCAATGACAACATCGGTGAGTTGCACTCCCGGCAGGACAACTACGAGGTCAATTTCCGACAACCGGCAGGTGTTGGACTGCTCCTGGCGTTGAATAATCAGGGTTTGATTGCGATAGCGGACAACGGTTCTGGGTTCAGTCAGATATAAGGTAGTCATGGTTTTAGGGTGAGCAATGCTTCTCTAAGTAAAGCACCCCTATGGAAGACCCCTCTTCTATACGTGGTGTATAATAAAAAGGTAATCATACGGAATCCGGTTGTTAAATGTGTTTAAGAACCCGCAGGCTGAAGCCTGGGGCTATACGGACAAAGCCCGCCTGCGCGGGCTAAACCCCGCAGGCTGAAGCCTGGGGCTATACGGACAAAGCCCGCCTGCGCGGGCTAAAGAGTGAGCGAAAGGTGACTTTTGACAACCGGATTTGGTAAAACACGTGGATAGGTAAAACTATGTCAAGAACCCTGAATAAACAACTGGTGACGTATCGGAGTTGGATGGTGGCGATCGCCAATGCCGGAGTCACTTGGGTGATTTTAATTATTGCGCCCTTGGGACTGTTTTCGGTGATGACCTGCACCTTGCTGGTCTTTGGGGCCAGTTTGGTGAATGGATGGATTAGCGATCGGGCATTGCTGGGACTATTAGCAGCAGGCGATCGGGACTTGATGACGGCAACGGGAATGGCAAAAGTGAATTTAGAGGAACGAGGAGGAATGGGCGATCGAACCTTCACCTCAGAGGAGCGTAAGAACTTACCGAGGGATTAAAACCAGGGAGTGGGGTGAGAATATCTGAGGTGAGGAATTGAGGGCTAATACGGAATCCGGTTGTCAAAGGTCTGTAAAAACCCGCAGCGTCCAGCCCGGAGGCATACGGACGAAGCGGTGCCTGCGCGGGCTCAAGAGTAAAACGACTTTTAACACCCGGATTTGGTATAAAACCGACACCTGTAGGGTCGCTCACCTGTAGGGTCGCTTCGGGAAGCGACCCTGGGGCTTCGAGCATCGAAGCCCCTACAAATAGAGGAATTGAGGGCTAAAACCGACACCTGTAGGGTCGCTTCGGGAAGCGACCCTGGGGCTTCGAGCATCCAAGCCCCTACAAATAGAGGAATTGAGGGCTAAAACCGACACCTGTAGGGTCGCTT
>NZ_JAMXOT010000069.1 GCF_024220515.1 Oscillatoria sp. HE19RPO
CGAGTACAACTTCATCATATTGATGGAAACCATGACAACTGGAAACCTAAAAACTTGACGGCAGTACATGAATCCTGTCATGATTATATCCACTCCAGCAAGCCAATTGGCTAGATTATCGGGAGCCGGATGCGGGGAAATTTGCAGGAATAGTTCTAACAGGGAGATGCGGGGTTTTATCGCCCTAGCCCTGTCAAGGTGAATTGTGAGAGGGGTGTAAAAGCCGAAAAGTGGACAGGTGGGGATGTTTAGGATCATAAATGGGAGGTCCTTTTTTCTTCTTGGGACCTCTGGGTTGCTTGAGAAACTTTAGCAAATCGACTTGCTGGCTGAGAAACAGAAGGACATCACCTAGCTCGGTTAATGACATCGAATCAAATACCTGCCAATGAACAGGTTCTATTGCAATCATCATTCCTCGATAGACGGATTGCATTTCTTCGACCATATAATAGGAGGAAAGCCCCGCTTCAATTTTGCCGGGACCATGCACGGTAGCTAAAGCCGCACGGACTGTGGCTAAAATATTGTAGGCGACTAACGCCAAACAAAAAGAAAACAAAGCCGCCTTGGGATACCCCAAGGTCTTAATTTCACATTGATAATTTTCGGTAACCACTTGAAACAAGTTTTCGATAGTTCGGCGATTTCGATACAAAGACGCCACCAGGCCAGTCGAAGCCTTTTCTGAAGAAAGAGTGGTAAAAATCGCCACTTCTTTTTCTCCACTTTGAGTGGGTTTAAATAACCGCAGCAGGACTCGCCGCATGACTAAACTTTCTCCGTTATTAGTAATGCGAACTTTTGGTTCTAATAACAATCCAGCGTCAATTTGGCCAATTGATTTTAATTCACTCACGGCTTCCCAGGGCATCGTTTGATGTTCTCGAATGACAAAGGATGCCCCTTTTTTGTTCAACCCCAATAAGAAATCCCTGGTACACATATTCCGGTCAGCAATCCATAATTCATCGGGTTTAACGGTTTCTAAAACTTGAGAAAATAGCCGTCGTTCGTTCAGATGACCATCTTCACACAAAAAAACATTGATGGCTAAGTCCAAGTCCGGGTCTAGTACGACCAAAGACTTGCCAGGTAATACTTTGGCTCCTTGCTTTTTGAGTACATCTAAGCGATGTTCCGTTCCAGCCAAGCAATTTCCATCCAAAATTCTGACCTTCATTCCCGGTACAAGTCCTGGCATTGAATCCCTCCAGCCTTGAATCAAAGATGCTAAGGGAACGCAGGTATCTCTGAGGAGGGCTTCACTAACACCAGTTTCCACTCCATTAAGTTTGTCGTACAGGGCAGTCCGGCTGACGTTCAACTTAACGGCTTTAGATTTATAAGCGGCATTTACAGAAGGATGGATTCCACAGACAACTAAGCTCATCAGATTGACTAGACTAGAAAATAGTAAATCCCTTGTGTACTGAACTTCAGCATTGTTCTCAAAAATTCTTTCAATGGAGTCGGGTCTAAATGTTCTTTCCATTAGAGTTCGCATCATCACACTGACTGGGCTGTGTTCGACAAATCTTTCAAATATGGCATCTAACATTGGAATTACTCTCCCCTGGTTTTTACTGACGAATATTACTTAACCTACCCAAAAAACAGAAATTCTCGCTCAAGAATATTATCAGAGTTGTCTTACCTGGGTCACACCCCTAATGTTTTTCAGGGCCATCCCTGAGCCAGGATGACTCTATGAAGTTCCTTAAACACAACGAGCCGGACCGCTCAAACATAGGGACCCAATTATCCATTCTATCAGGGAGCCAAACCTGATTCGCCTCTAGTGTAACGCTAAGGGGGCAAGCTTTCTTCGCGCCCAAATGGCACGCTCTATGACGCCAAATAGTGCCTGACAGCTTTCAATGGCTAGGAAATGACCTCATTTGTATTAGGGGACCTGGACCCAGGCCAGCTCTGTCAACAGGTATTTTTGATTCATTTGAGGGATACCATTTTATACAGCACCCCCTCAAGTTACCCTTTATAAGGTGTCATTAATTTCTGATATTTGAGAATTCATGGAGCCTAAAAGGAGCCATTTTCGGCTCCTTTTATGGCTCCACACCAGACTAAGTATCGGAATATCAAGGGTTTTGGCCTGTTTTTCCATCACCTTGACAGGGCTAGTTTTATCGCCCCCATCGACCCTACCAAAGGTTTCTGCTCTTTTTTGATTAAAGGAGGTTCTCCCCACTCCCTGGGGAAATGAATCCTTTCAGAGGGAATTGATTTAGATAGTGACGAAATTTTTGCTGATGTTCGCGATCGCACCCGGACTCCGGAACAACCTTGCTAATGGTGTTTCTTGTCTCGCTTCCACAGTTAACTCTGATATCTATAAAAAAACGCGGTTTTTTTCTTGGGGTAAAAGAGCGATCGCTTTGTGGGAAAAAAATAGCGATCGCTACCCCAAACGGTTACACTCTAACGATATGACCTTGAACAATCTGAAGAATATCCCAAATCGAAGGATTTGCTACGCCGACGGAACTTCCCGGAGACTCCAGCTAAACCCGCCAAGAGTAACAACCCCATCAAACTAGAAGGTTCTGGTACTTTACGACGTTCTCCCTGAATCGCGATTCCGTCATTGGCGCATTCAGCAAAAATATGAGCGGTATAGTCACCAACAGGGAACAAAGCGCGATCGAAGCTGAATCCAATGGTATAATTTCCATTGGCATTAAAGTTACTGAAATCCACTCCAAACTGATGCAACGCCAGTTCGCTTTGAAACTCAATATCTCCCACTTTATTGCCGGTTTCTATTTCATTGAGAATCGTCCACCGTCCATTTTGCTCGAAATAAGGATCCGTCGCGGCTAAATCCCCCATTCCTGGAGTCGATCCTTCAGATTCTACATAGTTATTGTAATGAGTCAGGTTGAAAAAGCCCGGATTGATTTCGGTTACATTTTTAGCAGTAACATCGCTGTAAACGCCCAAATAGGGAACGCCAGAATCGTTCTCAGCAGCAAAGCGGATGCCAAATAAGTTACCATTACTGCTGGCAGTATTGAAATCTTGGCCGGAAAAGTTAAAGAACAAATCTCCCCAGGTAATGCTACCACCTTCAGCATTGGCATCGGCAAATCCTGAGAGGGGTAAATTGGCATTGAGAGCGATTATTATTTTATCCGCATCTTCTTTGATTGCCATGCCATAAAACTCAAAAACCCCACCACCGACAGAATTCCCCGTCACCCCATCATCAAACGAGTCAATGGCATAATTCCACCCATTGTAGAAAACTCCGGCAGTGGCGCGATCGCCAGTGACGGCAACCAGGCATAAAGTGACGGTAGTGGTTGCTATCCAGTAAAAAAAATTTCGCAAGACTTGCATAGAAGAATGCCCCCGGTAAGATAACAGAAAAATGCGATTGCAGTGGTGAAAAAGTCAACTAGAGGAATCCAGCGATCGCGCTTTGCGTTTTAGGGTTGCGATCGCACCAGCAGTACCCAACGCCAGCAAACTCAAAACCGACGTAGGTTCCGGGACTTTTTCCGCTGAATTCTTATAGCCGATCGCATACATATCAAAACTGGCCGTCGTCGTGTTAAAATCCAGTTTGATAGGGAAAACTGCCGGATTCGTCGGGTCAACATTAATGCCAGTAACGGTAAATTCTGAAACCCCTTTTCCAAACAGAGAAACAAAATCGATTTTATCTCCTGGCAGAAACTCCCCTAAAATTGTTTCTCCCACTGCGATCGTAAATGGATTGTCAAACCCATTGGGAACGTTAAGAATCTCCGTAAACAGAGAATCTCCCGTCATCTGATACCGGAAACCAGTCGCAGAAGGCGGATCGTACCACCGACGTCCCGGTGCATTGATAAAACTATACAATCGTCCGTCTTCTCCGGGGTCGTGGGTTGCATCTGGCATCAACGGATTTGTCTGACACTGACCCTTGCCTGGATTGGCGCGATAAATACCTTCAATCCCGCTCTCCAAACTCGCCCAAAATGCAATCTGACAGTTGTCATTAATGCTTTCTCGGTCAATTGAAAGAGCCTTAACTTTCGAGCCAAAAAGCTCATCACCGACAGCAATCACTTTGTCTTGCAAACTATGACCCGTGTAGATGCCGAAGTTCCATCCTTTTTCAGCAATAAAGGCAACCTCGCTATCATTATTCATCGCCGGACTTCGAGACACACTATGAAACGGAGCGGTATTGCCAGAAATGATGCTAGTCCGGTCTATTGTACTACTCAATATCGCGGCACTATTCCACCAAGTATTTAACCCCGTGCGATAGAGAACTCGTCCGCTATTGTTAATGCTGGCGTCGTGATAGCGTCCCGTTGCGAAAGTAGCCGGGTCGGACATAATATTATTAATTGTCTGACCGTCTTGACTGGTAAAAACACCGTTAATGCCCGTAAAAGCAACCTCTCCCTGATTATTTAGAGAAGGTCTTTGGGATTGGATGGGACATTCGCTACCGCTGACGGTACTGCCACTACAGTGGGTGATTTGCGTGGTGGTAGTGCCATTGCTTTTGAAGATTTCTTGACCTCCGGCATCGAGGGCAGCAAAAAAGGCGACTTCTTGATTATCGTTGAGGGAGACTCCGGGTGCAATACTGCTAAAAATGCCGTTAGTATCGGCAATAGTTTGGTAATTGGTGGTAGTGGGATTGCCCAGCAAAATGCCGCTGCCACCTGTATTGAATTCAGCAAAGAAGGCAACTTCTCCATTTTCGTTCAGAGAAAGACCCTGCCCCAAACTTTTAAAATCATTCAAGGTGGTGGCAATGGTTTTATTTTGGCCGTTGCTGTTGACAAATAGCCCGGTGACTCCGGCAGGATTTTTTAAGGATGCAAAAAAGGCAACTTGTCCGCTATTGTTGATAGCAAGTCCTTTGTAGGGGGAGGCAGGGTCGTGAGTGGCAGACCAATTCCAGTTGGTATGACTCCAAGATGTGGAAAATCCCTGACCGAAACTGCTGTAGTTGCTACCGAATGAAAAGCCGTTTTGCTCGCTACTGTCGGCGATTCTGATGAAAGTATAGGCCTGAACGGGTTCTGAGGCGATCGCGCTGGTCGATAAGGCGATCGCTGCCACGGATAAGATTTGATAGGGTTTCTTCATTTTTGTTCTCCATTGAAGCATAATACAAGGGTTAGGGTTTGCACTGCTGAAATTTCAGGTGCTACTGTTTTAGTGGGGACAACATTGGCAGATTATGCAGATTGAGTTAGGAAATCTTGACAAATGGGAGAGAAGTTGGAGAGAAGCGATCGCCTGGGGGAGGAGGGGCGATCGCTGTCTGGGAAAATGATAGTGTGAGAAATCAGTTGGGAAGTTACTCCCAACTCATCGGTCTAGAGCTTATCCCCAGTTAACGCTTGCATTTCGATTGACGCTATATCCCAGCCATTCTAGGCGATTATACACACCGGACGTTATCTTTGGATCCAGACCGTATAAATCCATAATTCCATCCATACCCAGGGTGTCATCATACTGTGCTTCATCAAGACCTAGAGCATGACCAATTTCATGCATAGCTAGACGAAGTAACCAATTATGGGATAACTGGTTGATGTTGTTGCTGTTGAAATGAATGCGTCCTTCTCCAGCATAGCCACCATTCAAATCCGTCCGACGTTTCTGTTCATAATCCATATAAGCTTCAGCTCCTATGTTAGGATTCCAGTTACTGCCATGCATAGTTCTTGAACCTTGAGTTATTGCAATTCTGAGAACTCCACTGGATACCTTATCTCTGGTGATAATGTTTTCCCAGTTTTTAGCAGCTTGCTCAATCAAATTCCTTTGAGTCCAAGTAAAATTCCCATAAAAGTCAAGGCGGATATCGATATCGGGATTACCCACTGGTTGTCGCCAAGAGGGTTGCTGACCGGGACGCAGTGCTTCAGTGCGTCCATTATGGCGGTTGTAAGCGATGCGACCCCCTTCAAAATCAGAGAAAATGGTATCGCCATCAATATACTCACGACGGGTAGGCATCCTCAGCCAATGATAGGCTCCATTCAGATCGGTGTAAAGATTGCCAATACTTCCCCATGTGGCAACACTCCGACCTAAGTGATGAATACGAGATTTGCCATTGTGTGCAGAAAAAGCTTGCCACGTCGCATATCGACCATCGGAACGATTTAGACGATTTTCATTAGAACGAGGGAACCCCAGAGTTCCTGTTGGCCCACCCATTTCCATATATTCTTGGTAGTTACCTCCCAGTACCCAGAACGCTTCATTTTTGCCATTTTCTAGCATCAGCAGCCGTCGTCCACCAGGGCCGTTGAACTCTTGCACCCATCCGCTACCATTGGGGCCACTTCGCCACTGTAACGAGCCGACAAGCTGCGTACTCCATTGACGTTGAGACCAATAGGCATCTTTTAAAGCCAGAATCTGGTTGCGAGAACGTCCTGCATACACGGCATTCCAAAATAGATCCCAGCTTTTTGTATTTTTGTACTCATCCCAGGAAAAGGCAAAAGCTCCCAGTCCTGGACTACGAACCATAAACCCATTCGTAGTATAAACAATTTGCCAAGTGCGACCTTGTCCATCTTTCCCCAAATATTGAGGCCCCGAACTTGTGATGTTACCGATCCAGCTTTGAGTACGGTCATATTCTCTGCGCCAATCCGATCCCATCGCACTGGCTTTGTTTTGAGACCGCCAATCCGTTGCACGTTCTGTTGGTATTGGTGAACGATTGGGATCGATTTGACCTTCTGGTAGCACTTGAGGTAATTCCCCAACCGCAATCCCACTGCTGCTGGGATTATCCGCTGCGCCGAAGATTTGACCGGCGGTGGAGACCAGTCCAACCACGGTTGCGGCACCGGTGCGCGGGTCAACTTCTAACTTGCGACCATCGTCAGTAAAGGCAGTGAGAACTCCATTGAGTAAGGCCAATCCATACACATTTCGGAACCCTAACTTTCCGATAATTTCCGATTGGCCGGTTGTGATATCTACACTCACCAATTGGTCGTTGTTCCCATTCTTAACGGTGGCTAAAATTTGATGGCTACCGTTAAAGAGAATATCCCCACTGCTTGGCCCTCCCAAAGACGCAACTTCAACGGTTTTGCCGGTGTCGGGAGCAATTAAAAATACCTTTCCAGTTTGGCTATCGGCACCATAGAGTTTGCCATCGGGAGAGAAGGTTAAGGCGTTGATATTCTGTCCGGGTGGGAAGCGACCCACCCCTGTTTCTCGACCCGTTTCTGGATCGATCGCAGATAGGGTTGTGAAAGTCGATCCATATAATTTGCCGCTGGGCGCTACTGCAATATCGGTGAAACTTAGTCCTTGGTAAACTTGACGTTGCTCGCCAGTTTCGGTATCGAGGCGCAAAATCTGACCGGCACTGTTGGATAAATAGAGGATACCATCGTCCGCTTGAGTTGAACCCAACAGGGGAGTTTTTAAGTCGGGAAGGGTTCCCGTTGAGAGTGGCGATCGCTTCGGTTCTGGAACTGTGGACTGCGCCAATTCTACGGCTTGTGCCATATTCAGCAATCCCACACCTGTCTCGGCATCCCAGTTCGGCTGGTTCAAATCGGTAGCCGTCTGCTTGAGAACATCGATGACTTGGCGATAGCTGAGATTCGGATTGGCAGCCCACACTTGTGAGGCAGCACCCGTTACTTTTGCAGTCGCCACAGATGTGCCAAATCCGGTTCCGGTGCTATTGCCTTCAGTGGAGACGACAGGATTCTCTGGCGTGCCTCCATCTGCGACAATATCTAAACCATCACCGTAGCTAGAATACTCGGCGCGAGTATAAGCTTGTTGAGCCGGTGCACCGGAGGCAGATGTATCTACTGGCTTGGCTGCACCTACGGTAATTACATTGTCAAATTCGCGGGAAGCTTTACCCAGTGCTGACATTTCACCAGCTTGGTTGCCACTGGAGACTACCACTAATACATTATGCTGACGTGCGTATTCTAAAGCTCCTCGTTCGACTGGTGTGAGTTGGGTGCGAGTGGTAAGGCTACCATCGGGATTAATTTGAGTGAGGTCAAAACTGAGGTTAACGATCGCATTCGGTTGTCCGGATGTCTTGGCAACATCCACTGCATCGATTAACGCTTCTGCCCATTTTCCAGACCCTACGGCGCGACTTGCTAGGATGGGGGCTTGGTTATTGATGCCATCAATGCCAATGCTGTTATCTTGTTTGGCGGCCAAAATTCCGAGAATGCGGGTGCCATGTCCGTTGCTTTCTTCTGCCTGTAAGGTAGGGTCAGCATCATCTTCGAGATAGTCGCTTCCCCAGGTAATTTGACTGTAGTCAAGATGGGGATTATTGCCACTGAAGTCACTATCGATGACAATTATTTGCGGTTGGTCTTTCTTAGGAAATTCCAACTGAGGCTGTGCTGGTGCTGATGGAATTGGAGTGGTTTCTTCGGTTTCTTCGGTATTTTCGGTGTCTTCGGTATCTTCGGCAATAATATCAGTTGGGTCTTCTGATTCAGGGTCGTCGGCAATAATATCAGTTGGGTCTTCTAATTCAGTTTCAGTGTCCTCGGCAATAATATCAGTTGAGTTTTCTAATTCAGTTTCGTCTGCAATATTATTAGTTGGGTCTTCTGATTCATCACCCGTATCGATAGCATCCTCTACCACTTCAGTTTCATCAACCTCATCTGTGGCATCACTTACTATTTCAGTCTCGTTATCTGCCTCATCAATCGTTTCGTCTACGACTTCATCAATTTCGTCCCTGGGTGACTCCAATTCTGGATCGTCGGTGATATTATCAGTAGAGTCCTCTGCTTCTTCGGGATCGTCGGTAATATTATCAGTGGATTCTTCTGATTCGCTATCCTCAGCGATCGCCTCAGTAGATTCCTCTGAGTCGTCCACAGCGTCTGTAGAGGAATCCACGACTTCCGTTTCATCCTCTGTCGCCTCATCAGTCGGAACCTCTACAGCATCGCTGCTTTCTTCTGATAGTTCATCAGACTCGTTAGCAATAGTATCTTCCTCGTTTGTTGCTTCCTCCGGCGTGATTGACTCTTTCACGTAATCGATTAACTTTTTACCCATGTCGGTGTTGCGCCAGTCTTTCCCCTCACCGACTACCTCATCCATTAATGCCGCTTTACCTTTGGCACCTCGGATTTGTAAAACGATATCATTGTAATCTTTATCCGTGCCGCGATCGAAGCGCAAATCTTCCCAGGCAAAGGCACTTCCATCCCCGGTCAAATCGGCAATTTGTCCCACATGATATTCATCATTGGGGTTGGCGGTGGCAAGAGAAAATAAGGGACGAATCGCACCAGAAGCGTTAGGATTATCTATCACCTGCTGCACGGTTCCATTCGGCACTAACATCAGGAAAAACTCATCCCCCGGACTCATCAAGAAGGTTTTCACGCCTTCGTATGTGCCGAAATTCCAATTTCCTTCACCCAAACGACCCGTAAATTTGGCACTTTCACTGATATCATTAATAACCAGATGACCGAGTTCGGTATTACTGGCAGCGCGAGTTGCCGCTTCTTGAATAAATTCAACGGAGTTCGGATCTAATCCTTCCATCCCGGACAAACTAACGATCGCTACTTGGGATTTGAACGCGCCACCATCAAACAGGAAGTCGATACTAACCTCACCGCTTGCATCGACTTTGAAGGTGCCCATATCAAAGTTAATCTCAGAAGTGGCGATCGCTTCATCCCGAACGACATCTGCACCATCTTCCTCGGTTTCATTTGTAGCAGCTTCCTCACCGGCATTGTCTTCGGTTTCGCCGGTTACATCTGTCTCAATTGTTTCATCGCCACTGTCAGCAATTTCCTCAGTCTCTCCGACAGTATTATCTTCACCGGCAGTATCGTCGGCAGGGGTTGACTCAGGGGAAGTTTCTTCGTCTTCAGTGACGGCATTTTCGGGGCGATCGCTTTCTTCGCGATCCACATCTTCAGTGGCAGTTTCCTCTTCCACCACTCCATCAGAAACCGTTTCATCAGTTGCCGTTATTTCATCTGACTCGGTTTGGGAATCGGCAGTATCATCCGTTGCAACCTCTACATCCTCGTCCGTTTCACCTGCCTCTGTTTCGGTTGCCTCATCCGTTACATTCGTGACAGAAAAGGAATCATCAACAGCAATTTCATCCCCTTCATCCATCACCTCATCACCTGATTCTACGGATGAAGTTGTTTCCCGATCGGTATCACCGTCAACGGATTCGTCTGCGCTTTCGTCATTCTCTGCATCTAAATCCTCACCATCTATAGACGCTTCTGGTGCAATTTTCTTTTCTACTGCGACACTTGCAACGGGATTAATCAACGGATCTGTTTCATCCGGTAGTGGACTTTCGTCTTCGTTAAGGGGTAATTTTGTCAGAGGATCGACCTCAGACTCCCCGCTTCGTGCTTCTGTATCTTCACCCGAAATGGAAGTCGTAGAAGTTCCAATCTCATCCGAATTAGTTCCCGTTGAATACAAGTTGGGATTGGAAACTAAATCCTTGTCAAAACCACTATCATGAGGTAATTTGTCTTCCGGTTCATACCCACTGCTACTTGGAGGGTTAGATAACGGGTCGTTTTCGAGTCCTTTCAGTAGCGGATCGATTCCAAAAGTTTCTTGGGTATTGGTATATGCACCGTCTAAATCCATGATGGTTATCCTCTTTAGGGTTGAGAGAATGGGTAAACGTATGTGAACACTAGGTTTGGGAAAATGGGAAGGCCAATTTTCCCGGCTGTTGAGTTTACTCGGAGCGATCGCGGCAAATTATGCAAGGCGATCGCTCCGATCGCCTAAGCACCTCTGCCTCTGCCTTAATTTTTCTCTCGGTCTTGACTTGGCTTTTTTACGGGTTCTTTTGACGATTGTTACAAAACTTTACATTGAATCCCCTGAGTTCCTCGGTTCGGGAGTAGGCGATCGCTATATGGCGGCTGGATTTCAAGCACTTTTTACTGCTCGTCTACTGATACCCAATCCGGTTGGTAAAAGTTGGTAAAAGTAGGCATGGCTCACCTGACTAACTAAAATGGCTAAATTTAGGCTTCAGCTTCCAAATGTAAAGTTTTGTAAAGAAATCCGAGAGCATCCGTAAAAACCTTTAATGCCGTCAGATAAGTAGGTAAAGCAAGGCAAACAGAGTGCATCGAGATTGAGTCATGGACGAGGCAATCCAAAATTTGGCGATGGAGGCGAAGCGGCATCCTCCCCAGAGTAAAGAGCGACAGTTGGCTTTAACCAAGCTGATTGAGGCGATCGCACACTCTGGGAAACTCTGCCGTCCGCGCCAAGGGCAATTTTCCCATGTCTATGAAGATATTTATGCCGAGGCGCTATCCCAACTGTGGCTTTTTGTCTGCCAACATATCGAGCGCTACGATCCGGACAGAGCCTCATTTATCTATTGGCTCAATTACCTACTTAAAAAGCGATTTATCGTGGAAGCCATCAAAACCGTAGTCGGGAAACCGGATATAACGATCGCTTCTTCTGATGAGATCGAGCAGATTCCCCAAGGCGAAGCGGAGCCTTCCACCACGGAACTCCTGTGGCAATATATCTTAGAGGATCCAGAAAACCGATTAAAACAGAAGCGCCTCAGAAATCATCCAACTTTCACATTTCAAACCTTGCTAAAATGGCGAATGGAAGGGATAAAGTGGAAAGACATATCAGCGCAAACCGGGGTAAAAATAGCGACTCTTAGCGATTTTTATCAACGGGAACTGAAACAAGTTCATTCCATTTTAAAAGATTACTTGAATAGCTAAAATTTATCTAGGAAATTAAACATGATGACTAGCATCCATCAAAACCAATTAACATTCACCACACCGCTCACCCGCTCCTGGCAGGACATCGCCCGGAAATTTAGTCGCCAGCAATCCAATCCAGTCAAGGCAGAACGGGTTTATCGCAATACTTTAGCCGTGTTAGCGGTAAACTTCTACTGCAAGTGCATGGGAATTGCAACGGATTTAGAAGAAAGCGACAGTTGGAATCCGGTGATGCAAACTCTATCGGATGTGGCAGATTTACAACTTAAGAATATCGGAAAAATCGAGTGTTGTTCCCTGTCGATCGCATCGGAAATTGTAGAGATTCCAGCGGAGGCTTGGGGCGAGCGCATTGGTTATGTGGCGGTGCAGTTTAGCGAATCGGCCAGAGAAGCGACATTATACGGATTTATCAAAACCGTAGAGATGGAAGAAATTCCTTTGAGTCAATTTCAAACCCTGGAAACTTTCCTGGATTATATCCATCAACTGCAACCGAAACCCGCCATTCAGTTAACCCAATGGCTACATCATATTTTTGAGGCCGGTTGGGATACAGTGGAAGAAATTTTAGGGCCACAAACAACAGAATTGGCCTTTAATGTTAGACGGGCCAGTGTTAAGCGAGGTAAGGTAATAGAATTAACTCGGGCGGGTGAAACTGTGGCGTTGGTGGTGGGAATGAAGCCCGCACAAGCGCCAGAAATGGACATCTGGATTGAAGTCTATCCCACTGATGAACGAGTGTATCTTCCCCCAAGTTTAAACCTAATCATACTGGATGCAGAAGGGGTGGCAGTCATGCAAGCGCAAGCCAGAAATACGAAGAACATTCAACTCAATTTTAGTGGGGAACCCGGGGAACAATTTAGCGTTAAAGTCACGTTAGACGACGTGAGCGTAACGGAAGCCTTTATAATCTGAGTCAAACCGCTGTGATTGTCAGGGGAGGCCATTGTGGGAAAATTAGTTGTCATTAAACTAGATGGCGATTTCCAGCGTCAAGAGGTTCGGGTGATGCTGGAAATCGGCTTGGAGGGCGATCGCCCTTGGATCGAGTTACCTGGGAAGCTCCCTCGGTCACCTGAGTTGAGTACACAACTGTACGATTGGGTGGAAAAATATCGCAACATTGGCGAACCTTCCCGACGAATCAAAACCAAAAAAATTATTTATGATGGGGGGATTGAGAAGCGGATCGAGGAATGTTGCGAAGCTGCGGAAGTCTTGAGCGATCGCTTCAATGATTGGCTAGAATCCCCAGAATTTCGCCACTGCGATCGCCGACTGCGCGAAGAATTAAGCCGGGAGGATGAAATTCGCGTCCTGATTCGCACCGGCGATCGGCAGCTACAGAAACTTCCCTGGCATTTATGGGACTTTTTTGACCGCTATGTTAAGGCTGAACTGGCTCTGAGTCCCCCCTCGGTTCAAGCTGTTACCTCATTAAAAGTACCGAAAAAGAAGGTGAAAATTTTAGCCATTCTCGGACATGATGAGGGAATTGAGACAACAGTCGATCGCCAAATTTTGGAAAATTTGCCCCATGCTGAAGTCAAATTTTTAGTCAAACCGCCGTATCGAGAAATTAACGATTCCTTGTGGGAGGAAAATTGGGATATTTTATTTTTTGCGGGTCATAGCGAGAGTGAAAACGAACGGGGGGTCATTTATATCAATGAACGGGAGAAGTTATCTATTGCCGAGTTGAAATATGGATTGAGGAAAGCGGTGAATCGCGGTTTGCAACTGGCGATTTTCAACTCTTGTGATGGATTAGGATTAGCTCAGGAACTGGCGGAGTTACAGATTCCCCAAACGATTGTCATGCGCGAACCCGTCCCCGATCGCGTCGCTCATGAATTTTTGAAAGATTTTCTCCAGGCATTTTCTCATGGGGAACCTTTTTATCTGGCAGTACGAGAAGCGAGGGAAAGATTGCAAGGGTTAGAAAAGCAATTTCCTTGTGCAACTTGGCTGCCAGTTATCTGTCAAAATCCTGCGGTGAAGCCGCTGAATTGGACGGATTTAATCGTTCAACCCACACCGGAACCGATTGTGCCAGCAGCGCAACCCATTGAACGATCGCCCTGGCAGACTGTGAGTACGGTGTTATTTGTGAGCGTATTGGTGACTAGCTTAGTGATGGGAATGCGCTCCTTGGGGGTATTAGAACCACTGGAACTCAAAGCGTTCGATCGCTTGATGCAACTGCGTCCCTCGGAAGGGTTGGATTCGCGGATTACGATTGTCAAAATTACCGATAAAGATTTGCCATCACCGGAACAAACTCCCCTCACTTCCCTACCGGATGACAAGCTAGATCGGCTGCTAAAAATTTTGGAACCGTTACAACCTCGGGCGATTGCCTTGAATCTGTATCGCGATTTTCCGGTGAATGTCAACTATCCCGAATTAGCTGCCAAACTACAGCAAAATTCTAGTTTTATTGCCCTTTGCGCGGTGGGTAGCCATACGCCGGATAAACCGAGCATCGCACCGCCGAATGAAGTTTCAGAAACACTCCGCCTGGGATTTGGAGATATTTTACCGGATGATGATAGGGTTTTACGTCGGTATATTTTAGCCATGTCTCCTAGCGATTCCCTTTGTCAAACGGACAAATCTTTTAGCCTGCAAGTGGCACGACATTACCTGGAAGCAGAAGGCATCAAACTAAAATTAACGCAACAGGAGTATTTTCAACTGGGACGGGTGGTTTTTAAAAGTTTGGAAAAAGATAGTGGAGGCTATCACGAGTTAGATAGTCGGGGACATCAAATTTTGCTGAATTATAGAGCGGGGGGAAAAGTAGCAGAGGAATTAGAGCTATCGGATATTTTACAAGGGAGAATAGACCCGGATTTAATTCGCGATCGCATTGTGTTAATCGGCACCACAGCCAGCCATATCACCAATCTACCGACACCGATCGCTTACGATAAAGATATTTCGCGATTGTATGATGCCAATCCGCGTCGGGAGAAAACATTAGAGATGCCGCCAGTGGTGTTTCAAGCTCATGCGATCACGCAAATCTTGGGTGCGGTTTTAGACAATCGTCCGCTATTGGGGGTGTGGCCGAAATGGGGAGAAATGCTGTGGATTTGGGGATGGTCTGTAGTCGGTGGTTTGGTGGCGTTTTACTGGCGAACTGGATGGCATTTGGGAACGTTTTTCGGTGCTGGATTGGGTAGTTTATTGGCGATCGCCTTTGTGTTGTTAGTCAAAGGGGGATGGTGGGTGCCTCTAGTGCCGTCAGCGATCGGATTTCTCACCTCGGGTGGTAGTGTGGCGGTGTTACTACGGTTGGGAATCCAAGGAGGAATCGCGATCGCTTCTTTATCTGGGCTTTCCTTTTTACTTTTGATGGGGGGTGTTTGGGTGCCGTTGCTTCCATCGCTGTTAGCATTGATATCCACCAGCGGGATAGTCTTATTTTACAACCGCTTTATCTTAAATAAAAATATTGAAATACCCAAACTAACCGACAAATTATGAGTAAAAAATTTGAGATTAATAACAGCATTCAAATTTGGGTGATGTTGGCCTGTTTAATGGCCGCTTTGAGCTACTGGGTACTGCCGGGAAATGGACAGATTCCACCCTCTTTTAATCCGTTGCGCTTTATTCCGCGAGAGGTATATAATGAAGATACTGCTGATGGTTCGGGTAATGGAAAACCGGGAGATACAGAACCGGGTGGAGGAACTCGTCCCAGTAATGTCGAGGGTAGTTTATGTCCAGAAGAAGTGGAAAAACCATTAAAAGCTTTAGTGCCTTCGCAAATTGTGATTGAGCAGACAGAAAGTGGCGATCGCAGGGTAGAATATGTGGAAGAATATACGGTGTTCGATTCTCCCACGTTCTGGTTTTACGTGCCTTATCGCGCTCCACTTCAGGCGGAATTTGCATTAGTCAATGAAAATGCCGAAGAACTATATAGTACCACGATAACGTTACCGGAAAATCCTGGAATAATTGGGATTGGGGTTCCCGCAGCTAATGGGGGGAAACTGCTAGAAGTCGGGAAATTTTATCGGTGGCAACTGAGCATTGTCTGCTATCGGGATCGCCCTTCTTTAAACAATTTGTTCGTTCAAGGTTGGGTGCAACAGGTGAAACCTTCACCGCCAATCCGTCAGTGGCAGGGGATAAATGCACAAGAATTGCCGTATGAGACACTCCGCCAAGCAATCTCGGGATATGCGAGTGAGGGAATTTGGTATGATGCACTGACGCTATTGGGCGATCGGCGGTTAGAAAATCCATCGAATACTGAGATTGCAGTAGATTGGCAAAGTTTGTTAAACTCAGCTAATTTGGGTGATTTTGCCGATGAAGCGATTGTCGAGCATTATGCGATCGAACGATAATCGCATCCGCCTTATGGGAGGAATGGGGGACTTTTCTCTCCCTCCCCAATCGGGACTATAACCAATTGCCAACCAACACAAACGATGCCCAATAATAAGGCGCTCTTTTATTGATAAATTCCTGGCGGATATCATCTTGTGCCAAACGCAGCGCTTCTGCTTTGCTGAGTGCGCGAGGGTCATTCAAATAATAATAAAATCGATTCATTAAAAGGGCGCTGGTTTCATCGTCGATATACCACAGAGAGGCAACGGTACTGCGGGCACCCGATCGCACTGCAACTCCCGCAAGTCCCAACACCGCGCGATCGTCCCCTTCTGCGGTTTTACAAGCACTCAGCACTAACAGTTCGATAGGATTAGGTTGGTTTTCGGTTTGTTGGGTGAAAATCGTGCTTAATTCATCGAGATCGATCCGTCCATCCCATGCCTCAATTCCCGTTTTTTCGGGTTGGGAACTGAATTCGCCATGAGTGGTAAGGTGAACGATCGCAAACGATTGTGAATTAATCTGATTTTCCAAGGTTTCTTTTTTAAATTTTTGGTTTCGCAGTTGGCGACTCGAATTCACGGAATCTTCAATCAAGTTGAGTTCTCGATCTGCGTATTCAAGTGCTGGCAATCCGCGCAAGGGTTCGGTAATTCCAGCTAATAGCGCGGTTAAAGATTGTTGAGCGAGGGGTTGAGGATTTTTTAATTGAAGACCGATATTGAGGGCGACTGCATATTTCTGGACGACATATTCTCCGTTACTGTTAGATAGAGCTGCCATCGGAATATTCCGCAATCGACCCTCTAGCACAAACACCAAAGTTTTAATGGGGTTTACCTGAGAATTAGATGCAGTTTCAATCGGTTGAATTAACCAGTTATAAACTTCGGGCAATAGCTGTTTCGCCTCAGTAGTAATAAAGCGTTCTTCTAATTCTGTTCTGAGAGTATCTAGTTTCCGATCCACTTCCTGTCGCGAAATCTCTGTCTGGAAATACAGCAAGTCTGAGGAACCGGGACGTTTTACGATAACGGCTAATCGTTGGGGTAAAACGATGGGATAAATAATGGCTGCCTGATGTTCGTCTGCGAGGAGATCGAGTTCGACGGGGGTTTCGGTTTGCAAGCTGCACCGCAAAAAGTTCTCTAATTCTGCTAGTTGCAAATCGGCGATCGCCTGTCGGGCTTTTTCTAAATTTTCGCTACTGGGATTTTCGCCTTGCAACAGCAAGTCTACAAATTCTCGATACAGGGGTTCGATTTTTTTTTGGAAAGATAGCTGAATGTCTGGATTAATTCCGGTTAAATCTTTCCGAACTGATTTTAAACTGGCAATGGCAGCATTATAGAATTGCAAGGCGCTGGATTTTTCCTGGTTTTTCTGTTTAATTCTTGCCATTTGCCATTGCCACTGATAAGCAATTTCTGGAGCGTCTTTCGCTAAAGCGATCGCCTCTTCGGTGAGTTGTTGCGCGGACAACCAATCTTCCTGCTGTTCAAACAACCAAGCGCGATTTCCCAAGGCGTGAGAGCGCAGTCTGGCATTGCCGAGTGCTTCGGCTTGTTGTTGGGAAACTGTTAATAATTCTTCGATTTGAGCCAATTTGTAACGATTGCTTTGATTTCTCAGTTCCCAAAGACTGCGGGCGAAATTAATTCGGGCGTAAATTGCGATCGCACTGGTGGGTAGATCGTCAAGTTCAGATTGAATTTGTGCGACTATTGTTGGCGCTGTTGCGATTCGCTCCTCCTCGATCGCCAGACTCAGTTGATTGAGATATGCTTGCAGACGAGTGGCTGGAGAAGTAGCGGCGATCGCCGCTTGCTGGTAAAATGCCAAAGCATGGGTAAAATCTTCTTTGGCGCGAGCGGTATTCCCTAAATTTAGTAAAGATAAACTTATTTCTTGAGGCGATTGTAGGGTTTCAGCCACTTGCAAACTCTGTTCCAAAATTTGCTGCGATCGCTCCAAATAACCCAACTCTCGCAGCAGGTTTCCCAAACTCCGGAGTGCCATTGCTTTGATCTGGGAGTTGGGTTGTTGCTGCAAACTGAGGATAAATTCATCTAAATTCGACTGTTTCGGCGTTGACTCGGGAGCGAACGATTCCTCTAAATTTTCTGTTTTTGCTGTTAAATATTGCGACTGAGCTAAGGATTCGCAAGTCAACCCCTCTACCTCTAAAACTTGCAGGACACTATTGCAAGCTGCGCGGGAAAATCCCATTGATTCCAACGCTTTTGCTTGATTCATCAAGCTACCCCTAACGCCTTCGCGATCGCCTGATTTTTGATAAGCAATTTCGGCCTGTTTCCAAGTCTCCAAAGCGGCTTCAGCTTGTCCTTGCGCTAACTGTAAATTTCCTTGCGCGTTCAGGGTTTGCGCCATTACAGACAGTGGAACATTATCGGTATTTTTTAATAAATTTAAACTGGTGGCGATCGCATCACTTGCTTCCTGCCATTGTCCTAATTTTTGATAGACTAACGACAGATAACTTAAACTGACGGCGCGATCAACAACCGCATCGCCAAACATCGCTTCTGCCTGTTTTAACAGTTGTGCCGCTTCTAAAAATTCCCCATTCTGATAAGCAGTACGAGCGCGTTCCAATAACGATTCTGGCTCAATAGATTGAGCAATCGCCGGGTGAGCATTTTCTGCAAACCCTGATAAACCCTGTCCGATTTGTGCCGATAATACTGGCAGATTCAGACTGATAATCAGTCCGCAAATCGCCCAACCCATTAACTTAAATTTTAATTTCAAAATAAATCGGAAACTATGGTAAAATATATCCCGTTTTCTTGCCATGTTTTCTCTCTCGAATCGAAATTTACTAAAGGAATTCCCCAATCTACCCGCGCCGTCAAACGGTTGCCAAACTGCATTCGCAATCCCACTCCCGCCGACAACAACGCATTCTGTTCTGGATTGGGGCGATCGTCGCTATTCCAACCCACCCCGGCATCCAAAAACGGTGCAAATTGCACCAACCGTCCACCACCCGAAACAACAGGAATTGGCAACCGCAATTCCACCGAAGCTAACGCACCATTATCAGTCAGTAAAGCATCTTGACGATATCCCCTCATCCGATCTTGACCTCCTAAACCAAACTGTTCAAATGGCAATAAAGCATTCGGCGACAGTTGCAGATCCCCCCGCACTAATAGTAAACTATTATCAGTCACTCTTCGCACCCACTGCGCCTGACCTCGCCATGCCAAAAAGCGACTATCCGGTTCGCTGTTATTAACAGTGGCATCAAACCACCCCACTCCCAAACTCAATTGAGAACGCGCTGCGAACACTTGCTTGTCCTCCCGTTGCGTCCATTCCTGAAAAAAACGCAAAGCTGAAATCCGCGTTTGTCCCTCCTCATTCGCACCCGGAGAGAGGGGAAAATCCACGCCTAATAAAGAAGTTTGGCTATTGCGTCTCGAAGCAGTAAAACCCAATGCGAATTCTTGAAAAACATATTCATCTTCGCCATTTTCTCGCGCTTTTTTCTGAATGGATTGAAAGGGTTGCCGATAAGCGATTTCATAAACTTGAGAATCCGCTTCGATTTCCAATTCATTGAATGGCGCTTCCACAATTTTACTATCACCCCTGCCGTAGTAAAAATTCAGGGTTCCATTGCGAGAGTTCAGGGGAATTCCGTAGATAATATCCCAAGTATTGCTACCATCAGTATGGCTGTAAGCAACCGTTGCCACATCTCCCAATCCCAGGAGATTGCTAAAATTCGTTTGCACCGTTTGCCGGAAACTACCGACACTGGGAGCGCGGTTATTATCTAAACTCACTTGCGTTCCTAACAATGGTTTTTCTTGGACAGTTACGGTTAGTAAATTGGTACCGGGACGCACTCCTGGGGAGAGTTCTGCGGAAATAGTTTCAATATTTTCATCCAGTTGGAGCAATTGCAGCGCGGTGAGTACCCGTTCGGGATGCACGGGTTCTGAAATAATCCGCTCTAAACGTTGTTGAATATAGCTTTCATTGAGTCTGCCATTGGTGCGAACGGCGATATCTTCTAACTGACCTTCGACGACTTGAATGGTGACAGCGCCATTTTGGACGATTTGCGGGGGAATGTACGCGCCAGAAGTGAGATAACCGGCATTGAGATAAAGTTGAGCGATCGCCGATCGCGCCTCTAAGAGGCGATCGAAGGTGAGGGGTTGCTGGAGAAAGGGTTGGGTAACGGCGGCGAGTTGTTCGGGGGTAAATACAGTGCTGCCGATCGCCTCGAATCGCTCTACTTGAACGGTTTGGGAATTGGGTTTGTCCGGGAATGCGGCAATTCCCTCCCCAGATGCCAATCTCGCTTTCGCTCTTCTTGGCACACAACCTGTGGCGATCGTCTCCCCAATTCTCACCTCAGTTGCCAATGGCGGTGCGATGAGTACCCAGTCACCATTCTCGTTCATTTCCCAATCCCGCGCCTCAATCATGCGATCGCGCTGGGGTAAGGTGCGATTGATGTTGTTTTCCTCAGTTTGACCTTCTTCCGAAATCCCATTCAAGCGCCAATCTTCCCACACCTCATCGCTGGTGAGGGGGTCAGTCGGGGAGGGAGGCAACCCACCGCGTCCCGTTTGCACGAACTCACTTCCCTGACCGAGACGACACACGGTATCATCAATTAACCTGGCAACATCGACGGTTTCATCTGGCAATTCCACAAACCCTTTGCTGGGGTCTACATCGGGAGTGTTGATGCCGATGGTTCCACTCAGGGAAGGATCGGTGCGGGAAATGGCGGTGATGTCATTGGTGGAGAGAGTATTGGGGTCGAATTGCGTCAAATCTTCGCCGAGTTCGCTTTCTAGTTGTTCCCGCGTCTTCGCCTCCAGTCCCAGGATGACATCCGTATCGATCGCGATCGCACCCCCAGAACCGTTGAAAGCGTTGGCGGAGATATTGCTATTTTCCAATCCAGCGATCGCTTCCGTATCGATGGTGATATTGCCGCCATTGCCAGGATTATCCTGAGTGCCTGCAGTGGTGGAAATGTTGCTATTTCCGCGTAAGATAATCGTTTCGGCATTGATGCCAATGTTACCGCCTTGTCCGGAAACCGTTTCGCCAGTAAGAATTGCAGCATTTCGCAATTCCAGGGAGTCGCTATTCACCGTGAGACTGCCTGCATTCCCCGTCGCTTCCCCACTCACCGAGAGTTTTGCGCCATCTCGAATCGTGAGATGATTGCTGGATATTGTTAAATCTCCCGCATTTCCAGACCCTAAAGTTTGAGTGAATATACCGCTGGGAAATCCATCCGGAGTGGTCCCACTGAGTTCTACGGAGTCCGATACGATGGAAATGCTGCCACCGGGAAACGCACCTAATGTTCCCGCCGCGATTTGTCCGCCATTGCGAACTGTCAAGGATTGCGAGTTAATTGTTAAAGTGCCTCCCTGACCTTGACCTACCGTACTGGTGGAGATGCTACCGCCATTATCCACCAACAGGCGATCGCTCTCTAGGGTGATATTTCCACCATTGCCGGTTGACTCCTGTGCCACCTGAGCAAAGATACCGCTAGGAATCTGCACTGTGGTTCCGCTCACTTCGAGCAATTCCGAAGCATTCAAGCGGATATCTCCGGCGTCTCCCTCACCGAAGGTACTGGAACTGATTTGAGCGCCATCGCGAACGATCGCCTGGTTCGTGGCGATCGCAATATCTCCGCCATCTCCACTCGATTCCATATCCGCATTGACAAATATCCCGGAAGTGCCGACCAGTTCTACGGTTGAAGCGGCGATCGCAATGTTTCCCCCGTCTCCCGCACCAATCGTGACAGCACTGACTTGAGCGCCATCTCGCACGGTGATGCGGGGACTGTTTATCTCGATATTGCCACCCTTTCCGGCACCTTCAGTGTTGGTAAAGATCCCGCTATCGAGCCCAAATATCTCCCCTGTCATCGGGTCAGCGATCGCGCCTGTGGATCCGCTGATTTCGATAAACTCTAAGGCATTCACCCTGACATTTCCGCCATTGCCGGTACTCCCTGGCAGCGCTGATGCTGATGCCTGTCCCCCATCTTGGAAAATGACCTGCCGCGCCGTTATCTCGATATTGCCGCCATCCCCTGCACCTTCGGTTTCTGCCAGCAACCCACTGGGAAATCCCGCTAAATCGTTGCCACTCAGTTCCAGAGATTCAGCGGCGCGAATCGTGAGATTGCCTCCTGGCGCTTCACCATCCGTAATGGTTTGGACGAGGGAACCATCGCGCAGTTCGATCCGCCGACCCTGCAACTGGATATCCCCACCTGCCTCTCCACTGGTATCGATCGCACTGCCTTGGGACAGTTGGATATCTCCATAAGTGACTGTTGATGCTGTTTCTGATGGTTGTTGGAGGGGAATCAGAGACAATTCACCGGCGATCGCCGAACTGACTTCGATGCGTCCCGACTCTGCCGATAATGCCGCGCCTTCTAAGAAAACATTTCCCCCTGCCAGGGTTAAGGTTTCACCGGGACTGACTTGCAATTCAGCGCCTCCCACTGCAATATCCCCAGGATTGCTGCCATATTGCAATCCGATGGGAGTGCTAATTGTGAGTTGAGGTGGAGTTTGAACGTCAGTGCCAAACTGAGTGCGATCGGCAAACGTGAAGCGATCGGCGGTGGTTGCCAAAAACGATCCGCCGATATTGAGTTGAGCGTTAGGACCAAAAACGATCCCGTTCGGATTTAATAAAAATAGATTGGCGGTTCCATTGGTTGCGAGAACCCCATCAATATTAGAAACCGAAATCCCGGTGATTCGAGTAAAAATATTTTCAATGGTCGGATCGTTGTTAAAAAAAGCAGCAGTATCGGTTGGGATGGAAAATTCTTGGAAACTGTGGAATAAATTAGAGCCCGATGAGGTGCCACCGTCGATAATTAAAGCATCGCCATCCGGGGTGACAATGGAGTTAACAGGTAAGGTGGCATCCGGGACAATTTGCGCGACGGCAATCGGGGGGAACAAGTAAAGCGCGATCGACAAAATCGCCAATTTCCCGGTAAGGGAGGATCCAGATATCTGCGATCGCTGCCTGTGACCCATGATTATTGCTCCTTGTGGTTTTTCCCGCCCGGAAACGAATTATAGACCAAAAGCGGGAAAAATCAAACTGGAGGAACCACAGATTTCACGGATTTACACGGATGATGAACGCGATCGCATAGTACGCAGTTGGCGTTTGAGCGCTAAACCGACTCCCAGGATTCCCAACACTAGCACCCCCACATAATGAGACGAAGGTTGTGGAACTGAAGTCACGGGGGAATTTGTTTCGGTTGCCTCAAATGAAATTGCCTTCACTTCAATCATTCGCTCCTCTCGCTCGAACAAACGATTGAAAACGGGTTCATTCGCTTTGATCCACCGCCAACTGCGAGTAAAAGTGGGACTCCGTCCCCAGACGAAAAAAATGGGAATCGTCTCTGCTTGATGACCGGAAATGTCTTGCAGTTCGCGGTGTTCCAGATTCCAAAAATAAGTCATGGTTCAGTTACTCCTTTAAGTTTAGCCTAGTCTGTCTATTTTTCTGTGTGCCTTTGCAAAGCATTTTTAAGGCCAATGGCGAAAATTTTAACAAATTTATGGAGTCTGTGGCGGGGAAAGAAGCATAGATTTCAGGGATTTACACGGATGATGAGCGCGATCGCATAGTACCCAGTTGGCGTTTGAGAGCTAAACCGACTCCCAGGATTCCCAACACCAGCACCCCGACATAAGATGACGGTTCTGGAACTGAAGTCACGGGAGAATTTGTCTCGGTTTCTTCAAATGAAATTTCCGTCACCTCAACCACTTGATAGTCTTGTGTAAACAAACGGTTGAAAATGGTTTCATCGGTTAGCGGATTTTCACTTCTAAACCGAATGGGATTGGCGGTATTGATAAACGGATCCAAAATATCATTTTGCGCCAAAACTAAGAAAATATCGTCTTCGGAAGAGACTTCCTGATGGTTCACCGAGGTTAAATTAATGCCGCCATTGGTATTATTGCTGCTAGAGGCGAGAGAGCGAAGTTGCCACCAGTAAACATCATCTGGTTGTTGACCGAACGTATTGGTAAAATTTTCATCCGGGTCGATCCACCATTGACGGCGGTTAAAACTGGCACTGCGTCCCCAGATGAAAGGAAGGGAAATCGCCTCAGCATTGCTATTTGTCGTCGATTGAATGGAGAGGAAACCCCCGCTGAGACTTTCGATTTGATGACCGTAAAGGTCTTGCGGGTTTTGGTGTTCCAGATTCCAAAAATAACTCATGGTTTAGCTGCTCCTTTGAATTTAGTGTGGTCTGTCTGTTTTTCTCTCTGCGCTGCCAAGGCATTTTTACGGCCAATGGCGAAAATTGTCATAAAAGTTTACACTTGCCAGATTAAACGAGCGATGGCGAATGGCGATCGCACTGCGCTGACTTCTTGGCGCATCCCCCTCCCCTTTAGCTCAACTTAGCGACCCAAGCATCATAGTTTCCAGCGGTAGTCTGACCGAAGGAGCCTGCAGTCCTTCCTGTAATATAGATATTGCCAGCCGGATCTGTAGCAATACTACGAGAATAGTCAATTTCTGAAGTGCCAAACTGTTGAATCCAGACTTGATTGCCATTGCTATCCAATTTGATCGCAAAGACATCATACCCTCCAGAGTTCTCGCCTTCTAAAGAACCTGTTGTATGTCCAGTAATGTAGACATTTCCAGCACTGTCTGTAGCAGATCCATAGGAATAATCCAAAGAAGAAGTCCCTAACTGTTCTGTCCACAGTAGGTTGCCACTCGGATCGTATTTGGTCACAAAAATATCTCGGGTGCCAGCATTTACCCCCTCTAAATTTCCAGTTGTGTATCCTGTAATGTAAATATTGCCGTTTTGGTCTGTGCTAATTCCTGGAGATTGGTCCCATCCAGAAGTCCCAAGTTGTCGAATCCAAACCCGATTGCCATCGCGATCGTATTTGGCAAAAAAGGCATCAAAATTGCCTGCATTATTGCCATCTAGAGAACCAGTAGTACGTCCAGAAATATAAACGTTACCCCCTCCATCTATAGCAACTCCACGAGCGATGTCCGTTTGCAAACTGCCAAGCTGTTGACTCCAAAGTTGATTGCCATTGCTATCATATTTGGCAATAAAGGCATCATATTCTCCAGCATTGGGTGACGCCAATGAGCCTGTGGTGTAACCTGTAATATAGAAATTGTCATCGCGGTCTGTCGCGACCCCATAGGCGATATCAATACCCGGCGTACCTAACTGCCGCGTCCACAGTAAATTGCCATTCGTGTCATATTTAGTCACAAAGGCATCATCATTTCCTGCATTGGTGTCTTCTAAATCTCCAGCAGTTTGTCCAGTGATATAGACATTTCCCACACTATCTATAGCCACGCCAAATGCTACATCAACATCGGGACTACCGAGTTGTCGCGTCCATAGTAAATTGCCATTGCGGTCATATTTCGTCAAGATTGCATCATAATTTCCGGCATTAGTCCCGCCTAAAGAACCTAAAGTATATCCGGTAATGTAGACATTCCCCCACTTATCCGCTGCCACTTCCCGTGAGTCATCAAAACTAGCTGTTCCAATTTGCTGAATCCACTGAATTTCCCCAATTGCAGTCACGGTAAAACTGCCTTCAGTGGCAAACTCCGAACCAGCAAAAGCACTGTCAATTGCTTGGACACTCCAATAATAAGTGCCTGGTTTTAAGTTGTTAATCGTCCAATTGGTGTTTTGATGGACATTCCCCATTTGAGCCAGTTGTCGAGTGCCATCGCTATTAGACATTGGCGACATAATCTCCGAACCCCTCGGAGTTGTTCCCACCCGCAGATTATAAGTTAAACCATTTTGTGGGGTTTCCGAATCGGTGGCTGGATCCCAACTCAAAGTTACGGAATTTTCGTTAACTAAAGCATTAAGTCCATCAGGTGAGGTTGGGGAATTGTTAGATATTACACTATTGTTTCGGTAAATTTGAGCGATAAAGTTATTTGAACTATCTAGACCCGTTTGAAGAATATCGAGATCTCCATCTCTATCATAGTCTCCCCAGACTACAAAGCGATCGCCGGTGTTATAGATATATCTAGGCATTAGGGTCAAATTAGCGCCAATGTCTGTAAACTCGTTACCTGTATCATTTTGGTAAATGGTGGAAACAGAGTGAGAAAATGGCTTTTGACCGACTAACACAAGATCCAGATTGCCATTATTATCATAATCTCCCCAAGCTACAGCACCATCATTAATTCCTGCTAAATTTGTTGCCACTTCACTAAACATACCTCCATTATTTTCATAAAGCTTAGAAACTGCACCAATTTTATCTTCAAACCCTGTTATCACAAGATCGAGATCGCCATCATTATCGTAATCACCCCAAGCGGTTGAACTCCGTGAAATCTTCGGCAAGATAGCGCCGATATCAGTGAAGCTACCACTATCGTTGCGATAAATTTTCGAGACTCCAGCCATTGATGAACCACCATCGGTACTCCCGGTTATGACAATATCTAAATCCCCGTCTCGATCGTAGTCTCCCCAAGCTACGGAACCACTGCCTACACCTATCAAAGAAATACCGCTTTCGATAAATGTACCGTCATCATTTCGATAAATTTGCGATATTGTCCCCGAACCAACTCCACCGTAACCCCCACTGCCATAACCCCCATTGCTAAAGCTTTGACCCGTTAACAGAATATCTAGATCTCCATCGTTATCATAGTCACCCCATTCTACCGAACTATTCACAACCCCTGGTAAATTAGCTGCAATATCAATAAAATTTCCCCCATCATTTCGGTATATTTTTGCAACTCCATTGCTGGCACCATTGGAATCGCCTGTTAGTAGAATATCTAGATCGCCATCGTTATCATAATCCCCCCAAGCTACAGAACCAGCTTCGACTCCTGTTAATCCTGCACCAATATCAATAAAGTTACCACTTCCGTTATTTTGGTATATTTTAGAAATTTGAGACACTCCTCGCCGACCTGTTAACAGAATATCCAGATCGCCATCGCTATCATAATCTCCCCACGCCACAGAACCATTATCGACACCTGTTAGAATGGACTCTACAGGAGTAAAAGGTTCGATGTCATTCTCAATAATACTTACTGTGGCCGTCTTATCTATTCCCACGTTATAAGCACTATTGTCCGTCAAAGTCAGCACAATAGTCTCATTTTCTTCAACACTATTATCATCGATCGCCTGAATGGGAATCGTAATGCTGCTTAAACCCCCTGGAATTTCAATGCTGCCACTGAGCGCATTGTAATCCGTGCCATTTGTCGCCGTACCCCCGATCTCATAATTCACGGTTAGCGGATTAGTAGTAATTCCAGTGCGCGTCAGGGTCATGTAACCCAAATCCCCATCTTCTGACGCCTCTCCATCCGTTGTCACCAAGCTAATAGTGGGTTTATCGTTATCAGCAATTTGCACTTCATACCCACTTGACGATACCTGATAACCTGCACCTGCCACTAAATTCACCGCTACAGTTTCGTTGCCTTCAACTTCACTATCGTCAATGGGACTAACTTGAATTGTGGCAAAGAAAGAGTTTGCATCAATTTTTACACTGCCGGTAAGCGGTTGATAGTCTACTCCGTTTTCTGCTGTGCCACCCAAAGAATAATTTACCGTTAATTCCTGTCCTAAACCACTATTTCTAAAGACAATAAAATTCCCCGCTACACCGGATTCCGAAGCATTCAAATTACCGGGTGCCAGCATCACCATCGGCAGGGGTTCGTTATCGGTAATAGTGACATTGGCACTATTTTGACCGCCGATTTGATAGTTGCTGTCTGCATTCAGAGTCAGCACTACTGTTTCATCCCCTTCGACTAAGCTATCATCGATCGCCGTAATATCGATCGCAATCGAAGGTTGACCCGCAGGAATGGTAATGCTATTGGGAATTGCACTATAATCTCCACCATTGACTGCATTACCGCCAGTCGCCAAATTCACCGTTAGCGGATTATCAGTATTGCCAGTACGAACGATTGTAAATTGACCCCGATCGCCACTTTCAGAAGCACTCCCATCGGTGGCATTAATAATTACTGTCGGTAATTCATCCACTGCGATCGCTACATTCACGGCATTCTCAGACGCATCTACCCCGTCAAACGCCGTCACTGCAAACGCAGGCACTGCATTCCCCACTGTGTCGGGATACCAAATCAGCGACTCACCCGCCGCTAATTCAGTCTCACCCACTGTCACCGATTGACCGTTTTTCGTGAGAGTACCGGCGGTGATTCCTGCAATCCGAAATGCGATCGCATCTCCCTCAACATCCGTCGCATCCGACGCATTCAGCAAATCTTCATAACTGATAGTAAAGGGTAAACCTTGCGTCGCACCGGAAAGGGTGGTAATCTGACTAAATGCAGGAGCATCGTTCACTGGCGTACCCGACAGCGCGATCGCACCTGTTACCGCAGGCGCAATATTATCCGTCACCGACGTGGCGATCGTCACCTCACCGCTATAATCCTCTGTCGGCATAAACCGCACATCCGCTAACACAGCATTGACGGTATTCACATCACCGCTGACTTGCCACAGTCCCGTTGCCGAATTATAGACAGAACTTATACCATTAATCGTGCCCGTTGTCAAGCTTCCCGTTGCCGGATCGAGTTGCAATTCTACAGTAATGGTATCCCCAGTATCGGGGTCACTCACCACTAAATCGATGAGATTCAGGGGAGTATCTTCCGTGTAGGTTTGCGTAGCAGTTTGCGGGGTGAGGGTGGGAGGCACATTCGCCAAATCGTTATCAGCGATCGCCACAGTATCCGCGTTTTGCGTGCCGATGGTATAGTTATTATCCTCAACCAAAGTTAGCACCACCGTCTCAGTGCCTTCAACTTCCTCATCATCGATCGCAGATAGGGGAAGTGTAATGCGATCGCTACCTGCGGGAATGGTAATGCTGCCGGTGAGTTCAGTGTAATCGATAGTATTGCTTGCCGAACCTGCGATCGCATAATTCACCACCAGAGGATGAGTCGTATCGCCAGTGCGAATAAAAGTGTATTCACCTGCATCCCCAGTTTCCGACGCATCAGCATCACTCGCCTCCAAAGTCACAGTGGGTTGAGTGCCGTAAAAATTCAGTTTCCAGGAATTCCAGGTGCCTGAGTAGGAAGCAACCCGATCTCGCACCTGCAATTGCCAAGTTCCTTGGGAAGAATCACCCCAGTGACGCACGGTATTAAACACCCAATTTTGATAATCATCGCCATCATCATTACTGGGATTTGCCAGAAGAGATTTTGTCCCATCCGGCGCGGTTAATTCTATCCATAAATCGCCGCGATAGGGATGATCGCCATCGAATACCACTTCCACCGATTCCAGGGTAATATTGCGATCGAGCGTAAATTCCTGAATGATACCGCCGCCAAAAGGACCATCGGGAATGCCTTTATCCACCGTTAAAGTGCCGGAAGTGATGGCAACTTCTGGCGCTACCGATGTCCAATTCGACGCCGCAGCAACGGCACTTGCCGCATCCACCAATCCGAACCCATAGCGATCGCTGTGACGAATGCGATCGCCTCCCTTACCACTCCAATTCGGACTGGAATCTGCGATCGCATCTCGATTCGCCGTTTCTGCTAAAATATGCTGCACGTCGCGCCAAGTCAGATTCGGATTCGCCTGCAACATCAGCGCTACCACACCGGAAACCACCGGCGTTGCGGAAGAGGTGCCGCCAAAGTCATTCGTATAATCTAAATTGGGGTAATTGGAGCCAAATTTGCCACTGCCATCGGTATTCCAACCGCGATCGCCAACCAAATCTGTCGTGGTAATTCCTCCAGTATTCCCACTAGAAGGTGCCGAAATAAATAAGGCCGAACCTTCTTGAGAGTACAACGGTTTGCGACCTCGGGAATCCACCGCACCGACTGCGATCGTGTAACGAGAATTGGCATAAGCATTATAATTGATATTTTCCCCATTTTCCCAATCATTTCCCGCACCAAACAGATAGACATTCCCCAAACCGCCTCGACCTGTAGTTACCCCTTGATGCAGCGCCATCAATCCTTGACCTTGCTCGCCAAACCAAAAAGCCGGAGGTTTCCAACTATTATTGTACACCTGAATCGCTTGGTTTAAATTCGAGTACAGTGCATCGGCAATTTGAATGTCGGTCACTTTATCCGCAATCAGGCGAATTCCTCCCCACTCTGCGTTGGGTGCAACTCCACTAATCCCAATATTATTATTACTCGTTCCCACAGCAACTCCGGCCACTGCGGTGCCGTGTTTGTTGGAAGTTTTTAATTCTAAAGACCAATTGTTGAGCGTACCACTGTTTCCCGAAACCCGGTCTTCAAAAATTAACCACCAATCGCCATTTGCTTCTTCGCCGTTAAATAATGCCGTGTCGATTTCAAATTCACCACTGGCGGTCATTTTTGGCAACAGCAGTTCAGTCTCTTTCGGACTGTAGAGATAAATATCTAACTCGGTAGGTTCGGGATGGTCGAGATTGAATTTCAGTTTAGCACTATCGATTTCTCCTTTTAAACCCACATCAAGCGGGGGAATCTCGAAGGTCCAATTTTTATCGACTAAAGGTTGCGGACTGGCAAAAGTGGAGGCGATGGTTTGGTGGGAAAAAGGTGCCGGATCGGTATCGTAGTTGCGATGTAAGATATCTCCTTCATTGAGGTCGAGACTCAAATCGGCACGGTAGCGACTGCTTAAATCGGGATGAGTATGTTGCACACCATCATCCACAATGGCAATCTTAATACCTTCCCCAGTTATCTCATCCCACACCGTTATAACATTGGCATCCACCCCGGTAGTTCCCCCGGTTTGACCCGTATTTTCCAAGTGCCACTGTTGGTTAAATAACGGATCGTTCGGCCTCGATAGGGGTTCGAGTTGTACCCGCGTCAAGGGATAGGCAAATTCCACCCCATTGAGGTCGTTCAATCGTTTGGCGACTTGTTCTGCGTTGCCAAGTTCGGAAAAGTTCCAGATGTAAGTGTCGGGAATATGTCCGGTGGCACCGATATCTTCCGCATTATAAAGGGTGGCAAATTCTGAGGCAGAATAACCCGGGGTGACTCCTACAACCCATTGACTGGTTGTTGCTAATGCTTCCGGGTTGTAGTTTGCCAAATCTTGCGATCGCTCCACCGCATATTTCACCGAATCCGGTAAGGTTTCGACGATCGCAGTTGGCGGTTGGGTTTCCTCTTCGCTGCCATCATCCACTTCCCGTTTGGCGTAATTCTCGATCGCTTTTCCGACTTCAGTCTCCAACCAGTTTTTATTCGGATTGATGACATCTTTGAGCAATGCCGCTTCTGCGATTGCGCCACGGACTTGGAAAATCAAATCATTATAATCGCGATCGGTTCCTTTATCTACTCGCAAATCTTCAAATACAAACGTGCTGCCGTCTCCAAACACATCCGCAATTTGACCGAAGTTAAATCCATCCTCTGGATTGGCCGTAGACATCGAAAACAGAGGACGTTTTGCCGCCGGAACCGACTCAAAATTGCCTGCTTCTAGTTGTTCCCAAACTTCTTGTAGCGTTCCCTGCGGCACCAGCAGCACTCCAAATTTATCCCCTGGCGTCATCTCCAGAGTTTTGATTCCCTGATAGTCCCCGCGATTTTGATTAGCTTCTGCGAGTTCACCACTAAATCGCGCTCCTTCAGTGCGATCGGAAATCGCAATCTGACCCTCCACAGAACCACTCAAACTTCGCCGCAGCGCTTCTCGAATAAATGCTGCTAAACCCTGCTGCTGAAACGCTTCCATTCCAGTCAAACTAAAAGCAGCCAATTCTCCTTGATACCCTCCGCCATCAAAAAGGTAGTCAAACTGAACTTTTCCACTTTCCCCTACGCCGAAAACACCAGAATCAAAGGTAACATTGGCAAAATTCCCCTGATTTTTTTGAGGCTCTGAATCATTTCCATCCGATGAATCTGTGGCATCGGTTATGCTAGTTTCATTGTTATTTTCGGAGTCACTGTCAGTTTCTCGATCGGAATTAAGTAGGGATTTGCTCTGTGGGTTTTCTTTGATGTCTTCCTCTGTGTTTTCTTCGGTCTCTTGTACCTCGGCATCGATATCGATTTCCCCTGAACTAGCGGCAACTTCTGAAGATAATGCCGATTCGCCAGATTCCTCATCTGGAGTGTCAGAAAGAGATGGTTTGAGAGAATCTGTGTCAGATGCTTCCGCTTCTTCGTCACTGATAAGCTGAGGTGAGTTATCAAGTGCGATCGCCTCGTCATCCGTCTCAAGTGCGAGGGGTTCTGCTTCTGAGGATTCATCCCGATCTTTGCTCACAGTCTCCCGATCCCTGTTGTCCGATTCTGAACTTTCAGAAGGATTCTCCGATCCCTCAATTTCCTCGGTGTCACTCTCTGATGGTTCTTCGCTTAGGGATTCCTCGGAGGAAACATCACCACCATTGATGAGGGGATCGTCTCGATCAATATCGGTTAAACCCGTCCCTTCATCATCGTGGCGATCGTTCGTCAGTGAATCGCTGTCGGAATTCTCCGGCAAAGACGAAATTACAACTTCTTTATCTAAAATATTACCCTTGTCCAAAACCATCTGGGTAAACTCATCTTCACTCTCTAAAAAAGGTTCTGGAGTCAACGCCTCTCCCGGGCGATCGGCATCCAGCGAGAGTTCGTCGCCACCCGCAAGACTTGATGGGAGTGGAGAGACGAGTTGATTTTCAGGGAAGCCATCAGTCAGACCCCCCACAAGATTGAACTCATTGTCGTTGATTCCAGGCATTTAAGCACCTCTGATTCTGGGTCCAAGTCACCAAGAGAACTCCGTCTATAGATTCACGCTCTATTTCAGAGCCAGGAGGCACTACAGATTCAGACGGAATTTGACAGTTGCCTCTATCTTGCTCTCTGAGGAAGGTTCTGCGTTTTACGGGAAATGCTAGGATTTGTTACAAAACTTTATATCAGCCACAAACTGTCAAAGCGACGACAGCCCGTCCCGCCTGTGCGCGTACTTTTCCCACCAACAGTTCTCGTTTTTAATTGCTCTACCCCTCCATTATCCCTGTACCCATTAGTCGCCACAGTCTCATCAAAAGCACCTACCGAGCAATGGGTGCTAAGTAGTTTTGCTTATGATTATTTCTAATTTTTCTATAAAAGCATAAAAATGCCTGATAATATTTTCTTCTTTGATACAATTCCCCTTAACTTTACAGACACTTTACAAAAAAGGCGAATTCCGTAAAGCTTTTGTAAAGCAAGCGAAAATAAGCCATATACACCCTGTAACGATCTTAATGGGTTGAAGAGGGAGGCGATCGCGAGTTGCACTATCGGCGAAAAACTCGATCGGGTACTCGTAAACCACCCCGAGCAGGTCGGGAAATTTGAAATTATGAGGAGTAAGGTAACTGTCTAAAACCCTTACGGTGCAATACTTTCAAGATTAAAGCAATTGAGTGACCTAATTTTAACCTAGTTGGTTTCAATCCAACTCTGACTGGGTAGAGGCGATCGCGCCTAATCCTGTTTCATCTGTTTCTCAAATACCACTGCTTGTTTACTCCGTTTTTATTATTTCTGTTTCTGTTTCTGAGTTTTGTTTCTGTTTCTGGATAAGTTGTGGAGAATAGGGGCGTGGTCAGATTCGGTGGCTGACAATAGGTAAGCAAGTCCCTTGTCATGGTGTAGGCTTCAAATTGAGTTGAACGAATATAGCCTTTCTCATATTGATAAGGTAAAGCGATGGCGGCCCCAAACCCCTCTCCATCCCCCCTACCCCCCTTTGAAAGGGGGGGGGAGAGGGGCTTTGAAAAGTACCTCATCAATCCGGGAACCGCTATAGCCTGTAAGGTTAGGGAACTCCAAAAAATAAAATCTCCAAACAACCCTCGTTCGTAGTAACGGATCAACGGAGTAGCCTTCTCAATGTCGGAGTAAATGCTTGCGCCCAAAAGAGGGCGCAAGCATTTACTCCGACACATACCTTTGAACGTTTGGAGGATTTATATTTTGCGATCGCCTTAGAATTTAGGGATGTTCAGGTAAGAAGCGCTGCTACCCTGGGGTATTTTTCAGGAAGTTGCAGAGTTGGGACCGGGCAGGGCTAGAACAAGTGAAGTAACAGGAGCCAATATGGACAACATAAAACAACAAATCACTCAAAATATAGAACATTGGCTCCTTAACGACGAAGGGATCCGCACTCAAGTCACCAAGCTTGCTCAGGGGTGCAGCGATACCATTGAACTCGGCAAAGCGATGGTGACTTATTTTGACGAAAACTTGCCAGAGATACCCGAACCATTTGACGAGCTTCTAGCTTTGGCTCTGGGTGTAGCAGACTGGTACGCGATCGCTCAGATTTTTGAAGAGTTTCTTAACAGTTCTGAAGAGGAGGAATAATACGGAATTCAGTTGTTAAAGGTCTATAAAAAATTCATGTAGGGGCGCAATGCTCGAAGCCCCCAGGGGCTTCGAGCATTGCGCCCCTACAAATACCGCTTGAACCGGCTCGTTTTTATAGACTTATCAGTATTGCGAAATTCCGTATAAGCAATAAAAAAACCCTAGGGACCCATACCCTCAGCAGGGCAAACACATCTAATTTTTCAGAATCTATATATAGTGTCGTGGAGCGAGAAAAAGCACTATCTGTAGAATGAGCAATTCTCGCTCATTAGACCCGATGGATGTGGGGCACAGACTAGGGCGTAGTGGTGGGCATAGTAGCGGCAGGTGTCAGCAATTCTCATTTTGGAAATTTAAATTGGGTGGGATGTCTAACTCAAGTCCTTCAAGCATAAAGCTCAGAAGGTGCTCCCAACTGTGGAAGTACAGATAACGGGTTAACGCGGTGCAAATCATCAAAGAAGGTTTGGCGCTTCGGCAAATGCGATCGTAGCAACTGGTACTTGCCATTGAGCAACTCTAGTAGGGTATGGAAGAGCAAAGAGAGGATGTTGAGGGTTGCCAGCAAGGAGGAAAGATGCTGCTTGCTATGCCCGAAATTGTGTCCCTTGATGGTAGCCCTTGGTCTTGAGAATGTTATGATTCTCATTCTCAACTCCCCAGGGGTTCCCCCTGCCAGAACAACCTATGCTACATTCTCATCCCTCAGAGGATAACTCGTGGCAAAAGAGTTGTGATAGGTCACCTTGCCATCAGTCGTGGTGACGGTGAGTTCGCACCAGTTGACTAACAGGGCATCATCACTATTTCTCAGGGGTACTCCATTGAGATAGCAGTAGGTATAGGTTTTTTCGACTTGAACAGTCCACTGCTTGGTTATGATTGTCGGGAGTCGGAGAAATGATGCACGGATCATGCCTAACTGTGCAAAAAAATTCCCACAACTGGGCCGGATGGCACTCCCAAACCCTTAAACCGTAGGGGTTTGGATGATTCTCATTTAATTTGGAACTGATTCCATTTCCTGGAATGGCGTCCGGGGATTTAGGGCCTTTCAGCAGCGATCGCTCATTGGCTCTTGTTTCTTCTCTCTGGTCAAATCCTGGACTTTTATGCCGGATGGATGAAGTTGTAATATTTCGTTACATTTGCCTAAACATTAAGGGTGTTCCAACAAATAAATCATCCAAGTCCCGATGGTTAAGCACCTAACAAGACTGTCCACGCCCGCGCAGGCACCGCTTTGTCCTGTGAGCCTCCAGGCTTTCTAAGCGGAACGCTCCGCGAACAGCCTGGGGCTACACGGACAAAGCGGTGCCTGC
>NZ_JAMXOT010000442.1 GCF_024220515.1 Oscillatoria sp. HE19RPO
GCTTGTCCCCTGAGAGAACGCTGTACTACGAGTAAGAATGGCCTCCGCATATCTATCCATCCCGATGAAGGATTGATGCAGGAATTGCGGAGGCGTCAATCTACCTCAGACGGTCGCGCACAACTGAGGGAGAGAACTTCTGTAGAACACTCTCTGGCTCATGTCGGACAGTGGCAGGACAAACGCGCCCGTTATATTGGACAGCGCAAAAACCTCTTTGATCTCAGACGAGTGGCTGTTGTCCATAATCTTCATGTCATTGCTCGAGTGAATGAGGTTTTACCAATACAACAGGCCGCACTGTAGTTGAATCAAGTCGGTAGATACACATTGGTTCGGTGTTGTCAAGCCCGGGTACTGAACCGACGCCCTAGAGCTTTCGATTATACCGAGGCTTGAGAGCTTGAGGTCCGGCGCGATCGCGGTTCGATGGTGTGCGGATCAACGTGATACTGGGCTGCCGCAGCAGACATCGGCAGTTTTAGCAACTCTGGATTTTCCAGCAGCATCGGGACCGAGGGCGAAATCGGTGCTATCCCTAACACCCGGATCATCTCTGCGGCAACTGCTTGCGCTAAGAGGGGGGGAACAGAATTCCCAATTTGGCGGAATCCATGCCATTTCGTGACATGGAAGCGAAACCAATCGGGATAAGAGTGCAGACGCGCCGCCTCTCGAACTGTAATACAACGGGGTTCAACCGGATGAATGGGACGAGGGGAAGTATAAGCCCCTCGATTACTGGGAGTTCCGGCTCTTAATGTATTACATAATCCCTGGGGATTTAGCTTGTGGAAGCGACTGACGGGTTCATATTTTCCAGGTAGGGTATCTTTGAAGCGATCGATCGCCTTTTGGGTATGCTGAGTGCGATGGTTGCCAGTGAGAATATTTCTATCCCATTTCCGGGGATAAGCGCAATTGTGAGACTGTTCAGAACTTCCCTGCATTTGAATTCCGTAAGCACTTGCGGAGGGGTATGTATAGGAGATCCAGTCGCGATCGCGCAATTCAGCATATTTTTCTATCCTCGGCAAATCTTGAATTGCCTCCCAAACCGTCGGCGTTGCAGGCAGATTCGATAACTGGGGTAATTTGCATCCTGGAGGATTGGTAATGGGGGTGGGATAGTTAGGTAACGACAATCCCTCACGACATCCAATTAAAAAGAGACGTTCTCGATTTTGGGGGACACCATAATAAGCCGAGTTAAGAACTTGATAGGGAGTCAGAACCTGATAACCGCAGTGGTGAAATTTATCGATAACTTCATCTAAAAGCTGCTTATGGGGACCGATGGTTAATCCCCGAACATTTTCCATAACGAAATACTTCGGTTGCAGTTCGGTAATGATGCGGATGAAGTGAAACACCAGGGAATTGCGCGGATCATCCAAAGCGCGTTTACCCATCAGGGAAAAACCTTGACAGGGGGGACCTCCACAAACCACATCAATCTCGCGGCTGCCAATTTCCGACTGGGTTCTAATCTCTTCCCCAGTTACCTCTACCACACTTCTGCACAAGACTTTCCATTGGGGAAAATTATATTCATGGGTGGCACAATGGATCGGGTCGATTTCTACTGCTGCAAGCACGTCAAAACCCGCCTGTTCAAAACCCAGGGTCATCCCGCCTGCACCGGCAAATAAATCTACAGCGATCGGTCTAGTTTGGGGGTTCATAAAGGTGAATGATCCTGCGGTATCCTGGGCGAATGGTGTGTTATTGTACCATGATTTTGACCTAGATTTACGGTGCTTGGGGACCTAAAACAAACTCGCCTCGGGCTTCTTTTTCCGCGAGTTCTCCATTCAATTGCAACAATTTCTCTAAAATATCATCGGTGGGTTTGAAGCGATAGGCTTGCATCACCTGTTTATCGAGTTCTGCATGGAGTTTAGATAATTGACTGGTGGGTTCGTCAAAGAATTTGTTATACAGTTGAGTGATTCCCCATTGTTTCGATTCCATTTGTTGGGTGCGATAGTCATGGAGTTTTTGGGTGATTTCACGAATGGAAGTCACCTGCTTGCTATCAGGGTTTTGAGGGAAGGGGAAGGTTTCAAAGCAGGTGTTGTGAGTGTAGCGAGTATCACTTTTCAGGGTTGAACTTTGAGCCTTAACCCAGATCCGATGTATCTGAGAGGTTAAAATTCCCAAAATGTAGAAATCATCAGAGGCGACAACCGTTGTGGAATCACCGGGTAACCAACTCGATTCTGCTGGTACGAAAATAAACCATTTGGAATGACGGGGAACGCTAAAATAGACAGATAAAGAGGCGATAGCATTTCTCATTTCGGGGCGATGGCGTAGAAATCTCCACCAGTAAGTTCTCGAATTAGCATCTCTATTCTTATCTCGTTCGGGCTTAACGGCTGCTTGAATATGTTCAAATGGTAGCGTATAATTGCTGGCATATTCAAGCGTCATATCCTTAAAATCAACAATCCAACGGTTGGGTGAACTATGATTTTTTCTGGTCAGATCATAAGCATCTAAAAACGGTTTAATAACATCTTTGTTTTTGGAGTCTGCCTCTATCCATTCTTTGACTTTTTCTTCTGTTACAAAAAATCCTTTTCCAAGAGAAATGACCCCTTGAAAACAATTATTTTTATTTGCTTTTAACTTGCTGGCTTGAGAAACATCAATGGTAGAGGTTAACGACGAATTAATAGAAGAAACTAGGCTATTATCTAAATAATATTGATTGGGTTCTTCTTTGGCCCAGTTAACCAGACTCACGTGAACATTTGCCTCACCGGACCAGGGTTGAGAAGAAATAGCTTCGTGAATGTAACCGCCATTTTGGGTAATATAGTCTAACGTTGCCACCCGGCTTTTGCCCTGACTTACTGAGTTGGTGGCAACTAATCCGGCCCTACCGTTATCCTCTATACAATCATGGGCTAACCGGAACCAGTACGCACAGAAATCGACGGAATCTTTAACATCTGGAAAGCGAGCAAAAACCCGATTAATATAGTCATCACCGAGGTTGATTTTTAACTGTTTACCGCCTAAAAACGGTGGATTTCCAATAATTGCTTTAACTTTCGGCCATTGGTTAAATAAAGCATCTTGGCAAGTGATATTTTTATCTAAAGTATCCAGGGGTAAAGGGTCTTCAGTCAATCCGAATTTATCGATCGCCACCTTGCGGGCGATCGCAAGGGTGACTCTTGCCAACTCCACCGCAAAAGGATTGGTATCCATGCCATAAAACTGTAACGGCGTGACAAAGCCGATTTCTAATTGTTCCCGAGGAGACTTGCGACGGCTGGCTATTTTTTCTAATAAAAGCTGTTCGATGCGCTTCAATTCTTGATAAGCAATATAGAGAAAATTACCAGAACCACAAGCCGGGTCAAGAACGCGATAGCTTTGCAATTCCATTTGTAAGCCATTCAGTTCGGGAATGGTGGTAGCTGCTTCGATTCGGTCCTCCCAATATCGGCTAATGGTCGGACGGACAATCTTCATAATATCCGCTTCTGAAGTGTAGTGAATGCCGTAAGTATGACGTTCAGTTACATTCACAGAACCCTCGAAAATATTGCCAAAAATGGCGGGTCTAACTTGACTCCAATCTTCCCGCGCTGACACATCCAGAAATTGCAACTCTTCCCGAGTTAAGTCAATGGTATGAATGACCGAAAACAATCCACCATTAAAATAATCAACTCCTTTATATCGTCCTGCGCCAGTGATTCCCGGTGTATTCATTTCTCGGAATAAGCCACCGATGATGCCATAAGAACTGGCCCCATTAAAACAGTCTTGCACAGAGGAAATAAATAAATCTCGGGGTAAAAGTCCTCGGTCTTTTGCAAACATGGCTAACACACATTGCAGAATAAATCGTTGCGCGACTGATTCAGTAAATCCCCGACGGGTTCCAGTTTTTTTGAGTTCTACAAATAACTCTCCTAAGCGTCGGGCGGCGCGTTCGGTGACTTCGACTTGATTGTTATTAAAAACCGGCGTTCGGTTCTCCAATTCCATGAAGGTGAACGCCCCGGCGCGTTCCGGTAATTGTTGTAAACTGATGATATCGATAGGAGTATCGAGTTGGATATCAAAGTCAAAAATCCAAAACTCATCAAAGTTACAGAGGATGACATGGCGGGGGCGATCGGGAACTAACCGAGTCCAATAATCAAACGCTTGGGAATAATGTTTTTGAAGCTTTTCCCCGCGTTTTTTCATCTCAATCAAAACCCGAGGTTTCCAGACCAAATCAGCAAAGTCAGTTTTGCCAATTTTGCTACCTTTTTTAACTCGTTCCTCATAACTGGCACCTGCTTCTAATGCACCTTCATGACCAAATGCCCGAAAGAAACGGTCCAAAAAGACTTGTGCCTCTCCCTTCTCGTCGCCTTTGATATGTTGCTGACAGTAGGTGATAAAGGTCTGAAGTTTTTCCGCAGAAGTTGACATGGCTTAAACCTGGGTGTATGTCAGATAGGGTTTCGGGCTACGCTGTGATAGATTATCCCAAAAATTGGAGCAAAATAGCGGGTTTAGGAAAGCGATCGCCTTCCTAATTTGATACGATAAACTTACAACAGAGCCGCATCAGGGTCCAAGGTGGGATAAATCGTTGTTGTGATTTTTTCCAGAGAATCGGTAACTTGAGAATAGCGGAGGGTTTCTACTTGCTTAATCCCCCCCGGTAATTGTTCTACTTTAAAGTCTATGCTGAATTCTTCCAGGGGTTGAGGGGAACAGAGTTCAGCGATAATCCCTTCCTCCAGGAGGGTGAAGCGGAAACATAGGGGAACGGATAAGGTATTTTGAAATCGAAAGTCTTTATATCCATAAACCACTGTAGCATCGGAACCCAAAGGGGCGAAACGGGTTGCTTCAGTGTAGATATCTTGGGAATGGGGATGGCGTTCTAAGGCGTTTAAACCCGCTTTGAGGATTAAAACATACAGGAGTCCGGGTATCTGACATAAACCGCCACCAATCTCAGATTTCAGTTGATTGTTGACGATCGCCCGACTTTCTAGGTAGCCCTTTTGTGGGCTGGGTTCTCCGACTAAATGCCAAAATGAAAAGATTTGACCCGGCTGGATGGGGATATTTTCAATGCAGGCGATCGCTGTCGCTAAATTATGCTTTTTATTGTTTAAATAGCTATTTTTGGTAATAATTTGGCAAGTGGTTATTTGACATTCAAATAATTCTACTTTTTCTGGAGACAATGGGGAGAATTGAACAAATTTACCTAGGTAACCCGAGAGCAAATCAGAAGTGGATCGCTGAGTAAGTTTTACTTTTCGCTTGAAAGACGGGGGAATCTGTTGTTTGACTTTTCTCAAAAGATGTGCGCTTGAGAAACCCATCATAAAGTTGAGGAAATTTTCTTTCATGGTATGGAAACCCTAAAAAAGACAAAAAATAGACATCTTTAGGAAAAATAAGTTGTAGCCACCAAATCCGCTTGTCAAAACTTCGTTTTCTCTTCAGCCCGCGCAGGCGGGCTTCGTCTGTGTAGCCCCACCCTTGAGGGTGTGGGTTTTTATAGACCTTTTAGAACCAGATTCCGTATAGCCATAAAATCAGATTCCATTGCTATCTGGAACACTAACTTTAAACCCCCCTTGAGAACGCAAATAAAAAAGAGGCAACGCCAAGATTAGGGAAATCCCGACGCCGCCTTGTCTGGGATATGCTATTGGATAGGCTAGGGGTCTAAAACTTCAATATTTAATCAAGACTCCTAACAATCGCGAAATACACTAACAAGTTTTGAACTCCGGACTGTTGCCTTCCCATCGCTTCGCCAAGGTAACGCGGACCCGGGGGGTAGAATCGCGACGGAGAATTTTGATTTTTGCTCTGAGTTCTAATTCACTCAGCGCACATTTGACCTGAGTTAAGGTCAATCCAGACAATTTAGCCAACTCTTGTGGGGCGATCGCATCTTGTTGCTTCAACGCTTCAAGTACAGCCCGAATATGTTCGGGCCGGGGTTTTAGGCGAAAATATCCAAACGACGACATTTTCCAACTCCTGGGAATAATGCATGAACGTCGATTCGTGACTAACCTTGATCCGGCTATCCCTCCTAAATGAGCCCGAAACGGGTCATAAACCGTAGCATTTGTACAGCATCCAGGAAAGAACCGGGAATTGGTAAGTCTCGCCCCTCACACCCTGAATCTTTTGCTTGCCTGCCAACCCCCTCCCGCGAGGCGATCGGCAACACTCCTCAATCTCTAGTTTACCCGGACAAAACCGACACCCGACCACAAGTCAACTCCTTCAATCTAGACAGGACTTACGCAGATTTTGAGAACTAGCCCTGTCAAGGTGATAAATTTAATGACCCCAAATCGTTATTTTCTGTAGCCGCGCGAGAGCGATCGCCTGTCCATAAGAGCAATTTAGGGAACTCCAAAAAATAAAACCTTCAAAAAACCCGCACCCTGAAGGGTGGGGCTACACGGACAAAGCCCGCCTGCGCGGGCTAAAAGAGCCTTGTTAGGTGCGATCGCATCAAAGCAAGGATGATTTATTTGTTGGA
>NZ_JAMXOT010000070.1 GCF_024220515.1 Oscillatoria sp. HE19RPO
GCAATGCTTGCGCCCAATTCAGGGCGCAAGCATTGCGCCCCTACACATCCCTTCCTTTCAGTTGAACAGTTGGAGGATTTATATTTTGCAATCCCCTTATAGACCTAGAGCAACCGGATTCCGTATAAAGTTGCAACACCTGACGGGTGTTATACTGGATTAGCCCGCGCAGGCGGGCTTTGTCCGTATAGCCCCAGGCTTGAGCCTGCGGGTTTTTACAGTTTAACCCCCGGATTTGGTATTACTCCCCAGACTCCTCAACCTCGGGGGTTTCAACCCGGGAAGAAGGAGGAATCCCCTCAATTTGAATCAAGGATTCCATGATTTCTTTGACAATGGGTGCAGCGACGGTTCCCCCATAGCCACCCACGGGTTCATCCACGGCGGCGAGGACGACGTAACGGGGGTTTTCTGCCGGTAAAATTGCCACAAAACTGGCGATCCGGGCATAGTCGGAATAACCAGTGCCATCATCGGATGCTTTTTGAGAGGTCCCGGTTTTTCCGGCAATCCGATATCCGGGAATTTGGGCGGCGGTGCCGGTGCCGTCGTCGATGGCATCCTCCATCATTGCCACTACTGCTTGGGTGGTGGAGGGGGAAAAGACTTGGCGCTTGGGACGGAGGTCCGGTTGCCAATACTGGCGTCCTTGACTATCAAAGAGTCCCCGGACAACATGGGGAGTGACGAGATAGCCTTCATTGGCTAAAGCGCCGTTAATTTGGACCAGTTGGAGGGGGGTCAGAGAAAGACCTTGGCCGAAGGAGGCGGTGGCGGCATTGACGGGGGAGGCCATAAATTCGGCACGCGATCGCAGTTGACTGGCGGTTTCAAAGGGTAAGTCTGCGCCGATGATATCGCCGATCCCCAGGCGTTGCAGCCAACTGTAAAAGACCCGCGATCGCATCTGTTCGATAATATGCACCATCCCCACATTACTGGAATAGCGGATGATTTCCGTCACGGTCAGATTGCCTCGACCGGCCCCATCGGAGTTGGAAATCGGCCATTCATCGACGTAAATTCGCCCTTCATCATAAAAGACACTGTTGGCTTCAATGGCACCGGCTTCTAAGGCGATCGCCACGGTAATCGGTTTAAAGGTCGATCCCGGTTCATATAAATCCGTCAGCGCCCAGTTTTTAAATAACTCTAGATCGGCTTTAAAGTATTCGTTGGGGTCGTAGGAGGGGTCGCAGACTAAGGCTAAGATTTCTCCAGTTTTGGCATCCATCACGATCGCCGTGCCGCGTTTGGCATTCCACTGTTTCCGGTGTTTCTCTAGGGCGACCCTTGCAGCTTGTTGCAACCGCGAATCTAGGGTAATTTGCAAATGCAAATCGTCCAACCGCATAAATTCTGCCGGTACTGGGTCGGGGATCAGCGAACCCCATAAGCGCCGGTCTAGTTCTAATGAGGCTTCCCGGGCGAGTAAGTGCTGGTGGCTGGCTTCGACTCCCGCTTGACCTTTGCCTTCTGTATCCACATATCCCACCACATCTGCGGCTAAGTTTTGCTGGGGATAGTAGCGGGCGCGATTTTGCTCTAGTTCTAGTCCATCGAGGAAGATTTCTCGGATGCGATCGGCATTTTCCTCCGAGATGCCGACTGCCAAGGCAATTCCACTTTCCGCCGCGTTGAATTTTCCGAAGAGTTCCGCACTGGTTTGATTCAGAATCGGGGCGAGGGTTACCGCCATCTCTTCCTTAGAGATTTTAAACAGTTTGGGATGGGCGTATAGGGTATAAACCGGGCGATCCAGGGCTAAAACATTGCCACTGCGATCGACGATCGCCCGTCGGGGAATAAACGGCTGCAATTTCACATCTTGCTGCTGTCTGGCTTGTTCTTGTAAGTCCTGCCCATTCACAATTTGCAATCGATACAAATTCCCACTCAAGCCCAGCATTCCCGCCATTAAAACCCCCCAGACTACCGCAAATCTAATCCGAGGATTTCCCAATCGCGTCAAAGCGCGGACTCCCCGCCTCATGCGCGGCGAGCTGTTCAAATTCTCTAAAATTAATAATAAAAAGGCCAGGGGTAAGAGTAAGAGCAAGTTTTTACCGCTCTCTTGTCCCCGCTTATTCCGAGCCGTCCCCCGGTTGATTTTTTTCGGGCGTTGAGATTGGGTTTTGCGATGAGAGTTCCGCTGCAAACTTCGCCCAGGGTGTGGAATCCTTGATGCCATATTCCGCTCGTAAAATGTAATCAGGTTGGAGAATTTGAAGGCTTTTGATTCGGGATTGATTCAGGCGATATTCCCCGGTTTAGGTCAGAAAAAAGTCGGGTTTAATCCCGAACTTTTGAAGGTTAATATCCCACGGGTCGGTTATCGGGAGTTGGGGTTTCTTCCCCCCTGATTTCTGCTGATTCTGGGGGGTCTACTGGGGTGGGTTTTAGAAATATCATTTGATTTAAGTTGGGGGGTACTAAACCGCTGCCCGGTTCTGCTGCTTGTTTGGAGAATTGGGTTTTTAAGCTTTCGTTGGTTGAGATCAGTTTTCGCTCTTGGCGGCGCAAACTTTCCAACTCTCGGAAGGATGTACCCCACTGTTGCTGGTAGTAGACGGTACTGCCATAGATGAATAAGGCGGCACCGACGAGGAGGAAGGTGGCGAAGGATGAAACAGTTTGAGCTTTCACCAGCGATCGCAACCAAAAGGGAATCGCCCAAGGGTTTAAGGGGGTTTGAGTTCTCGTTGCCTTGTTTTTTCTGGATTCGGTTGTCTTGGGGTTAGGGGTTAATCCTGAGCGAACTCGGGGACTGGATTGTGCCGATCGCAACGGGGTGACTTGCGCTGCGGTTCTTGGGGCGATCCCCAGGCTTTCTTGGGCTTTTCTGTGCCTGTTTGCGATCGAGGTTACTTTATTATTGGATGTTCCTGCCGAAGTTGGACGGGACCTGATTTTTCTCGGAGCATTTGAGGGTCTGAATGCAACTGTCATAACTTTAAGCAATATTAGGCGGTTGGTGTTAATAGCGCTATTTATATCGGTTCCCTTCTCATGGGCAGTGCGGATTGCACCCCTCGGATCAATTGAGTTGAGGATTCCGATGTTCCTAGTCTTGTGGATTTCACTGAGACTCCCCCATCCTAGCACCGGCTTGTCTGTAAGTCTTTTGCAGTTAGGGAACTCTGATTTCAGGAGGGCGATCGTTCCGGTTCCCCCGATTTCCCTCTCCCAGGGGAGTTGTTGAATCGCCTCAATTGAGATAGAAAACACCTCTTTCCCAGTCCATCGGTCAACGGGGAGGATCCATCCGTACCCACTCTCGCGGTGGATTGTAAAAACTAACACCCCGGTGCAAACTCAGGCTGATTCCCGGGACTTGCTCCCTGGGGTGCAAGATTTTAGGGTCAATCCACCTCGGGATCTTTGCGGGTCTCTCCCCGCTATAAAAATTTTTAAAGATAAATGAAAATTTGTAACTTTTTTCGTAAAAATGCCCTATTCTATACTACTAGCAGATTTTGAAGAGGGTTTCGCCGGGAGTTTCCCAGGAAAACCATCCTGAAACCTTGCCCTAGATTGGGTTCATTAGCAGTTGTTCATTTTTTAGAAACGACTGAGGCAGTCTGGGTCCTTAGTCATGCCTGATTCATTCACCCCTAACTATCCAAAATGAAAAACAAAATCGCTAGTTTAGCTGTTTTACTCGCTTTGTCTACCTCTGTTGTAGCCTGCAATACCACTGAACCGGAAACCCCTGCTACGATTACCCCCACAGAGGAAGTTCCTGTAGACCAGGCAGCCCCCGAAGCTGTCGAGACCCCGGCAACCGCTCCGGAAGCTATGGAGACCCCGGCAACGACTCCCGAAGCAACTCCGACCACTCCTGAAACTGCTCCGACTGCTCCTTAAAACTGAGCAGGGACGGGTGTAGAAATTGGAATAACAACAACGACAAAGGATGAACTTGCACTAAGGGCCTGAAACTCACGCCTTTGCTCAACTCATCTGAGTCAAAAACCCTTGACATTTGTCGAGGGTTCTTTTTTGAGGATCTAGGAGAATTTAAAATTCTGCACTCTCCTTGAACGGGTGGCGCAGGGTCTGCCGAATGGGGGGATCAACTCGGTCTACCCCCTCTGTGGTGCTTGAGTTCAACCTGTGATTTGGGTGGAATTCGATTGACTTATTTATGACTTAAGACTGATAGAAAAGGGCTGAAAATATGATAGTAAAAGTTAAGAAGATCATCTATTTATTTGTATGAGCGATCGCCACCAACCCATCGATCCTAAATTCTCGGGTCACTCCCGTTTAATTCAGTTGATTTTAGTCGGGGGAATGCTGTTGGGGATCACCCCACGCGCTGCCGCTTTACCTCCGGCCTCGGATGTTCCCGAGGAAATCTTGCGAACGGAAATTATTACCCAAGGCCGATCGCCCATTGATGGAACACCCCTGACCCCCGCTGAATATGCTGCCTTGCTCGAAGACCCCACATTTCGGGGGACGATCGCCCCCTACGATGGCAGTCCAACCACGGCGATCGGGCCAATCCCTCCCGGGCAGATCATGATTAATCGCTTGCCCGTCAGAGAATTACTCCGGGTGATTTTTCCGTTTTGAACGTGCCATTTTAGCTTGATTGAACGAGAAGCCCCACGTCCATAATCTCAGATTTGGCGTGGGATGAATCGTTTTTCTTTACTTATGTTATAATTACGTCTCGGATATTTAATTTACTCTAATGTTAAAGGTCGTAAAAGTAAGACTATATCCAAATAGAGAACAGAAGCAGTTGCTAGAGCAGTCCTTTGGCAATTGCCGTTTTCTGTGGAACTACTGTCTTGACTTGATGAATAAAACCTATAAGGAGACAGGTAAAGGATTGTCTGGGTATGAGGTTAAAAAGCAAATACCTTCACTCAAAAAAGAGTATGAATGGTTGAAGCTAACCTACTCCCAATGCCTACAGCAAGTCTGTCTCAATCTGGGTGTAGCCTTCAACAATTTCTTTGAAAGGAGAGCGGGTTATCCTAGCTTTAAGTCGAAGCATGGAAAACAATCTATCCAGTACCCTCAGAATGTTAAGGTGTTGGATGGTTCCTTGAAGTTCCCATCTATTGGAGAAGTAAAAGCAGTTATTCACCGTCCACCCGATGGTAAAGTAAAGACTGTTACTGTCTCCAAAAACCGTTGTGACCAATACTTTGCTTCAGTGTTATTTGAGGATGGTAAAGAAAAGTCTGAATCTAATGCTGAAGGCAAAGCAGTAGGTATAGACCTCGGGTTAACTCATTTTGCTATCACCTCTGATGGTTCAAAGTTTGATAACCCTAGATGGCTAAATAAACACGAACGAAACTTAAAGTGCAAACAACAACAACTTTCTCGTAAGCCCCAAGGCTCAAATAACCGCAATAAGGCTAGAAAGAAAGTAGCTAGAGTTCACAATAAGATCTCCCGATGTCGAGAAGATTTTCATCACAAGCTATCGCTGTCGATAGTTAACGAAAACCAAGTGATTGTGGTTGAAGATCTAGCAGTCAAGAACATGGTCAAGAATCACTGTCTAGCCAAGGCAATCAGCCAGGTTGGATGGGGACAATTCTGTACTATGCTCAAGTACAAGGCTGAACAAGAGGGCAAGGTTTATCAAGAGGTTGATAGGTTTTTCCCGAGTTCAAAAACTTGTCATGTCTGCAAAAACCAAGTTGGGAGTCTACCCCTGGACATAAGACATTGGACTTGTACCAATTGTGGGTCGAAACATGATCGGGATGTCAATGCAGCAATCAACCTCAGAGATGAGGGTCTACGAATATTGACCTCGGGAACCGGGGATAAAGCCTATCGCCAGACAGTAAGACGTAGTAATAGAGGACGAAAGAAATCTACTACTACGCTTGTCTCTGGGTAGGAAGCCCACGCTGTAATCTGAGATTCAGCGCTGGGTAGTTCACTTTACAATCCTTAATATTTATGGTGTATTGATAGAACAGGACCGACCCATCACCTGAAGTAGATAGGAGATGCCTTTGATTAAAAGCATCGACCCTATCGGGTTCAATCCCTTGAACAAACGTCAGTCCTGTAAAAAAGTTGCTCCCTCTAAGGAGGCGATCGCCAGGGCATTAGGGATCCGGTGTGTGAACCAACCAGCACCCTTCATCCCAGAGACCCCAAAATCTCTAGAATGAAGCTATTATCAACACCCCCACCCGAGGCGATCGCAATATCTAATCCCAAATCCGGTTCTCAAAAGTCAGTTTTCTCTTTTAGCCTGCGAAGGCAGGCTTCGTCCGTATAGCCCCACCCTTTAGGGTGCCGGTTTTTATAGACCTATCACAACCGGATTCCCTATAACCCTTGTGCCCCAACCCTAATCCAGGGTTAATCAACCGCACAGATATCGAAACCCATTCATGAACTGCATTTAGGCAACAAAACATGACCATCACAATCGCCCCGGATCAAGTCCATCAGATAGTTGGAAATCAACATCAAGACCCCTTTGAAATCCTCGGTGCTCATCCCATCCAGGACAACGGTAAAATCTCCCATTGGGCCGTCCGCGCTTACCTCCCCAACGCCGACAGCGTATCCGTCATCGTCCCGGAACAGCGCCAAGAATATCCCATGCAGTCCGTGCATAACCCCCACTTCTTTGAATGCGTCATCGAAACCGCTGAACTCGCAAACTACCAATTCCGCATCAAAGAAGGCGAGCACGAACGAGTCATGTACGACCCCTACGCCTTCCGGTCCCCCAAACTCACCGACCTCGACATCCACCTCTTCGCCGAAGGCAACCACCATCGCATCTACGAAAAACTCGGTGCTCACACCCTAGAAGTCAACGGCGTTAAAGGCGTCTACTTTGCCGTCTGGGCCCCCAACGCCCGTAACATCTCCGTCCTCGGCGACTTCAACCACTGGGACGGACGCAAACATCAAATGGCCAAACGCGGTAACGGCGTCTGGGAACTCTTCATCCCTGACCTGGGAGTCGGCGAACATTACAAATATGAAATCAAAAACTCCGCAGGTCACATTTACGAAAAATCTGACCCCTACGGGTTCCAACAAGAACCCCGGCCCAAAACCGCCTCCATCGTCACCGACCTGGACACCTACACCTGGACCGACCAAGAATGGATGGCAGAACGTCGCAACAGCGACCCCCTCACCAAACCCATCTCCGTCTACGAATGTCACTTAGGCTCCTGGCTCCATGCCTCCGCCTCAGAACCCGCCAAACTCCCCAACGGAGACACCGAACCTGTCGTCATCGTCTCCGAACTCAAACCCGGGGCCAGATTCCTTACCTACCGGGAACTCGCCGAGAAACTGATTCCCTACGTCAAAGAACTCGGCTACACCCACATCGAATTACTCCCGATCGCTGAACATCCCTTTGATGGGTCTTGGGGTTATCAAGTCACCGGCTACTATGCCCCCACCTCCCGCTTTGGCACTCCGGAAGACTTCATGTACTTTGTGGATTGCTGCCACCAAGAGGGAATTGGCGTCTTGGTAGACTGGGTTCCCGGTCACTTCCCCAAAGATGGACATGGATTGGCCTTCTTTGATGGCACCCACCTCTACGAACACGCTGACCCCCGCAAAGGCGAACACAAGGAATGGGGAACTCTCGTCTTTAACTACAATCGCAACGAAGTCCGCAACTTCCTCGTTGCCAACGTCTTATTCTGGTTTGATAAATTCCACATTGACGGCATCCGCGTCGATGCTGTCGCCTCCATGTTGTATTTAGACTACTGCCGGAAAGAAGGGGAATGGGTCACCAACCAATATGGCGGACGGGAAAACCTCGAAGCGGCAGACTTCCTGCGCCAAGCCAATCATCTGCTGTTTTCCTACTATCCAGGAGTGCTCTCCATTGCTGAAGAGTCTACCTCCTGGCCGATGGTTTCCTGGCCTACATACGTGGGCGGTTTAGGGTTTAACTTGAAATGGAACATGGGCTGGATGCACGATATGCTGGATTACTTCAGCATGGACCCCTGGTTCCGCCAGTTCCATCAGAACAACATCACCTTTAGTATGTGGTATCACCACAGCGAGAATTTCATGCTGGCCCTGTCCCATGATGAAGTGGTGCATGGGAAGAGCAATATTATTGGTAAAATGCCCGGGGACCGCTGGCAGAAATTAGCCAATGTCCGATGTTTGTTTACCTATATGTTTGCTCACCCGGGCAAGAAAACCCTGTTTATGAGCATGGAATTCGGCCAATGGAGTGAGTGGAATGTCTGGGGCGATTTGGAGTGGGAACTCTTGCAATTTGAGCCACACCAACAGCTTAAAACCTTTATGGCTGACCTGAATCACTTATATTGTTCAACGCCTGAACTTTATAGCCAAGATTTTGGACAAGAAGGGTTTGAATGGATTGATTGTTCGGACAATCGCCATAGTGTGGTGTCGTTTATCCGCTGGGATAAAAATAAGGAAGATTTTGTGGTGGTGGTTTGTAACTTTACGCCGCAACCCCATAGTCATTATCGCGTTGGGGTTCCGGTTCATGGATTCTACAGCGAAATTTTTAACAGCGACTCCGGCAAATATGGCGGCAGCAACATGGGGAATCTAGGGGGTAAATGGGCCGATGAGTGGTGGTTCCACAGTCATGCTTACTCGTTGGATTTATGCTTGCCTCCGTTATCCGTGTTGGTGTTTAAGTTAGATAAAGAGAAGACAGAAGAAGCGCGGAAGGCTTGGATGTCTCAAACTTGAACCCCTACCCCGACTCAGAAACCGGGTTTCTACCACAACTTTTGCTAATTATCAAAAAATGAGGAAAGAAACCCGGTTTCTTGAACCCCTACCCCAGACTCAGAAACCGGGTTTCTACCACAACTTTTGCTAATTATCAAAAAATGAGGAA
>NZ_JAMXOT010000511.1 GCF_024220515.1 Oscillatoria sp. HE19RPO
TTAACAAAGATACGATTACTAACTTTTTCCGGGAGGAAATTATGCAGGAATCCGTGATTTACCAAGATATTCTTCAAAAGGGACTAGCCAAGGGTCTTGAACAGGGACTCAATCAAGGGAAAAAGCAGGAGGCGATCGCCCTGATTCAGGGGATGCTGAACCGCCGTTTTGGTTCCTTAGAAACCAATGTTCAAAAACGCTTTGAATCCCTGACCCTAACTGAATTAGAAGAATTGAGTTTGGCCTTATTCGATTTGACAGAAGTCGCAGATTTAGTGACTTGGTTGCAGTCCCGTTAAACTCAAGTTTTGGGCCGTTCATAAACGGCCCAAAAGTGAATCAGTTGGGAGTCATTTAAACCCGAGTTCCATGGACATAGATAACCTCTGTAAATACCTGGCCGCGAAATATCCACAACGCTTTGCCTCTTGGATATCGCGAAGAATCATTACCTCACCCGTGGAGGTGTTAAAAACCGAATTAACCCTAGAACCTGTGCGGGCTGATTCCGTGATTTTTTTACGGACGGATGAGGAAATTCTCCATTTAGAATTTCAGGTAAAAGTCCCCAAGGACAGACCGATGCCGTTGCGGATGTTAAATTATTGGGTGCGACTACATTGGCAATATGGACTGCCGGTGAGACAGGTGATTATTTGGTTGCAACCCACCAGCAATCCAGCGGTGTTTGAGACGGAATTTGTCAGCGAAAATACGCGCCATCGATATGAGGTCATTCGGATTTGGGAGGAATCTCCCGAACTGTTGCTCCAAGACCCAGCATTGCTGCCCTTGGCGGTGTTAGCAGCGACTCAAGAACCGAACCAACTCCTGGCGCAAGTGGCCCAGGAAGTGGCTAAAATAGAGGAAACTGAACTACGCCAAGAAATCTCTGCTTGTACCCAGATTCTAGCGGGTTTACGGTTTAACAAAGATACGATTACTAACTTTTTCCGGGAGGAAATTATGCAGGAATCCGTGATTTACCAAGATATTCTTCAAAAGGGACTAGCCAAGGG